>NZ_JBFRDU010000001.1:0-405212 GCF_052113965.1 Rhizobium sp. RAF56
GGTTCCGCATCGGTTTCGATGCCCTGCGAAACCATATCATCCATCAGCCCAAAAACGCTGAACTCGCATGGACAACCGCTTGCCCAAAACGCTTCCGCCAAACTTGAGTCGTGTACTGTGGTTTCGAAGAAAAACGGAAACGGTCTAAGGAGAGGACCATGGCAATCATCGAGCGCGAGCGCCACAGCGCGAATGGGGACGAGGCCGGCGGCGATCTGCGTCCGCCGGTGGCGGCGACCGGCGCTGCCGCTATCCGCATCCGCGGCCTCGAAAAGACCTTCGGCGGAAACCGCGTGCTGCGCGGCATCGATCTCGATGTTCCCGCCGGTCAGTTCGTGGCCGTGATCGGCAAGAGCGGCTGCGGCAAGAGCACACTGCTGCGCATCCTGTTGGGTCTGGACGAGCCAACCGGTGGTCATGTGACTTTCAAGACGGCCGGGGAAGAGGCGGCATGGCCGAACGCCCGCATCGTCTTTCAGGAACCGCGGTTGCTGCCGTGGGCGACGGTCGCCGACAATGTGGCGGTCGGGCTCGGCGAGGGGGCACCGCCGCTGGAGGCGAAGCGCAAGGTGGGCGCCGTGCTCTCTGAAGTGCAGCTCACGGAAAAGGCCGGCGAGTGGCCCGCCCGTCTCTCCGGTGGCCAGCGTCAGCGCGTGGCGCTTGCTCGCGCGCTGGTCAGCCGCCCCGGCATCCTGGCGCTCGACGAGCCGCTTGGCGCGCTTGACGCGCTGACGCGCATCAGCATGCAGCAGCTGCTCGCCCGCGTCTGGAAGGAACTCGGGTTCACGGCGCTGCTCGTGACCCACGACGTCAGCGAGGCTGTCCACCTCGCCGACCGTGTGGTGGTTCTCGACCAGGGTCGCATAGCGCTCGACCTAGCAATCCCGCACCCGCACCCCCGCCGCCACGGCAATCCGGCGCTTGCCGAGCTCGAGGGCAAGCTGTTGGCGGCGATACTGGGCGAGGAGAAAGTTGGCGCATAGCGCCCTTCGAGGTCCATCTCACTTGTCTACGTCCGCAGGAGGGGCGTCATCGTCCTTCACTTCTGCCTCGGAGGTTTCCGCAACATTCGCATTCGGTGCCGGCTTCTCGTCGGTGGCCGGCTTATCGCTCTGCGGCGGATCACAAGGTTGGCATTCGGGTTTGCAGTCGCGGCAGGCATCGTCATCGGGAAGATTGTCGAGCCGGGCAGAGCGCGGGCCGAGATTGTCGGACATGTCCTGCCATATCCGCCGCAGGCGGCGGATATGGATGTCATCCGAGATCCAGGCCATCAGATGCTCAACGCAGGCCTTCTCCCGTTTCGGCTCGGTCGCGATCATCCGGCGCGCCCAGAGGCAGTAGTCCTCGATCGACGCCAGCTTTATCGCGTCGCCTTCCTTGATGAAGGGCTGGATGCCGCTGATGGTACTGACGTCTTTCATGGTGCTGGTCGCCATCAGGAGGATGCCAGCGAATATCGTATCGTATTCGTCGGGGCCCGGCGTGCCAGTTGTACAGGTTGCCGTCCGGCCGCTGTTGAAATCGATCGCCCGCTCGAGGTCGAAGATCGTTCGCACGTTCATTTCCCGAAGCAGCAGGAAGCGCTCCAGTCCGGTCACGCAGCAGAGCTGCGCCTGCGCCACCCAGTCGATGCAGCGATAGATGCCAAAGGGCGTCTCGACGTCCAGCAGGATCGGGTTATAGGTGGCAAGGTTCTGGACGTCGAAGATGCCGCATTCCTCAAGGCGGAAGCGGGTCCAGTAGTCGATGCCGTCGATGACGTCGAGCGGCACCGCGCGGGTGATCCGATTGAAGCGATCGTCGTCCAGCTTGATCCAGCCGACGACGCTCTGCATCCGCACAAACAGGAATTTGACGGCACCGCCTGGCAGCATGGCCAGCAAGGGTGCCAACGCCATCCATACCCAGGAAATGTCTTCTGACGGTTTGGTACCCTCGCCGAGAAGCAACGTCTGCACCGGCGTGATCGGGTCGGGGAAAGCGCGGAAGAGGAGAACGACGACAATGACCGAGCTTAGTATCTCGGCGGATTGTCGCAGGAAGGTGTAAGCGGTGAGGTCAAAGACGGCGAGACTTCGCACGAAAATCCTGAGGGCGCTGACAAAAGCTCCGGCGAACGCGATTGCGCCGATAAGCTCCAATTGTTGGTTGGTGACTATGGGAGCGCCGCAAGAGGCGGCGTCCGCTATCAGGCACTTCCCTATTCCCAGGCGCAGGTAGCTGAAGCCGAAATAGGTCAGGATCGAAAAGCCGAGCGCCGACACCAACATCTGGAACCCGACGCCCCTCATCAGGCGCCGAGGCAGCGACATGGCCCCCTCCAGCCGTCGACGAACGGTCATGTCTGCGCCGGTAAGGTCGGTTGGCAGGAGATCGGAGGTATACTTGGAAACGGCGAACTCGAGCGACGGATTGGTCGGCTGCTGGCCGCCGGAGTTCGCAGGACCCGACACGGAACCCGAGGCGGCGCGATCGGTCGCGGGATAGGAGGCGACGAAGTCGCGCAGGTGACGCAACCGGCGTTTTCGCACCTGGGTCCGGCCATGCAGGAGGAGGAGCGGCGTCAGAAGCGCGATCGTCAGCGCTATCCCGTCGAGTTGCGCCCATAAGCTCTTGAGCCAAGGCAGCGCGATCAGTAGAACGCCCTGCCAGGAAGCATCCTGTACATGCTCCATCCCTACATCCCCCAACGCCGCAACGATGAAGCTACAGAATATTAGGGGTCGCTTCTATAAATCGGCTGCAATTCAGGGTTGGTTCAATCTCATGTCCTGCGCGAGCGTGGCGGCTTCCCCCTGCCTACGCCTCGCTGCGATACTTGGCGATCACAAGGTGCCCGGGCGTCGGCTTGCCGTCTTCCATGCGGACATTGATGTCGGTGACTTCGAGCACGTCGAAGCCGGTGTCGGCGAGGCGGTCGCGGATATAGGAAAGCGCGTGGGCGAAGCGCTGGTGCGGGCCGACCATGAAGGAGCGGCCCGCAAGAACGCCTTCGGGCAGCGTCTCGGAGGAAAAGATGAAAAGGCCGCCCGGCGTCATGTTGTCGGCTGCGCCAAAGAAGAGCGGCTCCAGCGCGCCGAGGTAAGGCAGCACGTCGGTGGCGGTGATGATGTCGAAGAGCTCCTCGTCGTTGTCGTCGAGAAAATCCTCGACTTCGGCGACGAAGAGGGTCTCGTAGAGATCCTTCTCGTGGGCGACCTCGACCATCTTTTCGGAGATGTCGATGCCGGTCATGTCGCCGACCACGTCGCGCAGCGTGCCGCCCGTCAGCCCGGTGCCGCAACCGAGGTCGAGCAGGCGACGGAACGGGCCGAGATGCAGCGCCTGCAGGCGCTGGCGCACCAGCATCGGGACATGATAGCCGAGCTGTTCGACGAGGACGTCTTCGAAGACTTCCGCATGCTGGTCGAAGAGCGTCTCGACATAGGCGTCGGGTGCCTTCATCGGCGTTTCCCCGCGCCCCATGGACGCGATCCTCACGGCCGCGCCGCCGTGGTCATCAGGATCGAGCTCGAGTACGTGCTGGTAGGCCTTGACGGCTGCGTCGACGTCGCCGGACTTCTCCAAGGCAAGCGCGCGGTTATAGGCCTCTGCCAGAGCTTCTTCATCGATCTTCTTCATGGCGTCACCTAGCATTCGTTTTTCAGTCCTCTACGGCGACTGCTTGCCTTTTGCAATGCTTTCGCGCTGGGAGCACAATCCCGTTTGCGGTGCTTGGCGCGCGGAGGGCGCGTTCGCAGCTGAAAAACAAAAAGCGCAAGGACCAAGAAAATCGGAGGATCGGCCATGGCTTCGGAACTTACAACACACACCTTGTTGGACAGCGGCGCCACCGAGCGGAAACGGCCTTCCTTGCCTGCCACAGCCTCCGAGATCACCAATACGCTTAGCCACTACTATCGCGGCGAACTTGCGCGCATGACCAGTTGGCGCGACCGCATCGACAGGACGACGAATTGGGCGATCACGGTCGTTGCGGCGCTGCTGTCGGTTTCGCTCTCGACGCCGACTTCGCATCATGGCGTGCTGATCTTCGGCATGATGCTCGTCACGCTGCTATTGCTGATAGAGGCGCGGCGGTACCGCTTCTTCGACGTCTACCGTGCCAGGGTTCGCTTGCTTGAGCGAAACTATTTCGCGCAGATCCTGTCGCCGGAGGCGGAGCTTCATCCGGATTGGGCCGCAGCGATTGCAAAGAGCCTGCGCGCGCCGGTGTTTCTGCTCAGCTACCGCGACGCGGTCCAGCGTCGGCTCGGGCGTAACTATTGCTGGATGTATTTCATTCTGTTTCTTGCCTGGAGCCTGAAAATCTCTACGCCGAAGCTGCAGGTGGAAGGGGTGGCTCAGTTGCAGCCACAATCCTGGTACTATGTGATCGACAACGCGGCTCTTGGCCCGGTGCCGGGCTGGCTGGTCATAATCCTCGTCTTGATCGCCAATGCCGGCGTTCTCTTCGCCACCGTTCACCGCGAAAGGGACGAGGGCGATCTGGCGCACGGCGAGGCGCATGTCTGACGCCGGGATCGACGGTTTGCCTCAATGGAGGATGAGTTCACCCTTTAGCGCGCGCCATTCCGTCGCCGAGATCAGCTTGCGGTGCACGTAACGCACGGAGTGGAGCGGTCCGTCCAGCCGCTCCTGCCAGAATTTCAGGAAACTGCGCATCTCGGGAAAATCCGGCGCCAGGTCGTAGTCCTGCCAGACATAGCTCTGCAGGATCGCCTGATGGTCGGGGAGGCGGTAAAGGATCTGCGCGGTTGTGAGCCCATAGCCCTTGAGCTGTTTTTCCATTTCAGTGTGCATGCGGTTCTCGCTTTCTCCTAATGCGCCCGCGAGTGGCGTGCGCCACCACGAAATGGAAGCACGCCAAGGTTAAGCGAGGCTTGAGAATTGTAGCAAGAACGCAATTTATGTCAAAAAATCAATATGTTGGCAACACATGGCAGGGAGTGCTGCTAAATGTGGGTGCCTAGTCGGAGTCCGCTCCGTCGCTCGTGATGGGCTTGAGGGCGAGGCTCGGACGTCAGCGCCCGTTCTGCGTGAGGGACCAGTGGGTCTGGACGATCTTCCAGCCGTTGGGGTCGTGCCGGAAGACCTCCGTGCAGTTCCAACGCAGGCGCCGTCCTTCGTTGCCTTCATAGGAAATGTAGTTGAAGGTCAGCACCGCGGTGTTGTCGATGAACTGCACCAGCGGATGAAGGATGTCGAAACGTGCCGCGATGATCTTCCCACGGACGCCCTCGTAGTAAGTCGTCAGCGCCTCCAGACCATCGAGACGGCGGGGCACTATCGGATCGAAATAGACGACGTCGGGTGCGCTGATCTCAAGAAAGCCGGATGGATCGCCTTTGCACCAACGCACCAGCGCCCGTCGCTCCATCGCGATGATCGTTTCAGCATCGTCCATACGGCCAGCCCAGCCCCCGTCGCGATCGAAACGAAAGCGACTGATCAGGCATGACACAAAGATCGGCTGAATTCAAGAACAGACAAAGAACGCATGGCGTTGCGCGAAACGCAAGCCAGTTCTCGAGCGCATCGCGGATGCCCGCCGCCGCTACGCTAGCGCTTCAAATGCCGCGTCAAGCGAGCCTCGATCGACGCCCAGAGGTGACGCAGGGCCTCGACGATCGCAAAATAGAAGATCGCCGCCCAGAGATAGGTCTGGTAGTCGTAGGTCTGCGAGAAGGCGTAGCGCGTCTGGCCCATCAGGTCGTAGACGGTGATGATCGCCACGACCGCGGAACTCTTCACCAGGATGATGATCTCGTTTCCGTAAGGCCGAAGCGCCACGATCAGCGCCTGCGGGATGACGACCTTATAGAGGGTGACCAGCGTGTGGATGCCGAGCGAGGCGGCGGCCTCGTGCTGGCCGCGCGGCACGCTTTGGATCGCGCCGCGCAGGATTTCGGCCTGATAGGCGGCCGTATTGATCGTCAGCGAGAAGAGGCCGCAATACCAGGCTTCGCGGAAGAACCACCAAAGCCCGACCGATTCGAGCTCCGGACGGAAAGCGCCAAGCCCGTAGTAGATGAGAAAGAGCTGCGCCAAGAGGGGCGTGCCGCGAAAGATGTAGATGTAGCCGTAGGCAAGGCCGTTGAGGAAGCGGTTCTTCGACATCCGCGCAAGCGTCACGGGTAGCGAGAGGATCACGCCGCAGATGAAGGAGATGACGACCAGTGTCACGGTGGTCCACAGGCCGCTTAGAAAGCGCGGGCCGTATTTGAAGAACTTGTCGTTGTCCCAGTTCGTCACCATGAGCAGGATGAGCGCCAGGCCGAACAGGATCCAGAGCGCCAGCAGGCCGTAGCCGAGAAGGCGCGCGGAGGTCACGGCCGTCTTTGTCCGCGGCGGTGCGGGTTGCGCCGGGATGAGAGCTGCGGCGTGGCTCATCGACGTACCTCCCCGCGCTTGGTCCAGCGATCGATGTAGCCGAGCCCCACCGAGGAGATCACGGCCAGCAGCAGATAAAGCAGGCAGGCGATCAGATAGAAGAAGAACGGCTGCTTGGTGTAGCGCACCGCGATGCCCGTCTGGCGCAGGATGTCGGAGAGACCGATGATCGAGACGTAGGACGTATCCTTCAGCAGGCTCATCCAGAGGTTCCCGAGGCCCGGCAGGGCGATGCGGATCAGTTGCGGAACGATGATGAGCGACATGGTACGGCCGCGGTGGAAACCGAGCGAATCCCCGGCTTCGTATTGTCCCTTCGGGATCGCCTTGAACGCCGACAGGAGAACTTCCGAGCAATAGGCCGAAAAGACGACGGCAAGGGCGATCATGCCGGCGACGAAGGCGTTGATCTCGACGCGGCCGTCATAGCCGAAGGAGGCGAGGACGGCCTGGATGAGGATCTGCATGCCGTAATAGACGATGAAGAGCGTCAGCAGCTCTGGCAGGCCGCGAAAGATGGTGGTGAAGATGCCGGCGGCGGTTCTGAGCGACCGCTCCTCGGACTGCTGGGCAAGCGCGACCAGGAAGCCAATCGAAAGCCCGACAGGAAGCGTGGCCAAGGCGACGCTGATCGTCACCTTCAGGCCAAAGGCTATTTCATCGCCCCAGCCAGCGTCGCCGCAAGCAATGATCGTGCCGCGGCCCAACCAGGTGAAGAGGCCGGCAGGCCCGCATAAAGGATCGAAAATCGTGTTCAACCAGGCCCAAAACGAGCCGAGGGCGGAAAACAATCCGCTCATGCCATAATTCCCCTGCGGCTTCACGCCGAATTTATCTTATCTTACTGTTCTCAATCAAAAATGGCGGAAGAGCAAGTCTTCCGCCATTCACCTGTCGCAAGAAATCTATAGCGGATCAACCGCCGTAGACGTCGAAATCGAAATACTTGTCCTGAATTTTCTTGTAGGTGCCGTCGGTACGGATCGTCTTGATGGCTTCGTTCAGCTTTTCGCGGAGCGCGTCGTCGCCCTTGCGAACTGCAATGCCGGCGCCTTCGCCGTTGATCTCCTTGTCGACGGGCAGGGTGCCGAGGACCTTGCAGCAGCTGCCGGATTCGGACTTCGTCCATTCCGAGAGAACGACGACGTCGTCGATGACGGCATCGAGGCGTCCGGAAGCGATATCGAGCTTGTACTCGTCGGGCGTCGGATAGAGCTTCAGCTCCGCATCCTTCATGTGGACGGTCGCGTAGTTGGCGTGGGTGGTCGAGGACTGCGCGCCGATGGTCTTGCCGGCAAGACCGGCATTGGTCGGCTCGGTGATCTTCGAATCCTTAGGCACGGCGACGGCCGGCGGCGTGTTGTAGACCTTGGACGTGAAGTCAACCTTCTTCAGGCGCTCCGGCGTGATCGACATGGACGAAATGATGGCGTCGAACTTCTTGGCCTGCAGGGCCGGAATGATGCCGTCAAAGTCCTGGTTCACGAAGGTGCACGTGATCTTCATGTGATCGCAGAGTGCCTGGACGACTTCGATGTCGAAGCCCTGGAACTTGCCCGACGCGTCGAGCGATTCGAAGGGCGGGTAAGTGGCGTCTGTGCCGAAGGTCAGTGTGTCTTCAGCCATTGCAGCGCCGCCGGCGAGCGACATGACGGCGAGCGACACGGCAGCGAGCAAACGGGTGGAATTGCGCATGTTCTTCCTCTCTGTTGGTGGCCGCCGGCTCTTGTTGTTTTCGACGGCGGCATAATCGGCTGCAGCTTTATTAGGCTCGCCTTAATAAGACACTCTTCTCGTTTTGAGCAAAAATGCAACGGGGTATTGCGTCGCATATGCGGGGTTAATGGGCCTTTTCAGGGCGGCAAGCTGAACGGTGGCTGGCAGTCATGTTCATGGCGGGTTAATTCCGCGCTTCCTAGAAAGTTCGGAACAAACTGCGGAAGGCCGTGATTTGGCCTCCGCCGGATCGGAAATCGGCCCCATTGCTTGACGATGTGCAGCATGGCTCGTTTTTCGAGACGAAGAATCAAATTGAAAGAGGAGACCTCATGGGTACCAGATCCAGACTGTTCGCAAGTGCCGCCTTTCCGCTGTTGTCGCTTTCGCTGATGCTGCAGCCGGCAGGCGCTGCCCTGTTGCGCGAGCCGGCGGTGGCACCCGTCAGCGTCGCGGCGGCGGACGTGCAGGGAGCTGATGGCATCGAGGTTGCCCAGGAGCAGACGCAACCGGAACAGCCACAGCCGCCGGCGGAGCCGCAGCAGCAGGCAGCGCCGGAACAGGCGCCGGCCGCAGCGGAAGAGGAATTGAAGCCCAAGCACAAGCAGCACGCGGCAGAGGGGCAGGGCGAAGCCCAGCCAGCGCCAGTCCAGGCAGAGCAGCCGCAGGCACCCGCGGCGCCAGCTCAGCCGGAAGCGCAGCCGGTACAAGCGCAGGAAGAGCAGCAGCCTCACAAGAAGCACAAGCAGCAGGAAGAGCCCGCAGCGCTGGCCCAGCCGGCCGTCGAGCAGCAGCAGGCCGCGCCCGCACCGGTAGAACAGCAGCCACCCAAGAAGCACCAAAAGCAGCAGGAGCAGTCCGCCGAACCGGCGCCGCCCGCCGCCGAGGTTCAGCAGCAGGCCGCACCCGCGCCGGCGGAACAGCAGCCGCCCAAGAAGCACCAGAAGAAGCAGGAACAGTCCGCCGAACCGGCGCAGCCAGCCGCGGAGGGCCAGCAGCAGGCCGAGCCCGCGCCGGCTGAACAGCAGCCTCCAAAGAAGCACCAGAAGAAGCAGCAGGAACAGTCCGCCGAACCGGCGCAGCCTGCCGCTGAACCGACTCAGCCAGCCGCGGAGGGCCAGCAGCAGGCCGCACCGGCACCTGCCGAACAGCAACCGCCGAAGAAGCACCAGAAGAAGCAGGAGCAATCCGCCGAACCGGCGCAGCCGGCCGGAGAGGCGCCCGCGCAGACCGAGGGTGCGAAGGAGGCGGTACAGCCCCAGCCGGCCCAGCAGCCACCGGCGCCCGAGAAGGCTGCCGCGCCTGCGGAAAACACGCCGGCTCCCGCCGAGCCAACCGCGCCCGCCAAGGCCGAGGCGGCACCAGCAGCACCTTCGGGCGGCGTGCAGGAAGCCGCACCGCTCGGCGGCGAGCAGGTCTCGCCCGCGGAACTCGAACGCCGCAAGAAGATCGCGGAGAACCCCGCCGCAAGCACAGGCCCGGTGATCTTGCCGGTGCAGAACGGCGCCGCCGTGCTCGACAGCGACAAGGACGCCGCCCGTCGCGGGCATCGTGGTCAACGTCAGAACGGTCAACAGAACGGGCAACAGGACGGACAAGGACAGGCCGCTCAGCCGGCAGCGCCCGCGACCGTGCGCGCGCCGACCTCGGATGCCGACGCGCAGCGTGTCGGCGGTGGCAACCAGGCTCCGGTTCGCATCGAGGCGGTGACCAGCGAACAGGGCCGGCGCCTTGACCGTCGTCCGTCTTTCGCAGCTCCCCAGGGGGCCCAGATCCAGGATAGCCGCGACAACCGCGTTATCATGAACTACGGCGACGGCGCCTTTGTTCGCCATGACGATTCGCGACGCTTCACCCGCGACGGCGAGCGCCCGGTTTATGAAGAGCTCGCGCGCGACCGCTATCGCGAAACCATTGCGCGCCCGGATGGTGATCGCATCGTCACCGTGCGCAACCGCTACGGCGACGTCATCCAGCGTTCCCGCATAGATGCGCGTGGCCGTGAATACGTGCTGTTCTACTCGCCGGAGCTGGAGGACCAGCGCTATGGCGACGACTACTTCCGCGATCCCGGCGACGAACTGCCGCCGATGCGGCTGCGCATCCCGCTGAACCAGTACATCATCGACACCAGCGGCGACCGCAACCGCGACTACTACGACTTCCTGCGCGAGCCGCCGGTCGAACCGGTGGAGCGGGTCTATTCGCTGAATGAAGTGCGCTACTCCGCCCGTATCCGTGACAAGGTCCGGCGCATCGACCTTGATACGATCACCTTTGCGACCGGCAGCGCCGATATCCCGATGGCCCAGGCAAAGACGCTGCGCGGAATTGCCGATGCGATCAGCAAGATCGTGGAAAAGGAGCCGAGCGAGACCTTCCTGATCGAAGGCCACACGGACGCCGTCGGCGCGGCGCAAAGCAACCTGATCCTGTCCGACGAACGCGCCGAATCCGTCGCCAACCTGCTCACGGATGTCTACGGCATACCGCCGGAAAACCTGACGACACAGGGCTACGGCGAGCAGTACCTGAAGGTGAATACGGCGGGTCCGGAACAGGAAAACCGCCGCGTTACCATCCGCCGCGTCACCGCGCTGGTGCGCCCGGTCGCGCAGCGGGATTGAGATGCCTCCCAACAGTGGCCGCCGGGAGAACGGCGGCCACTGTGCTGACCTAAGGCCATCGCCCGCGGCCTCTATCCCTTTTCAGGCAGCCCTAGCTTCGTCGCGATAAAGTCGGCGATCGTCTGCGTGTCGTCGAGATCGAAGACGGCAAGCGAGCCTGCGTCATCGACGGGGTGGTCGGAGGCGATGGCGACGATATGGGGGTCTTGCGGTGCGAGCGGCTCGCGATTGGCCGCTTCTTGCCGGCGCGCCTCGATCTTCGGGATCGGCTCGCGCTTGTACCCCTCGATCAGCACCAGATCGCAGGGTGCGATACGGGCGAGGATCTCCTCGAAGCTCGGCTCTGGGCCACCGCGCAGCTCGTGCATGATGGCAAAGCGCGTGCCGGACACGATCGTCACTTCATGGGCGCCGGCCTCGCGATGGCGAAAGCTATCGGCGCCGACCTTGTCGATGTCGAAGTCGTGATGGGCATGCTTGATCGTTGAAACCAGGTAGCCCCGGCGCGTGAATTCGGCGACAAGACGTACCATCAGCCCGGTCTTGCCGGAATTCTTCCAGCCGGCGATACCGAAGATCCTTGGGGCGGCTTGTGTGGTGTTTGCGGGCGACATCATCCTTCCAGGGCCTCCAGCCATGCTCGCGCCGCGATCAGGTCGTCAGGCGCATTGACGTTGAAGAAGGGATCGAACCTGCCTGCCAGCGTCTCGATCGCGGGAAAATTCACGCGCTTGACGGCGTGGCGTTCGAGGAAGCCTCTGACCCGGCGTTTCTCGTCCTCGGCGATGAAGTGGCGCAAATCATCCGCGGCACTGACCGGCCAGAGGCCGAATACCGAATGCTCGCGGCTTTCGCAGGTGGCGACCGCTATCTCATCCACAGCGCGGATCGAGTCGGCAAGCGTTGCGATCAGGTCCGGCGGAAAGAATGGGCTGTCGACCGCAACGGTCGCAACATGCGAGGCGGTGGGATGGTGCTCGATCGTGTGGAGCAGAGCGGCCAGGACACCCGCAAGCGGCCCGGCCTTGCCCTCGACGGGATCGGCGACGAGGTCGAGGCCAAGCGCATCGGGCCAGTCCGGATCCGCATTGAGCGTCACGCTCTTGGCCTGCGGGGCGACCCTCCGCGCAACGCGCGCCAACAGGGTTTCGCTTCCGAGGATTGCGAAGGCCTTGTTGCTGCCCATGCGACTGGAACGCCCGCCGGCAAGGATGACGGCGGGGATGGACTGCGGTGTCAGCGCCAAACCTCTCATCGGTCTATCTCTATGCCGGTACGCGCGGCTCGGATTCCTGGGCCAGCGGCGTTGCCTGCGGCCGCTTGCTTTCGCGATAGAAGGTATAGAGTCCGGAAGCGATGACAATCAGCGAACCGACGCCAGTCCAGAAATCCGGCATTTCGCCGAAGAATATCAGGCCGAGCAGCGCGGAAAAGATGAGGCTCAAATAGCGGAACGGCGCGACGACGGAAATGTCGCCGGTGCGCATCGCCTGGATTACCGTCTGATAGCCGATCAGTACCATGACGGCGGCGAGGATGATGTGGGTGAGCGACGTCGGGGTGATGGGCCTCCAGCCGCCGAAGGGCGCGATCAGCGCCGCACCGAAGAAGGTGATGAAGATCGCGGTGCAGACCGTCACCATCAAAGAGGGCACGTCCTTGTCGACGTAACGGGTCGCAAGATCGCGACCGGCGGTGACGAAGACGCTCGCGACGACGAGCAACGTCGCGGCCGTGAAGCCCTGCGGCCCTGGCCTGATGATGATCAGCACGCCGATGAAGCCGATGACGATCGCCGACCAGCGCCGCCAGCCGACGGGTTCCTTGAGAAACAGCGCGGCGAACAGGGTGACGGCGAGCGGCAGCGACTGCAGAATGGCCGAAGCGTTGGCGATCGGCATCATGCCGAGTGCGGTGATATAGGTGGCGGCGGCGAGCGCCTCGAAGATGACCCGCAGCATCACCATCGGCTGCAGAATGACCTTCCACGACCGCAACGCGCCCATGCGGCACGCCAGCAGATAGACGAGGATGCTTGTGACGATGCCGCGCAGAAACATGATCTGGCCGGCATTCATCACCGAAATCACCGATTTCGATAGCGCGTCGCTGCACGAGAAGGCGGCCATGGCCGCGGCCATGTAAAGTGCACCCTGCGTATTCCTCGTGCGCGCCATGAACCGATTCCCCCGTCTCTCCGTGCGCACGTCTAGCTTGGATCCGGCCGGATGAGAATGATAAGGAGGGCGAACTTCCTGAGGATGTGGTGTCTATTTGCGCCCACTGTTGCACGGAGGACGCGAGTTTGTTTGGAGCGTCGCCGGCGCCGGCCCGTCAGCCCCCGGTGACACTCATATGGCGGGCGACGGCGGGGCGATTGTGTTCCCGGTCGATGATGAAGTCGTGTCCCTTCGGCTTACGCGTGATGGCTTCATCGATAGCTGAGAAGAGCAGGGCGTCGTCGTCGGAGGCGCGCAGCGGCAGGCGCAAGTCGGCTGCGTCGTTCTGCCCGAGACACATATAGAGCGTGCCGGTGCAGGTCAGGCGCACGCGATTGCAACGCTCGCAGAAATTATGGGTGAGCGGCGTTATGAAGCCGAGCCTGCCACCCGTTTCCGCAACCTGGACATAACGGGCAGGGCCGCCGGTGCGGTAGCCGATATCGGTTAGCGTGAACTGACGTTCGAGATCGGCGCGAAGCTTGGACAGCGGCAGGTAGCGGTCCGTCCGGTCCTCCTCGATTTCGCCCATGGGCATCGTCTCGATGACAGTCAGGTCCATGCCGCGGCCATGGGCGAAGCGCAGAAGTTCGGGAATTTCCGCTTCGTTGAAATCCTTGAGCGCTACGGCATTCAGCTTGATACGGAGGCCGGCTTTCTGTGCGGCATCGATCCCCTCCATCACCTTGGCAAGATCGCCCCAGCGGGTGATGGCGCGGAATTTGTCGGGATCGAGCGTATCGAGCGAAACGTTGATGCGCCTGACGCCGCAGTCATGGAGTTCCTCAGCGTACCGGGCCAGCTGCGAACCATTCGTGGTGATCGTCAGTTCGTCGAGCTCACCGGCATCCACTTTTCGCCCGAGCGCACGGACGAGGAACATGATGTTCTTGCGAACCAAAGGCTCGCCGCCCGTCAATCTGATCTTGCGCACGCCCTTGGCGACGAAGGCCGAACAGAGGCGTTCCAGCTCTTCGAGCGTCAGCAAATCCTTCTTGGGAAGAAATGTCATGTGCTCGGACATGCAATAGCTGCAGCGGAAGTCGCAGCGGTCGGTCACTGAAACACGCAGATAGGTGACCGCCCGGCCGAAAGGGTCGATCATGGGGGACGTTTCCGCACCAAGCGGAGAGGCGCTGCCGACAGGGCCAACGATGCTATTCACGATAATCTCCACATCCCTCTAAATGTGTGCTTAGGCGATTGTTAGGTCAAGGGAAACCGCCGAAATGGACAGGCGGGCGTCCAGTTGCGCCTTCGTTCGGTCTTCAAAGCTCATGACAGCCGAACCCCGAGCGACTGCGTCCAGCGCAGACCGTCGTCCGTAGCACCGCGTGGGCGATATTCGCAGCCGACCCATCCGCCGTAGCCGAGACGATCGAGTTCCGCAAAGACCGCCCCATAGGCGATTTCACCCTCGTCGGGCTCGGCCCGGCTCGGCACGGCTGCGATCTGGACATGGCCGATCAAGGGCATGAATTTTCGAAGGCGGCGAAGCACGTCGCCCTGGCTGATCGCAACATGATAAACGTCGAACATCAGGGCCAGATTGGGGGCGGCGACCTCTTCGATCAGTTGCGCGGCCTCCTCAATGGTCGAATAGAAGTAACCCGGCCGGTCGCGCCTGTTGAGCGGTTCGAGGAGAAGCGTCAGGTCGGGTGCCTCGCGCGCGGCGAAGCTGAGGTTTTCCACGAACACGGCGCTCGCTTGCCGCTTCCTTTCCTGCGGCACGTTGCCGGCCAGCACATGGATCGCCGACGCTCCCGCTTCGCGCGCGTAGGCGATCGCCTGCAGCACGGACGCTTCGAAATCCGCCCGCCGGCCTTCCAGGGCCGCCAGACCGAAATCGCCGCTTGCCGCATCGCCGAAGGCGGCATTCAGCCCTAGCAGTCGGACGCCGTGCGCCACACAGGCATCTCGTACGTCCAGCGCCGGCGTGTCGTAAGGCCAGTGCAATTCGATTGCCACGAAACCAGCGCGGGCTGCTGCCTCGATCCGCGCGAGGAGAGGTATGTCCGGCCAAAGGAAGCCGAGATTGGCGGAGAATTTTGGCATGCGGTCGCATCTATTGGTCGGGACGGCCCGCCTTATCATCAGATTAGGACCGGCGAAAGCCGCAAGCCGGCGCTCGCAGGCAGCATATGGCGAAAACGGGCTTGCACCGCCGCAGATGCCGTCCTACTCCTCAAACATCCGGGACGAGCGTGGGGAAAATCGATGAGCGATGTCTGGCCGACCGAACTGAAGGTTTCAAAGGACCGGCAGCACCTTCTCGTGACCTTCGACGACGGCGCGCACTTCGATCTTCCGGCCGAGATGCTGCGTGTGCTTTCCCCCTCGGCGGAAGTGCAGGGGCACGGGCCGGGGCAGAAGCTGACGGTGCCGGGCAAGCGCAACGTCGCCATCATAGCCGTTACGCCGACCGGCAACTATGCCGTCCGCCTCGGCTTCGACGACATGCACGACACCGGTATCTACACCTGGGTCTATCTCAGGGAACTCGGCGAGAAAGGCCCTGAACTGTTTGCGGCTTACGAGGACGAGTTGAAGGCCAAGGGCATGAGCCGAGATGTTTCGGAGAAGCCACGCTGATAGGAAGCGAGGGCGCTCCAGCGTCATCCCGAGCTTACCCGGCACTCTGGTCCTGCCGTTCGTCCTGCTGCAGCAGGACGATGACTTGCTCCATGGTAGCGGCGATCGTCATGCACTGATCGATCGGGGTCTTTGCCAGCGTGCGCTCGATAAGGGCGGTCTGGATCGTCATCGCCTGCTCCGTCACTCGCCGTCCTTCACTTGTGAGGTGAAGTCGCCAGACGCGCTTGTCGCGCTCGTCGCCGCGCCGTTCGATCAGTCCGCGCTTTTCCATCTGCGGCAGGAGCATGCTCATGTTCGAGCGCCCCACCAGGAGTTTGTGCGCCAGTTCCTGCTGCGAGATTCCCTCGAAACGGTAGAGGTTGATCAGGATGTCTAGGTGCGGCGGCTTGAGGTCGAGGTCGTTCAAGGCGCGCGTCAACGACTGCTGCATCATCTGGCAGGCCCGGGCGACCGCGATCCAGCTGCGAAAACGGGGATGATCCCAAGGAAAGGCTTGATTTTTGTTCATCGTTGTACTTTTTATTGTTCAGTCTTGAGCATTTTCGGATTCACAATATGCCATCCAACGCGCTCAAGGTCACCCGCCTTGTTTTCTCCGGATTGTCAGCGCTTTCGCCGACGCTTGCCGGAAAGGCGGCTTTCCATCTCTTCTGCCTGACGCCGTCGCGCCGGCCGAAGGGGCAGAAGGCGAGGGCGGTTCATGCCGAGGGGGAGGCGCGGCTCAAAGGAGCGGAACGGATCGCGCTTTCTTTCGATGGTGGGCAGGCGTTCGCCTACCGCTGGAACGGCGGCGCAATGGGTCCGCGGCGGCGCTATCTCGTCCTGCACGGCTGGGGATCGTCGATCGCCTACATGACGGATCTGGTGCTTTCACTGGCCGAAACTGGCGCCGAGGTCGTGGCGCTCGATTTTCCCGGCCATGGCCGCGCTCCGGGTCGGTTTCTGAATATGCGGCTGGCAGTGGCGGCCATCGCTGCCGCGCAATCAAGATTCGGCCGTTTCGACGCGACGATAGGTCATTCCTTCGGGGGCGCGTCGACGATGGTTTCGGTGGCCGGGCTGTTGCCCGAAGTCACAGCGGTCGCGGCCGACAGGATGGTGGTGATCGGTTCGCCGAGCGAAATGCTCTATCTCTTCACAAGCTTCGGAAAGATGATCGGATTGAGGGCGCCGGCGCAAGCAGCGCTTGAGGCGGAGGTGGGCCGTGTCACCGGCCGCAGACTTGAAGAATTCGATGCAGGCGCGGCAGCGGGCGCGCTTGGCAAACCCGTTCTCGTCGTCCACGCCGAGGACGACAAGGAGGTGAGCGCTGATCACGCCCGTGCCTACGCTGCCGCCGGCGATCATGTCCGAATGTTCTGGGCAAACGGTTTCGGTCATCGCCGCATCGTCAGCGCCGAGCCGGTGCTTTCCGCCATCCGCGAGTTTCTCGACGAGCGCACTCCGGCCGAGCAAATGAAGGAACGTCCGCAGATCGCAGAGGCACCCATCGAGACCGAGGCCAGACGCGCGTCGTAGAATCCGGGAAAAGCTTTAGGTGGCGTCCGTCTTGTAGATAAGCCAGCTCTTCGCAAAGTCCTTCTGCATCCCCTCCTCGTAGAGGAAAGTGCAGTTGCGGCCGGTATTCTTGGCGCCATAGAGCGCGATATCCGTCTTGCTGTAGAGTTCGCCGGGTTCGGCGGCCTCCGATGCCATGCATACGCCGAGCGAAATGGTGATCGGTCCGTAGTTGATGCGGGTGCGCGAATTCTTGAACGGCGTGGCTTCGAGCGTTCGGCGAACGCGTTCGCACATCGTCATGACCTCGTCGGCGGTGTTGCCTTCGATCAAGAGCGCGAATTCCTCGCCGCCGGTGCGGGCAACGAAAATGTCTCGGCGCACATTGGCGCGAATGACGGAGGCCACGGTGGCGAGGATCTTGTCACCGACCGGGTGTCCGTAGCGGTCGTTGATCGCCTTGAAGTGGTCGATATCGGCCAGCACCAGTGCCGTGACCGGCTTGTTCATGGAATTGTTGAAGACAGCGGCAAGCCGGTCGTCGAAGGCGCGGCGATTTGAGAGCCGCGTCAGCGAGTCGGTATTGGCGATCCGCTTGTACTCGTCGAGTTCCTTGCGCACCTGGTCCATTTCCTGGGAGCGCTGGCTGACGTCCTCGACGGTCTTTTCGCCATGCGAGATCGTGTCGCCCGTGGCTTCGCTGAGGAGTGCGATGGCGTTGCGAAGGAGATCGGCGCTGGAGCTGTTCTTGGAGTTGATCCGGCGGACCGTTTCGCCGAGCAGCTTGTTGTAGCTCTCGAGTGAGTTCTGCTCCTGCCGCAGCACGCGCAGGACGTTGTCGAGTTCGGCAACGATCCGCGTGTGGGCGTTGTCGAAGACCGCGCCGGCATTGTGCGTGAAGTACTGCGCCCCCAGGGCGTCTAATTCTTCCTGGGTCGCCGTGCCGCCAAGGGCCGCGAGATCGCGCGTCAGCGCGGGATTGGATCCGATGTAGGCTTCGTAGAAAAGCTCGTAGTTGCGCGGTATGGGAGCAACCCCCATCGAGCGCATGGCGTAGGTTATTTGCCCCGCGACATCCGGAGCCGGCGCCTTAGGCGTAATCACCGAACTCATAGGCGAACTCCCAACCCCCAACGAGACACACTTACTATCTAACCGAGATTTCTTTTGAAAAGATTAATAGAACGAATGCTAAATTTTATATACTTCCCATGTATTTGAGTGACGTGCCCGGCTACTATTTAATACTGTCTCAAACGTGGAAAAGCGTTTCTGAAGGGGCGCCCAACGGCGCCCCTCCGAAGCTGGATCCGCTCAGCCCAGATTGAGCTCCTGGAAGAAATCATTGCCCTTGTCGTCGATGACGATGAAGGCTGGGAAGTCTACCACTTCGATCTTCCAGACCGCCTCCATGCCGAGTTCGGGATATTCGAGCACCTCGACTTTCTTGATGCAGTCCAGCGCCAAGCGGGCCGCCGGGCCGCCGATCGAGCCGAGATAGAAGCCGCCGTTGGTCTTGCAGGCCTCGCGCACCGCGCGTGAACGGTTGCCCTTGGCGAGCATGACCATCGAGCCGCCGAAGGACTGGAACTGATCGACATAGCTGTCCATGCGCCCGGCCGTGGTCGGGCCGAAGGAGCCGGATGCGTAGCCGGCGGGCGTCTTGGCGGGGCCGGCATAATAGACCGGGTGGTTTTTCATGTAGTCGGGCATGCCTTCGCCCTTTTCCAGCCGCTCGCGGATTTTCGCGTGGGCGAGGTCGCGGGCGACGATGATGGTGCCGGTGAGCGAGAGGCGTGTCTTGACCGGATGGCTGGACAGCTCCGTGAGGATGTCCGCCATCGGCTTGTTGAGGTCGATGCGCACCATCGATTCCGAGAGCTTCGCCTCGTCGATGTCAGGCAGGTACTTGGACGGGTCCGTCTCCAGCTGCTCAAGGAAGATGCCGTCGCGGGTAATCCGGCCCTTGGCCTGACGGTCCGCGGAACAGGAGACGCCGAGACCGATCGGCAGAGACGCCCCGTGGCGCGGCAGGCGGATGACGCGTACGTCATGACAGAAATACTTGCCGCCGAACTGCGCGCCGACGCCGAGGCTCTGCGTCAGCTTATGGATTTCCTTTTCCATTTCGACGTCGCGGAAGGCGTGGCCAAGCTCGGAGCCCTCGGTCGGCAGGCTGTCGAGATAGCGCGTCGAGGCCAGCTTGACGGTTTTCAGGTTCATCTCCGCCGACGTGGCGCCGATGACGATGGCGAGATGGTAGGGGGGACAGGCTGCCGTGCCGAGCGTCAGGATCTTTTCCTTGAGAAACGCCAGCATGCGATCCTGCGTCAACAGCGACGGCGTGCCCTGGTAGAGGAACGTCTTGTTGGCGGAGCCGCCGCCCTTGGCGACGAAGAGGAATTCGTAGGCGTCCGTACCTTCCTCATAGATGTCGATCTGGGCCGGCAGGTTGTTCTTGGTGTTCCTTTCCTCGAACATCTTCAGCGGCGCGAGCTGCGAATAACGCAGGTTCTTCTTTTCGTAGGCGTCCATCACGCCATTGGCGAGCGCGGAATAGTCGCCGCCCTCGGTCCAGACGCGACGACCCTTTTTGCCCATGATGATCGCCGTGCCGGTGTCTTGGCACATGGGCAGGACGCCGCCAGCCGAGATATTGGCATTCTTCAGGAGGTCGTAGGCCACGAACCGGTCGTTGTCGGTCGCCTCGGGGTCGGCGAGGATGGAGGCCAGCTGCGCAAGGTGTCCGGGACGCAGCAGGTGGTTGATGTCCGCGAAAGCTGCCTCCGCGAGCAGGCGCAGCCCCTCGGGCTCAACGGTGAGGACGTCCTGTCCCTTGAAGCTGTCGATCGAAACGAAATCGCCCGTCAGTTTGCGATAGGGGGTGGCGTCGTCGCCGAGGGGGAAGAGATCGTCAGCCATGAGGGGACCTTTCTAGCCGGGTGGGCATGGATTTTGGAAACCCTCTAGATCCGGCAAACGGCAAAAGCAATTGCAGAAAGACGCTGGCAAGCGCCGTTCCCAATCCCAATCGATTGAAAGCGGCGTGACCGCAGCATCCGCTCTGCTGGCGCCGAGAGCCGGTGAGATTCCCTATATCCGTAAAATTTGATCTTTTCCGCGAACCCGATCGAAGGACCGAATGGCGTATTGCGAGGTCACACCGTCAACATTTGCTGGACGGTCGGTTCACGAATGTCTGTCTTCAATCGGTGGCAGATCACCATCATATTTGACGCATACGGGCTCGGCGCTTCGAACGCGACCTGAGAGCCTAGGGAAACAGGGCGATGCATACCTCTCGTCATCATGTCATATCACCGCTGGCGGCAGCACTCGCCGTCTTTGCCGTCGCCCTCCTTCTGATTGGAAACAGCGGCTTTTTCCGTCAGGCATTTCAGCGGGAAATCCTTGCCTCCGTCGACCAAAGCGAGGTTCTCGGGGCGACGGACATGGTTCCCGAGAAGCCGGCTTCGTCCGCGACGGATCGCACGCTCGCGTCAAGCGTCCGCTGATCCGTCACAGGTCAGTGACATCGAGGTGCGTGCGGTCTATTTGGGTCCGATCATCGTTTCCGGGCGCACGATCGCGTCATAATCTTCCCCAGAGACCAGCCCGCTTGCGAGCGCTTCCTCCTTCAGCGTCGTGCCGTTCCTGTGCGCGGTCTTGGCGATCTTTGCGGCATTGTCGTAGCCGATCTTCGGGGCGAGCGCGGTTACCAGCATCAGCGAGCGCTCGAGCCCGGCCTTGATATTGTCCTCGCGCGCCTCGATGCCGACGACGCAGTTGTCGGTGAAGGAGACGGCGGCGTCGCCCAATAGCTGCACCGACTGCAGGAAATTATAGGCCATCATCGGGTTGTAGACGTTGAGCTCGAAGTGCCCCTGGCTGCCGGCAAAGGTCAGCGCGGCGTTGTTGCCGAAGATGTGGGCGCAGACCTGCGTCATCGCCTCGCATTGGGTTGGATTGACCTTGCCAGGCATGATCGACGATCCCGGTTCGTTTTCCGGCAGCGACAGTTCGCCGAGCCCGGCGCGCGGGCCGGAGCCGAGGAAGCGGATGTCGTTGGCAATCTTGAACAGCGCCGCCGCGGCCGCGTTGATCGCGCCGTGGCTGAATACCATGGAATCATGGGCGGCGAGCGCCTCGAACTTGTTCGGTGCGGTGACGAAGGGAAGGCCGGTGATGCCGGCGATTTCCTCGGCCACCTTTTCCGCAAAGCCGACCGGAGCATTCAGCCCGGTGCCGACGGCGGTGCCGCCCTGGGCGAGCTCGCAAAGCCCCGGCAGGCTCATCTCGATGCGCTTGATGGCGGAGGCGACCTGGGCGGCGTAACCTGAGAATTCCTGTCCGAGCGTCAGCGGCGTTGCGTCCTGGGTGTGGGTGCGGCCGATCTTGATGATGTGGCCGAAGGCTTCGACCTTGGTTTCGAGCGCTTCATGCAGATGCCTGAGCGCCGGCAGGAGATGATGGACGATCTCTTCGACGCAGGCGATATGCATGGCCGTCGGATAGGTGTCGTTCGACGACTGGCTCATGTTGACGTGGTCGTTCGGATGAACGGGTTTCTTTGAACCCATCTCGCCACCGAGCATCTCGATCGCGCGGTTGGAAATGACCTCGTTGGCGTTCATGTTCGACTGCGTGCCGGAACCGGTCTGCCAGACGACGAGCGGAAAATGGTCGTTGAGCTTTCCGTCAATCACTTCCTGGGCGGCGGCATCGATTGCCTTGCCGAGGGCTGGGTCGAGCTGGCCAAGAGCCACGTTGGCGCGGGCGGCGGCCTGCTTGACGATGCCGAGCGCTCGGATGATCGAAAGCGGTTGCTTCTCCCAGCCGATCTTGAAATTGCCGAGAGACCGCTGCGCCTGGGCGCCCCAATAACGGTCGCTCGACACCGCGATGGAGCCGAAGGTGTCCGTTTCCGTGCGTGTCGACGTCATTTCTATGCCTTTCCTTGGACATGGGAGCGACCGTGCTCCGCGGCTGCTTATATAGGTCCGTTCTCCGTCGCTGGGAACCTCGCGCGCTTATTCATCAAGGTGGTTGTCATGATCTATTCGACGCGCATTCGCGAAGCGTGCCTTTTATGACACGCTGACGATTTTTCGCGTTGGGGGAGAATTTTGGCCATCAAATAACAGCAAAAAATTAGGTAAAAAATTAACTAATACTTTCATAATTTTGTGTGAACTGAAGCGCGAGTCGCGCCGTCGCTTTCGTCACGCAAAGTTGAGGTGCTGCCATTATCCGGAGGGCTCGTCCATTGCCTATCTATTGAGTATTGCGATGACGAATGTCGCGCGCAATAGACGGCTGTGTCGTTGCCCTCGTTTCGAGCTACCTAATGTCACAGGGACTGATTTCAGAATGAAGCCTTTCACCAAGAATGCTGCATCGTTGCTGCTGCTGACGTGCAGCGTCGCGGCTTTCGCAGCCACCTCCGCGAACGCGATGACGCTGATGGAATTCCTGCGCGGCGGCAGGGGCAGCATACAGTCGCCGCAGATGAGCCCGTCCAGTCCGCGTCAGGCAGCGCCACGGGCGCGAAACACTGCGGAACTGAATGATCCGCTGCCGACCGTCAGCTCGCCGCGCTACTATACCTATAAGCCCGAACCGATGCGGCTCGTGGCTGTCGATAGGTTTGCCGATCCCGTCGTTACCGGCGCCGTCGTCTCTGCTGTCGATGTCAGCGTCGAGCCGGCGACGGTGCAGCGCCGCTACCTCACGGAAGCGCGTGTCATGGCGACCTCCGACGTCGCCAAGGCGTTGGAAGGCTACTATGGCGATCAGAACAGACCGCTTGTCTGGGTGTCGGGCAGCGAGATGAACGACAAGGCCAAGGCGGCACTTGCGGTGCTGGCCGATGCCGGCTCCGTCGGTCTCGATCCGGCCGACTACGTCGTACAGGTGCCGACCGGCAACGCGGGTCTCGATCCGGTCGATCGCGACCGTGCGTTGATGCAGTTCGAACTTAGCCTGTCGGCTAAGGTTCTCGCCTATGTACAGGACACCGTGCGCGGCCGCCTGGATCCCAACAAGATCTCCGGCTACCACGATTTCAAGCGCAAGGACGTGCGGCTCGACCCGGTGCTGAAGCTGATCAGCATGAGCCCGGATGTCGCCGCTTACTTGAGTAGCCGCAGCCCGTCGAACCAGGAGTTCACGGAGATGAAGGCGGAGCTGGCAAAGCTTCGCGCTGAATCCGATGCTTCCGGCGTTCATGTGACCGTAACGCTGGACGGCATCTTGAAGCCGGGCGGCACGTCGCCCGAACTCGCCGACATCGTCAAGGCGATCGAAATTCACGGTTCCGAGGCTCTGAAGCAGGAGCATACGGCGACTTTCTCCTCCTATCAGGGAACGCCTGATTACACACCGGAGATCGTGGCGCTGGTCGAGGGCTTCCAGAAGGAGCATGGTCTCAGCGCCGACGGCGTGATCGGCCAGTCGACCGTGCGGGCGCTTGTCGGCGAAAACAACGACGCGAAGATCCAGAAGCTCGTCGTCGCGATGGAACAGCTGCGCTGGCTGCCGGACGAACTCGGGTCGCGCTATGTCTTCATCAACCAGCCGGCATTCATGGTCTACTACCATAATAACAACAAGGAAGAGCTGGCGATGCGGGCCGTCGTCGGCCAGAAGACGCACCAGACATTCTTCTTCGAAGACGAGATCCAGACCGTCGAGTTCAATCCTTTCTGGGGCGTACCGCAGTCGATCATCATCAACGAGATGCTGCCGAAGCTGCGCGCCGATCCGGGCTATCTCGACCGCATGGGCTATCAGGTCGAGGTGAGCGGTCACGCGGTCGCGTCGTCCAGCGTCGACTGGTACGGTTCTACCGAGAGGATAGCGGTTCGCCAGCCGCCGAGCGACGACAACGCACTTGGCGAGCTGAAGATCCTCTTCCCGAACAGCCATGCGATCTACATGCATGACACGCCGTCGAAGAGCTTCTTCAAGAAGGACATGCGGGCCTTGAGCCACGGCTGCGTCCGTCTTTCCGATCCGCGCGGCATGGCGGCCGCCGTCCTGAAGACCAGCGTTGCCGATGTCGCCAGTCAGATCGCCGCCGGCCAGAACAAGGCCGTGCAGGTGCCCGAGAAGGTGCCGGTCTACATCTCCTATTTCACCGCCTGGCCTAACAAGGACGGCGTGGTGGAATTCTTCGACGATGTCTACGAGCGCGACGCCTACACGCTGAAGGCGCTCGAAGCGACGACCAAGGCCCGCGAAACGCAGATTTGAGCAGGGCTTCGTACTGAAAGCAAAAGGCGGCTCCTCGGAACCGCCTTTTTTGTTGGCCGTCTGTCGATCTCGTCTGACCTATGCCGCAACCAGCAGGCTTTCCACCAGCGCCGGCGTCAGCTCGTCGTAGTGGGCGATGATGCGGTTCGGGTTTAGCGTTTCGACGCCAACGTCGGAATAGCCGAAGGGTACCGCGATCGAGGGGACGCCGGCGTTGCGGGCGACCAGGATGTCGTTGATGCTGTCGCCGACCATGACGGTACGCGAAAGGTCGCCGCCGGCGCGGCTCACCGTGCCGATCAGATGCTGCGCGTCCGGCTTGCGCACCGGAAAGCTGTCACCGCCGGTCACTGCGTCGAAATGTCCCGTCAGCTCGAGGCGGTCCAAGAGCGCAACGGCGAGGGACTCCATCTTGTTGGTGCACACCGCAAGGCGAAAGCCGGCCGTCTTCAGCGCCGCCATCGAGGAGAGAAGGCCGGGGTATGGCTTGCTGTCACCGGGCATGGTGTCGGTATAGAACGCGATGAACCGCTCAAGAAGCGGGGGGAGCGCATCGTCCGAAAGCGGATGGCCTCTCAGCCGGCAGGCGCGTTCGATCATTGCCTTTGCGCCCTGGCCGACGAGGTGCGTCAGGTCCTCATAACCGACCGGTGCGAGGTCGAGTGCGGCGATGGTGTGATTGAGGCTGGTGATCAGATCCGGCGCGGTGTCGATCAGCGTGCCGTCGAGGTCGAATACGACGAGGGGAGATTTCACGGGGCTCAAGCCTTGGTGGAAGTTGATCCGCATCAGGTAGACGGTCGATGGGCATTTTGCAACGTCGCTTGAGGCCTGGCGAAGCGATCCGCATTTCTTGTAGACGCTGCTATTTTGGCTTCCGTTTGCCGAATGAGCCGTGTAAACAGCACTCCACCGGAAACAGTCGGAGCAAATGGCGCATGGACGCCCGCCAAATGAAGATCAAGGCCGCAGAGGCGGCTCTCGCCCATGTCGAGAGCGGAATGCGGCTTGGTATCGGGACGGGAAGCACGGCTGAGGAATTTGTACGCTTGCTGGCTGAGAAGGTCGCGGGCGGGCTCAAGGTCGAGGGCGTTCCGACCTCAGAGCGCACGGCGCGGCTTTGCCTCGAACTCGGCGTGCCGCTTAAGTCGCTCGACGAACTTCCGGAACTCGATCTCACGATCGACGGCGCCGACGAAGTCGATGGCGCCCTTAGGCTGATCAAGGGCGGCGGCGGCGCGCTGCTGCGGGAGAAGATCGTTGCGGCCGCCTCGACGCGGATGATCGTCATCGCCGACGAGAGCAAGGTCGTAGACACGCTCGGCGCGTTTCCGCTGCCGATCGAGGTCAACCCGTTCGGCCTGGTCTCGACGCGTCTGAAAATCGAGCAGGCGGCATCGCGGCTCGGACTTTCCGGTCCGCTGACGCTCAGGCAGTCAGCCGGCGAAAACTTCATGACCGACGGCGGGCACTTCATCCTCGACGCATCTTTTGGCCGTATTCCTGATGCAGAGGCGCTGGCCGCCGAACTATACGCGATCCCCGGTGTCGTAGAACACGGGCTCTTCATCAACATGGCATCACTTGCGATCATTGCCGGACCGGCAGGGGCGCGAACGCTGCAGCCGAAAAATATATAGGAGCACTGAAAATCATGATCAAAATAGCGGGTCTTGGCCGGTTTGCCGCTGCGACCATCGTTCTTTCAGGCCTTGCGCTCGGCTCCGCCAGCGCCCAGGACGTCACCGACGAGCAGATCAAGGCAGCTCGCGCGGCGATCGGCTCTCTCGGCATTACCAACCAGTTCGACGCAATTCTGCCGAACCTGGCCGAGCAGCTGAAGAGCACGATGATCCAGGCCAACCCGAACTTCCAGGACCAGATCAGCGCAACCGTGGACGCGCAGGCTTTGGCACTTGCAGCCCGCCGCGCCGATCTCGAGCGCGAGGCGGCGGCTACCTACGCCAAGAGCTTCACAGTTGACGAACTGAAGGCGATTTCCGACTTCTTCACGTCTGACGCGGGCAAGAAGTTCATCAAGGACAGCCCGATCGCGAACCGAGAACTGATGAAGGCAGCCGACATCTGGGCTCAGGGGATCTCCCGCGATCTCGCAAGCCAGAGCAACACGGCGCTTCAGAAGGTCGTCAAGGTTCCGGCGGCTCCGCCGCTTGCGGATGCCCAGGCGCCGGCTCCCGCCGCCAAGGCGGCCCCCGCCGCCAAGGCCGCTCCCGCCAAGGATGCCGCAGCGCCCGCGAAGAAGAACTAAGCCGTTCATAGGCGCAGTCTTTGAAAAGCCCGGATCCTCCGGGCTTTTCTTATTTCCTCATCGACCCCTATATGAGAGTGGCAACGGCTGCTGGCCGTGGCCGGCGCAACTTGGGCGGTGTTCAAGGCAGGAGCTTTTGCATGTCTTCTTACGATTATGATCTTTTCGTCATCGGTGGCGGCTCGGGTGGCGTGCGCAGCGCGCGCGTGGCGGCATCGCTCGGCAAGAAGGTCGGCATCGCTGAGGAATACCGCTACGGCGGCACCTGCGTCATTCGCGGCTGTGTGCCGAAGAAGCTCTTCGTCTACGCCTCACAGTATCACGAGCATTTCGAGGATGCGGCCGGCTACGGCTGGAGCGTCGGTGAGACGAGCTTCGACTGGAAGAAACTGGTCGCAGCCAAGGACAAGGAGATCGCCCGCCTGGAGGGGCTGTACCGCAAGGGCCTCGACAACGCCAAGGCTGACATCTTCGACACCCGCGCGGAACTGGTCGATGCGCACACCGTCCGCTTGCTGAAGAACGGCAAGACGGTGACGGCGGACCGCATCGTCATCGCCGTCGGCGGCGCCCCCAATCCGCACGCAGCCTTGCCCGGCCACGAGCTCTGCATTTCATCCAACGAGGCGTTTCATCTGGAGACGCTGCCGACCTCTATCCTGATTGCCGGCGGCGGCTATATCGCGGTGGAATTCGCCAATATCTTCCACGGCCTCGGCGTCAAGACGACGCTGATCTATCGCGGCGCGGAAATTCTCTCCCGCTTCGACCACGACCTGCGTAAGGGTCTGCATGAGGCGATGGAGGCCAAGGGCATCCGCATTCTCTGCCATGACGTGATGGAAGACGTGACGAAAGCGGGCGAGGGGCTTCGCGTTCGGACGAAAAACCACGGCACCCTCGACGTCGAGACTGTCATGCTGGCACTCGGCCGCGATCCAAACACCAAAAATCTGGGCCTTGAGGCGGCAGGCGTGAAACTCGACGAGCGCGGCGCAATCGTCGTCGACGAATATTCGCGCACCTCCGTGCCCAATATCTTCGCTCTCGGCGACGTCACCGACCGGGTACAGCTGACGCCGGTCGCGATCCACGAGGCGATGTGTTTCATCGAGACCGAATACAAGAACAATCCCACCAAGCCGGACCATCAGCTGATCCCGACCGCGGTCTTCTCCCAGCCGGAGATCGGCACCGTCGGCCTGAGCGAGGAGGACGCCGCCAAGGCCCACGCGGAACTCGAAGTCTACCGCGCCCAGTTCCGCCCGATGAAGGCGACGCTGTCGGGCCGCGACGAGAAGATGATCATGAAGCTGATCGTCAACGCATCGGATCGCAAGGTCGTCGGCGCCCATATACTTGGCCATGACGCTGGCGAAATGGCGCAGTTGCTCGGCGTGACGCTGAAGGCCGGCTGCACCAAGGACGACTTCGACCGCACCATGGCGCTGCATCCGACGGCTGCGGAAGAGCTGGTGACGATGTATACGCCAAGCTATCGGATCCGGAACGGCGAGAGGGTGTAAATCGCGTCGCGAAGTTCCTATCTTGGCTTCGGCCAGCGCGTCAAAACGCTGCAAAATCAACTCCGCGGGCAATGACGGAACTGGGCTAGGGCTGCTATGCAAGCCGCCATCAAAGGTTTATAAGCCCCGCGATATCGTGGACGACGGACATCAGGCGAAAGCCGGATGCAACACAGGTGAAGTGACATGGCACAGAACTGGACCCCGAATAGCTGGCGGCAAAAGCCAATCCAGCAGGTGCCGGACTATCCGGATCAGGCAGCGCTCGCGGCCACGGAAGCACAGCTGGCAACCTATCCGCCGCTCGTCTTCGCCGGGGAAGCGCGCCGCCTGAAGAAGCATCTCGCCAATGTAGCGGAAGGCAACGGCTTCCTGCTGCAGGGCGGCGACTGCGCCGAAAGCTTCGCCGAACATGGCGCGGACAACATCCGCGACTTCTTCCGTGCATTTCTTCAGATGGCCGTCGTTCTCACCTTCGGTGCGCAGCAGCCGGTGGTCAAGGTCGGCCGTATCGCCGGCCAGTTCGCCAAGCCGCGCTCGTCCAATATCGAGACCCAGGACGGCGTTTCGTTGCCAAGCTACCGCGGCGACATCGTCAACGGCATCGAATTCACCGAGGAAGCGCGCATTCCGAACCCGGAACGCCAGGCGATGGCCTACCGCCAGTCGGCTGCGACGCTGAACCTTCTGCGCGCGTTTGCGATGGGCGGCTACGCCAACCTCGAGAACGTCAACCAGTGGATGCTCGGCTTCGTCAAGGACAGCCCCCAGGGCGAGCGCTATCGCAAGCTTGCCAATCGCATCGCCGAAACCATGGACTTCATGCGGGCGATCGGCATTACGGCGGATAACAATGCGAGCCTGCGCGAGACCGATTTCTTCACGAGCCATGAGGCGTTGCTGCTTGGCTATGAGGAAGCGCTGACCCGCGTCGACTCCACCTCTGGCGACTGGTACGCCACCTCCGGCCACATGATCTGGATCGGTGACCGCACGCGCCAGGCCGACCACGCGCATGTCGAATATTGCCGCGGCATCAAGAACCCGCTCGGCCTCAAGTGCGGTCCGTCGCTGCAGGCGGACGACCTCTTGAACCTGATCGACATCCTGAACCCGGCAAACGAGGCGGGCCGTCTGACGCTGATCTGCCGATTCGGCCACGACAAGGTAGCCGACCACCTGCCGCGTCTGATCCGTGCCGTCGAGAAGGAAGGCCGCAAGGTCGTCTGGTCCTGCGACCCGATGCACGGCAACACGATCACGCTCAACAACTACAAGACGCGTCCCTTCGAGCGGATCCTGTCGGAAGTCGAAAGCTTCTTCCAGATCCACCGCGCCGAGGGCACGCATCCAGGCGGCATCCACGTCGAGATGACCGGCAAGGACGTGACGGAATGCACCGGCGGCGCTCGCGCGCTTTCTGGCGATGACCTCGCCGACCGCTACCACACGCATTGTGATCCGCGCCTCAACGCCGACCAGGCGCTGGAGCTGGCCTTCCTGCTCGCCGAGCGGATGAAGGGCGGTCGCGACGAGAAGCGGATGGCGATCACCGCCTGATCGGTGAGCGGCCTGCAGCGCCGCGACCGACTTGGAACTTAAAGCGAGGCCATCGAAGGATGGCCTCGCTTTTTTCTTACTGGACCAGAACAGGCTGTTGGCATCGCGCGTCCGTGACGCGGACATCCGCCTCTCCGACTTTCACGCCGAGGAGCAGCAGGGTGTTATAGAGAAGGTCATCCAGCGGTGCCGTCAGTCCCGACAGAGTTTTTGCGACAGCTGCCTCGACTGCGTCATTCGTCCCGAGCTTGATGAAACCGAGCAATTGAACATCGATCTTGGCGTTGGTGAGCAGCGAGGTCACCGTCGAGGTGAGCGTATCCTTGGTGGACACGTTCTTGATCGTGGCCGCGGCGATATCGGCGGCGGAGAAGCTCAGCGTACTCTTCGTCATGTTGGTGATGTTGACGCTGGACAATGCCGTGACCTTCGCGAGGCCCGAGTCGATCAGCGTGGCAGCCTTTACCCTCGGCTTGCTGGTGAAGTATGCAAACGACGCGGGATCGGCCTCGCCGAGTTCAATATCGGCAATGCCGGGTATGGCATCGACGGCGACGTTGGCATTCTGCGGACCGCCGCCGAGGCATGTGATATTCGCCAGATTACCCTCGGCGTAGGCGACTTCGACATAGAGCGGAACCTGCAGCGACAGGCCAGCGACAGCCGCCAAACCAGAAACGGTAAGCTTGAGTTGCACGCGGGTTTGGGCAGTACGGATCTTTGCGCCGACACCGCCGACAACCGTGGCCGGCGTTTCCTGCGGCGGCTCGCCGATCGCCAGCATCAAGGTAACGTTCGCGATGCCGGGAACTGTGGCGCCGAGATCCACTGCGACCTGCTTGTTCAGGTTGGCGGCGCGTGCCGACGCGTTGATAAGTGACATCGCGCTCGCATCAATGGAAAGATGCGAGCCGCTGCCGATCGGGCGTTGCTCCAGAGGCCCGAGATCGAGGATGTCGCCGATCGTGAATTTCACCTTGGTTGTGTTGGCGGCGTTCTGAAGGGTCTTCAGCGCGGCTTTTGCAGTGCCGGAAAGATTTGCCGACTTGGCGACGCTGTTCATGAACTGGCTGAAGGAAATCTGCGTGTCGAGCACATCGGAGTAGGTGAGCGCGGTCAGATTGAGATCGGTGGCAAGCGTGTCGATAACCGACAGGAGATTGACATCGGCGGATACCAGTGCGTCGTAATCCATGGCTTTCAGCGAGATCGTGGTGCCGAGGAGGCTGCCGAGAAGCCCGTTCAAAACGCCGCCGTTGAGGCTCGCCAGGCGCGAGCCGATGGAGAACGCGGCGATCTTTTGCGTCGATGCAGTGCCGACGGCAGCAAGCGTCGGAGCCGTCGAGATGGGTGATGCAAAGTACACTCTCCCCATCTGCTGGATTGCAACTTTCACCGCGTCATAAGGCTGCGCCCCAGCAACGAAACGCTTAGCCACGTCGGTTGCGGGATCGGCAACATAGGTGCCGGGAGTAATCGTTGCTATCCCGTCAAATTTGTTCGCCTCGGCGACTGCCAGTTGCACCAGATTTGCCTTCGAAACACCGCTAGTATCGGTCTGAATGATGAAATTCAGGCCGTTCTGCTGGAAGTTCACGCGGAGGTTCGCCTCGGCGTTCTTGGCGTCGGAGGCGGCGACCATCGCCGCAAGATCTGCGTCCTGCTGGAGCCTGCGCTGCTGCAGCGTCAGCATGCCGTAGTCGACACCAAGGCTGAGCGAATAGAGGACGAGCGGCGCGCCGACAGCGGCGGCGATGGCGATATTGCCGGCGCGACAGCCTTGCAGGCGGAAAAATTCGGTTGCCTTGAACATCAGATGCCCCCCATCCGAATGGTCGCGAAGCGTCTGATGACTTCATCGGGCAGGGCGTAGCTGAAGAGGTTCCAGATCGGCAGGTTGGAGGCGTCGTATGCGAGTGAAACGGTGAACTGATTGCTGTTTGCCGGGTCTTGCGTCACCGCGACAACCAGATTCTTGCGGTTCACAAAGCCGTCTCCGATCGTCGACCGGTCGATATAGGTCTTGACGAATTTTTCGCGCTCTGCATTGGAGACGCCCGCCACGGCGGTGCGGGCCGCATCGGCCGCGAGCTGTTGTATCGAGTGTGCCGCGGCGAGATAAATACCGTAGGCAATCAGGGTCATTAGGGTCAGAATAAAAATAGGCGCAATGATTGCAAATTCGACGGCTGAGGATCCGTCACGGGCTGAGGCCAGCTCCCGCGCTTTTCGCATTGATAGTCTCCACAAATATCGCTATAAAATATCGTCTTAGGAGTGTATTTTTGTTGATATGCAATAATAACAAGAATTGTTTGAAAGAGTTTAAGGCAAGAGACTATTTATTGCCTTTTACTGAGCTGTTTTGCAAATCGTTTTAGCAATAGTCGTGAACGATGTATTCGGTGTGCCGGAAAGAATGGTTAGAATCAGGTCAGCTATTCTAAATTCGCGGATATGATGTATTGCTAATATACTCAGCTGGCAAAAATGCATTATAAACGGAAAAACCATGACGGAAGAACATTCAGGCTCCTGCCTTTGTACGCGGTCCGCTTTCGGACACGTGGAGAGCTGCGCGAGGTGGTGGGCTGCCACTGCACGCAATGCCGCAAGCAGACGGGCCTCTACGTTGCCGCGACGAACGTGGCGCTCGACCGCATCGTCATCGAGGGCGAGGAAGCGATCACCTGGTTCAGTGCGAGTTCCTTCGCGCGCCGAGGCTTCTGCGGCACTTGCGGCTCGCTGCTCTTCTGGCAGGCGAACGAGGGCCAGGAGATCTCCATCATGGCCGGCGCCTTCGATAAGCCGACCGACCTCAAGCTCGCCTACCATATCTTCTGTGCCGACAAGGGAGATTTCTACGAAATCACCGATGGCCTGCCGCAATACCGGCAGGGACGGCCGGGGCTTGCCACGGCGGGATCAACGGATTGAATATCCGGCAGTCAACCCTTGGCGGTCAACGCCTGGGATAGCCGCGCGACGTCCTCGCGCAGCGCGGCAAGTTCGGCCAGCACCTTCACATCGATCTTTTGATGCAGCGACAGCACTTCGAGTTCGGCCTTCAGGTTGACCTCATAGTCCTTTGCGGCCTCGAAGCGGTCGCGCTCGGTCTGCCGGTTCTGCGACATCATGATGATCGGCGCCTGGATCGCGGCCAGCATCGAGAGAATGAGATTGAGGAAGATGAAGGGGTAAGGGTCGAAGGCGCGGGTTACGAGGACGATCGTGTTGACGACGCACCAGAATGCCAGGAAGACCAGGAAGGTGACGATAAACGCCCAGGACCCGCCGACGCGGGCGATATTGTCGGCCAGCCGTTCGCCGAGGCTCGCTCTCGCGGAGAAAGCCGCATTCACATCCGTGGATATGACCTTGCGTTCGTGGGCCTTCGCCAGCACGCGCTTTTCGATCTCGCCGAGTTCGTCGGCGGACTTGTCGAAATGCATGTGAATAAAGTTCGGCAGGGTGGACATGGGAGACTCCGGATATCTTGGCTAGAGCAGGTCTGCTTTTCTTTGACCGCAGATCCGCTCTATCTTTTTGTTTTCACGCAATTCCGGACGGAAAACCGTTTCACACTTTTCCTGGAACTGCTCAGGGCGCGGCGGCCGCAAGTATCCGAAGCTTCTCATGAATTGCAACGGCAAAGCCGTCACCGGTCGTCAGGTGCTCTGCCCGGTCAACCAGGCATGCGACGGGAAGAAGCGCCCAAGCCCATATTGATGGCCGAACATCATGTCGTATTGCAGGTAGCGATAGTCCCGTATCAGCGGATCGAGTTGCCTGTCGTCGCGGCCCCAGTCGGGAAATGTCTGGCTGTCGCGCGTTGCGAGCTGGTAACGGTCGACGATGTTGTATTTCTTCTGCACGCGGCCAAGGAAGCCCGTATAGAAGGGATGCTCGAAGCCGGCGGTCTTCAAGAGGTTATAGGGCAAGAGCGCCGGGCTGATGGTGCCGATATCCTTGCGAACGCCTTTCTTGCTCGACCAGATGACGAGCGGCGTTTCGTGCTCGCGCTTCATGACGTCCAGCGACGCCTTTCGGGTCGCTACCTGCTCGGGCATATAGCCGGTATCGGGATAGACGGTGCCGAGCGGCGGCAGATGATCGCCCCAGAGCACGATGATGGTCTCGCGATTGCGCTTGGACGCCCAGTCCATCAGCATCTTCAGGCTTTCGTCCGCTTCGCGCACGCCCTGGGCATAGGTGGCAAGGGTCTCGCGGTCGGCGTCCGGCAGATTGCCTTCCACGGCAACGGTGTTTTGGGCGTAGCGGTGCGCTTCGTAGGGGCCGTGTCCTTGCAAGGTGACCCCGAAGAAGAAGAAGGGCCGATCCATGGCGTCGCCCTCCCGCATGATCTCCTTCATCATCGAATCGTCGGAGGCGAACAAGCCGCGCTTGTCCATGGCGGGTAGGGTTTCCTCGGTGCGGAATTCCTCGAAGCCGAAATCCTTGTAGACCTCGTTGCGGTTCCAGAACCAGCCCTCGAAGGGATGAATCGCGCGTGCCGCATAGCCTTCGCCGCGGAAGAAGGTGGCGAGCGACGGTACCTGATGGCGCACATATTGCTGATAGGGAATGCTGCCATAGGGCAGGAAGGCGTTGGAGAAGCCGGTCAGCGCCTCGAACTCGACATTGGCCGTCATGCCGCCGAATTCCGGCGAGAACACGTGGCCGGATTGCGCGGCGCGGATGTTCGGCAGCGGATCGGGGGAAAGCCTGATGTTGGAAAGCCTCGTCGGATCCCAGAAAGACTCGCTCATCAGCATGATGACGTCGGGCTTTTCACGCGGGCCGGCAAGGTAGGAGTAGTTGCGGGCAGGGATCGCGTCGAGCGCATCGTGATTGTAGCCCGCCGGCGCCTTGAGGTGCGCCATCGGCAGGTTCAGCGAAAAGGCGATGATGAAGCCGTTATAGCTGTAGTTTTCCTTCTGATCCCAAACGATCGGGATAATGCGGAGCTTCTCGCGCAGCCAGGAATACTGCTGAGCATCCATCTGCGAGACGAAGACGGCGAAAAGCGGCAGGCAGATCGACAGGCGCAGAGTTCGCGCCCGGCGCGAGAGCCGGCCGGCATGGCTCCAGCCGTAGCGCCAGAGATAGACGAGGCCGGCGATGGCGACAAGCAGCCCGGCGACGATGGCAACGGCCGTCAACGGGCGCTCGCGGACCATCACCGGCATGAGTTCGACGATCTGGCGGGCAAACAGGATGTCGGAGGGATAGAGCGGATCGGAAAGATAGTGCTGCTTTTCGTTCGACACCAAGGCCGGAATGACCACGAGCGGCGCCACGACGAGGACGGAGAGATGCGCCCGGCCGAAGATGCCGTCCAGCCCCAGGATGACAAGGAGGAGCAGGCCGATGGTGGTGAGCCCGGGCTTGATCGGCGAGGTGAGATATTCGGGAATATCCGCCAAGGAGCCGCGGCTGATCCACTCGACGACCACCACGGTCGCAAATGCGATCGCAAGCGTCAGGCAAAGGCTCAGCAATTGGCGGGAGAATGCCGATCGCGGCGATACAACCCCACCGGGCGCCGCAACAAATAGCCGATCGATGGAAGTCGAGCGCGATGACGGAGTCGCCAAGATTTTCTCCGGATTTCTTACAAAGTTCACCTTACTGTCACACCACTGTCATGAATGCTGGATGAACCGCAAGGCGCCAGATGGCCATTCAGTTGTTTTCGAATGTGAAAAAAACACGTGCAGACGGTGACTTCGGCGGATGGCGCCGCGGAGTGGTTGCGGAAGAACGCCGTCGTCGCTAAATCTATGGCATGACAGAACAAAGCGTCCTCACTGACACTCTTCGCATTGCCGTTGCCCAGCTCAATCCGACGGTTGGCGACATCGCCCGCAACCTTGCGAAAGCGCGGGAAGCCCGCGCCGATGCGGCGCGTCAGGGTGCTCATCTGCTTCTGTTGACGGAACTTTTCATTTCCGGCTATCCGCCGGAAGACCTGGTGCTGAAGCCTGCCTTTCTGAAGGCCTGCCTCAAGGCCGTCGAGGATTTCGCAGCCGATACGGCCGATGGCGGCCCAGGCGTGGTCGTCGGTTTCCCGCGGCTAGGTGCGGTTGGGCCGCACAATTCCGTGGCACTGCTCGATGGCGGCAGGATCGTCGCCCTGCGCGACAAGGTGGATCTTCCGAACTACGGCGAGTTCGACGAGAAACGCGTATTCGTCGAGGGCTCGATTTCTGGCCCCTATAATTTCCGAGGCGTACGGCTCGGGATTCCGATCTGCGAGGAGATCTGGAACGACTTGGACGTCTGCGAGACGCTGGCGGAAGCGGGGGCCGAAATTCTTCTGGTGCCGAACGGTTCGCCCTACTATCGGGGCAAGCTGGACGTCCGCCATCAGGTGGTGTTGAAGCAGGTGATTGAAAGCGGCTTGCCGCTGCTGTTCGCCAACCAGGTGGGCGGCCAGGACGAGCTTGTGTTCGATGGTGCGAGTTTCGCCTTCAACGCCGACAGGACGCTTGCCTTCCAGATGAGCCAGTTCGAGCAGACGCTATACGTCTCCACATGGAAGCGTCGCGCCGGTGGCTGGCGATGCGAAGAAGGCCCTTCCTCCAAGGTTCCCGAAGGCGAGGAGGCAGACTATCGCGCCTGCCTTCTCGGGTTCCGCGACTACGTCAACAAGAACGGCTTCAAGACGGTCGTCCTCGGCCTTTCCGGCGGCATCGATTCCGCCATTTGCGCGGCGATCGCCGTCGATGCGCTTGGCGAGGAGCGTGTGCGGGCCGTCATGTTGCCCTATCGGTACACCTCGGAGGACTCGCTGAAGGATGCCGCGGATTGCGCCAGAGCGCTTGGCTGCCGCTACGATATCGTGCCGATCGAGGAGCCGGTCACCGGCTTCGTGTCGGCGCTCGCGGAGCTTTTCGAAGGCACCGAAAGCGGCATCACCGAGGAAAACCTGCAAAGCCGCGCGCGTGGCACAATCCTGATGGCGATCTCCAACAAGTTCGGCTCGATGGTGGTCACGACAGGCAACAAGTCGGAAATGTCGGTCGGCTATGCGACGCTCTACGGCGATATGAACGGCGGTTTCAACCCGATCAAGGACCTGTACAAGATGCAGGTCTACGCGTTGTCGCGCTGGCGCAACGCGCATGTGCCGCCGGATGCGCTCGGGCCTTCGGGCGAAGTCATCCCCGCCAACATCATCGAGAAGGCACCATCCGCGGAGCTTCGGCCGAACCAGACGGACCAGGATTCGCTGCCTCCCTATCCGATGCTCGACGACATCCTGGAATGCCTGGTGGAAAAGGAGATGGCGGTCGAAGAGATCGTCGGCCGCGGTCATGATGTCGCAACCGTCCACCGCATAGAGCATCTGCTCTATCTCGCCGAATACAAGCGACGGCAATCCGCCCCCGGCGTGAAGATCACCAAGAAGAACTTCGGGCGCGACCGACGCTATCCGATCACCAATCGATTCCGGGATCGTTAACCGCAATGATTGAAGTGGCTTCGCCTTTGCACCATTTTGTTGTTTCCTAGGGTGGATACCATGGAGGCACAAACGTGGAGAAAGCGACGCGGAGGGTTGGCGTTTTCGTCGATGCGGAGAATTTACCGGCACGGACGGCTGCTCGGATTTTCGAGGTTGCATCTTTCTACGGCCAGATCGTCGACCGGCGCGTCTATGGCGATTTCGCGCGTGAGATGTTGCGGCCCTGGGCGGAGATGGTACCCCACCACGCTCTCAGCCTTCAGACTGCTCAAGCGTCGATATCCGGCAAGAACAGCAGCGACATCCTGCTCGCCGTAGACGCTACGGAACTGCTGGGCAAGGAAGACTTCGACGTTTTCTGCATCGCCAGCACCGATAGCGATTTCTCGCATTTGGCTAGCCGGATACGAATGCGCGGTCGCAAAGCGATTGGCCTCGGTGGACCAAAGGCGACCGAAAAGTTCAGGGTCGCTTTTGATGCGTTCTACGAACTGGAGATCCAGGCCGCCCCCGCGCAGCCGAATTCGCCGAACGTCGTTGCGCTGAAGCAGACCGCTGACGTCAGGCCTTATATAGTGCAGGCGTTCAATTCTCTGGGGCACAAGCCGCACGAATGGCTGGATGTGTCGCTGCTCGGTCACGTAATAAAGAAACTGTATCCGACGTTCAGTGCGAAGGACTTTGGCCACTCAAAGTTCGGTACGGTTTTAAAGAACGCCACCTTCCTCGAAGTCCAGATGAATGGGCAAACCATGCAAATCAGGATCAAGCGGCAACGCGAGACGGGATGAATAACTCTGCGCCGTGACCGCCTCACGCGCGCGCGTTGACAGGCTGCCGTTTGATCGCGCATAGCTTGAACGTCAGGTGCCCGCGCAAGCGGGAGAATCGGGAAGCCGGCGAATTTCCGGCGCGTGCCCAACGCTGTGAGGCGGATGTCTGCTGTGCGGAAGGATTTTGTCATTCTTTCCGTAGGATGCCACTGGTCTTTAAACCGGGAAGGCAACGGCAGGCAGGCGAAGCCAAGCCAGAAGACCGGCCTGACATGATAGACCGCACCGCGCGGACGGCGGCAGGTTGGCATTGTTGAGGAGCAAACGATGCGACCGAATTCGAAGGACGATCTCGTCCGCGTGCAAGCCTTTTCCTTAGCCGAACGCGCTGCCGTCTACCGCGCCATCGAGACGCGACGCGATGTCCGCGATCAGTTTCTTGCCGATCCGCTGCCGGATGCGCTGATTAGCCGGCTACTGAGTGCCGCCCACAGCGCGCCGTCGGTTGGCTTCATGCAGCCTTGGAATTTCGTGCTGGTGCGCGATCCGGCGGTTCGCCAAGCGGCCTGGGAGGCATTTTCCCGCGCCAACCAGGAAGCGGCCGAAATGTTCGAGGGCGAGCGGCGCGATACCTATCGGTCGTTGAAGCTCGAGGGCATCCGAAAGGCGCCGCTCAGCATCTGCGTCACCTGCGATCCGGATCGCTCCGGCAAGGTCGTGCTCGGCCGCACGCACAATCCGCGCATGGATGCCTATTCGACGGTCTGTGCCGTGCAAAACCTCTGGCTTGCGGCGCGCGCCGAAGGCGTCGGCGTCGGCTGGGTGAGCATCTTTCATGATGCTGACATAAGGGCCTTGCTCGGTATCCCCAAGCGGATCGAGATCGTCGCCTGGCTCTGCCTCGGCTATGTGGACGAGCTTTATCGCGAACCTGAACTGGCGGTGAAGGGCTGGCGGCAACGGCTTCCGCTCGAAGAACTGATCTTCAACGAGCGCTGGGGAGGCGACTAACCTATTGTTGCGGCTGTGGGCCGGGTACTGCCGGGTGGAGGTCGATCGCGCCCAGATCGCTTCCGAGAAACTGCGGCCCGACCCTGCGTACCTTGTTCGAGGGATCATAGGGTCGCTCTGGCGCCGGCACGGCTGGCGTAGTGCTCGCGGACGCTGCGGGCGGCTTCGGCTTGGCAGTTTCGATGGTGATGATCGAGCTGGGCGACGTGCCGGTATCCGGTGCGCTTGCTGCCTTGTCGCGCCGCATTTCCTCGTAGTAGGCGGGTAGATTGCAGCTGCAGGCGGATTTCTCGCCGGGCTTGCGCTTGCGATAGGCGAATGCGTAGGGCATGGCGCTGTAGCGAAGTCCGTTCGCCGCCGAGACCATATCCGACGACTCCTGGCCGGGCAGATAGCGGTAAAAGAGCTCAGTCGAAACGTCGGGGCACATGCGGGCACAGGTGTTTGCATCAGCCTGAAAGTTGAGCGGCGTCGCATTGGCCGTCATCGGAAAGAAGCCGCCGTCGCAGGTGCGCACGCAGACGGTCTGCATGCCCGCGCCGCCGGCGTATGGTGAGATAGCGGGGGCGACCGTCTCCTCTTCGCCCATCGGCGGATAGAAGGTGTCGGTGCGCATCGCCTGCTGTTCGGGCGTCGTCAGCGGTTCTTCGCGGTTGCCGACAATCTCGGTGTCATCGTCGACAGGCGCGTCGCAGCCGTTCTCGCGCAGGGCGGCTTGCAATTGGCTGCGCTCTGCCCCTTCCTCACTGGTCTCGGCCTGCCGTGCCAGAAGATAGCGGAGGTTTTCCTGCATGCGGGCGAGCGAACTCTGCAGCTGATCACAGACAGCCGCATCCTCCGGGCCGATGAGTGTTGTGCTTCCCTGATTGTGACAGCCGCGATCGTTGAGTTCGTTCTCGATCATGCCGATCGCGCTGTTCTGATCGCCTGTTGCATCCGACGTTCGCCGGGCCTCGCGGCCGGTACTGATCGTTTCGCTCACATTGGCGAGCCGGCCGCGCAGGTCATCACAGACAGAGTTGGATTGTGCGGCGGCGGCCGTCGCCAAGGCCAATGAGGCCAGCAGAATGAAGGAAAAGCCTCGACCGCGTTCCACGTCCCGCCCTCGTCCGCAACGTCTCGCCGCATGCGCGGCCATGGCATGCTGGATGTATAACCCATAGCCACTTAACAAGATGCTGAAATTGGAACCCGGATAGGTCGGTGAGGCATCACGCCGCGGGCGACGGCAACCGGTGTTGGCGGCTGGATCAAATAGGTTGCGATGCCTCGACGACTGCCAATGCGGCCATGTTGACCACGCCGCGCGAAGTCACGGACGGCGAGAGAATATGGGCAGGCATTGCCGCGCCTAGAAGGATCGGTCCTACATGCAGGCAGTCCATCATCGTCTTCACGACGCCAAGGGTGATGTTGGCGGCATCGAGGTTCGGGAAAACCAGGAGATTTGCCTCGTCGGTCAGCGTGCTGTCGGGCATGACGCGGCGGCGCAGCGTTTCGGAAATGGCGCTGTCGCCATGCATTTCGCCGTCGACGATGAGGTCGGGAGCCGCCTCCCGCACAAGGCTGAGTGCTTCGCGCATCTTGGCGGCGCTTTCGGACTCACGGGAGCCGAAATTCGAATGGGAAACGAGCGCCGCGCGTGGCGTCAGGCCGAAGCGTTTGATCTCTTCGGATGCGAGGATCGCGGATTCGGCGATTTCCTCGGCCGTGGGATCATAGGTGACGTAGGTGTCGGTGAAGAAGGTGGCGCCGCGCTGCGAGATCAGCAGGCTGAGGGCGGAGAAGTCGCGAACGTTTTGCCGCTTGCCGATGATCTGCCGGACATCGCGCAGGTGCCGGTCGTAGCGCCCTTCGACGCCGCAGATCAGGGCATCCGCTTCGCCGCGCTTCAAGGCGAGTGCGCCGATGACGGTCGTGTTCGTGCGCACGATCGTGCGGGCGGCTTCGGGAATGACGCCGCCGCGGCCGACCAGCGAGAAGTAAAGATCGACATATTCGCGGAACCGGGGATCGTCTTCCGGATTGATCACCGCGAAATCCGTCTGCGGACGGATTTTCAGGCCGTAGCGCTTGAGGCGCGTTTCGATGACTTGCGGGCGGCCAATGAGGATAGGGGTAGCGGTATTTTCCTCGATGAGAACCTGGGCGGCGCGCAGCACGCGCTCGTCCTCGCCTTCCGCGAAGACGACGCGCTTGCGCTCGGCGGTTTTGGCGGCAGCGAAGATCGGCTTCATCACGAAGCCGGAGCGGAACACGAAACGGTTCAACTGGTCGAGGTAGGCATCGAAATCGGCAATGGGGCGACGCGCGACGCCGCTGTCGGCCGCAGCTTTCGCCACCGCCGGTGCGATGCGCAGAATGAGGCGCGGGTCGAAAGGCGAGGGGATCAGATAGTCCGGCCCGAAAATCGGCGTCTCGCCGGAATAGGCGCGCGCCGCAACGTCCGACGGCTCCTCGCGGGCGAGCGCCGCGATCGCCCTGACGGCGGCCATCTTCATCTCTTCGTTGATGGTCTCGGCCCCGCAGTCGAGTGCGCCGCGGAAGATATAGGGGAAGCAGAGGACGTTGTTGACCTGGTTCGGGAAATCCGAGCGGCCGGTGCAGATCATCGCGTCAGGACGGGCGGCGCGCGCCAGTTCCGGCATGATTTCCGGCGTCGGGTTGGCGAGCGCCATGATCAGCGGCCTGTCGGCCATCTGCGCCAGAAGCTCGGGCTTCAGGACACCGGCCGCCGACAGCCCGAGAAACACGTCCGCGCCACCGATTGATTCTGCGAGCGCGCGTTTGTCGCTCGGTTGCGCGTAGACCGCCTTCCACTGATCCATCAGCTCGACGCGGCCCTCATAGACGAGGCCTTCGATGTCGTGGACCCAGATGTTTTCGCGCCGGGCGCCGAGCGTGACGAGGAGGTTCAGGCAGGCAAGCGCTGCCGCGCCCGCACCCGACGCGACGATCTTCACGTCCTCGATCTTCTTGCCCGCAAGTTCGAGGCCGTTGAGGATGGCGGCGGCGACGATGATCGCGGTGCCGTGCTGGTCGTCATGGAAGACCGGGATCTTCATCATCTCGCGCAGACGCCGCTCGACCTCGAAGCATTCCGGAGCCTTGATGTCCTCGAGGTTGATGCCGCCGAAGGTCGGTTCAAGCGCGGAAATGCAGCTGACCATCTCCTCGACCGTTGGGGCCGCCACTTCGATATCGAAGACGTCGATGCCGGCGAACTTCTTGAACAGGACCGCCTTGCCCTCCATAACCGGCTTGGAGGCGAGCGGGCCGATATTGCCAAGGCCGAGAACGGCTGTACCGTTCGAGATGACTGCGACCAGATTTGCACGTAGCGTATATTCGGCGGCCATCTCCGGGTTGTCGCGGATGGCAAGGCAAGGGGCGGCCACGCCGGGTGAATAGGCAAGCGCCAGATCGCGCTGGTTGCCGAGCGGCTTGGTTGCCTGGATTTCGAGCTTGCCGGGGCGCGGATAGCGATGGAAGAAGAGCGCCTGCTCGTCGAGATCGCCGCCAGGTCCGTTTTTCGGCGTCTTCGATGAGTCGTGCGCGTCCATCATGCGTCTCCATTTCGCTGCAATACGATCACCCCTGCATACAGCAATCCGCTGGGGCCGACAGTACCTTTTCAAAGCAGGTTCGCGATTTTGCGGCGCACATTTCGCCACGGTTTTTGATTGCGGCGGCGTGCCGGAATGCGCCTGTCATCTTCCTGAAACACGAGTCTGGTTTTGGATTGCCATTGAAGACGGGGCGCGGGCCATGGGTTCGCGATGAAGATCATGGATACCAGACGCTATCGCACGCTGTTCATTTCCGACGTGCACCTTGGTTCGAAGGCGGCCAAGGCGGATTTCCTGATCGATTTCCTTAGGCACAACGACGCGGACACGATCTATCTGGTCGGCGACATCGTCGACGGTTGGCGGTTGAAACGCAGCTGGTACTGGCCGCAGGAATGCAACGACGTGGTGCAGAAGATCTTGCGCAAGGCGCGCAAGGGCACGCGGGTCGTCTATATTCCGGGCAATCACGACGAATTCATGCGGGATTTTCCGGGCGTGCATTTCGGCGGCATAGAGGTCGCCGAGCGTGCTACCCATGAGACGGCCGACGGCAAGAAATATCTGGTGCTGCACGGCGATGAATTCGACGTGGTCGTTCGCAACGCCCGGCTGCTCGCCTATCTCGGCGATTGGGCCTACGACACGGCGATCCTCATCAATATCGCACTGGCCGCCGTGCGCCGCCGTCTCGGCATGCCCTACTGGTCGTTTTCCGCCTGGGCGAAGCTGCAAGTGAAGCACGCCGTCAACTTCATCGGCGAGTTCCAGCGGGTGGTGGCCGACGAAGCCCGACGACACAAGGCCGACGGCGTCATCTGCGGCCACATTCATCACGCCGTGATCGAGGATCATGACGGGATCCGCTATATCAATACCGGCGACTGGGTGGAGAGTTGCACCGCGATTGCCGAACATGACGATGGATCGTTCGAATTGATCACCTGGCGGGAAATCAAGGGTGCCGAACCCGTCACGGCCGCGCTCCCCGACCACACGCCGACATTCGGCGCTCAAGCTGCCGCCTGACGGTCTGACCGCGTGGCTGAAGGGTAGGGCGCAGCTGCACCTGCGTTGCTGCGCGAATACATCGGCTGCATTTTTTCGCATGTGCTGACGAAGGGCTATTTCTGGCCATAGTCGTGGTTTTCATGACGTGTTAGGCACAGACCAGTTTCCCTTCAGGCCGGTTATGATTCCCGTGACAGATTCTCAGGTGGGCATAGGCGCGCCGCCACATTTTCGGCTGCGCACCGCTTTGTCCTATTGCGCGCCGCTGCTGGTCAACGGCATTGCCTTGCCGTTCTTTCCGGTGTGGCTGGCGTCGCTGAACTTCAACGATCATGAGATCGGCACCATTCTGGCGGTGCCGATGGTGGTGCGCGTTCTCGTGGCGCCGATCGTCGCAATGATCGCCGATCGCATGGAAGAGCGGGCGAATGTGCTCTTCGTTTCGGGCGCCCTATCGTTTCTGACGGCCTTGGCGTTGTTCTGGACCAGGGATTTCTGGCCGGTCCTGATCGTCTACACCCTGCAGGGCGCAACCTATTCGCCTTATGTGCCAGTCGTCGAATCGATCGCCATTTCCGGCGTGCGCCGCTGGGGCTTCGACTACGGCTCCATGCGGGTGTGGGGATCGGTCGCCTTCATCTTCGCAACCCTGATCGGTGGGCAGCTGATCGGTGTCTGGGGAGGGGGCATGGTGCCGCCGGTGATGGCGATCGGTTTCGCGCTCACCATCGCCATGTCGCTCTATTGTCCGAGGATAGGGCCGACCCGTCGGCGCGGCCAGCCGATCAATCTACAGGCGCCGGGCGGCTCGCTTTTGAAACCGCAACTGCTCGTCACCATGCTCGGCGTATCGATCCAGCAGTCGAGCCATGCGGTGCTCTATACGTTTTCATCGATCTACTGGCACGAACTGGGCTTTTCGGGGATGCAGGTCGGTGTTCTCTGGGTCGTCGGCGTTGCGTCGGAAGTCATGGTCTTCTTTCTCTCGAGGCGGCTGAGCCGCCGTTTCAGTGCCTGGACGCTCATCCGCATCGGTTCTGCGGTGAGCGTCTGCCGATGGCTGCTCTTTCCCACGACCTTCAGTTTCTTCGGCTTCTTCGTTCTCCAGTGTCTTCACTCGTTCACCTATGCCTTCGTCCACACGGGCATCCAGCGCCGGATCGTTGCAACGGTTCAGGAGGCGCAGGAGTCGTCCGCGCAGGGCGTCTACTTCTTCTATAACGGCATGTTTCTGGGTCTGATGACCCTTGCCTCCGGCTATCTCTACGGCCAGCTTGGCCCTGCCAGCTACTACGTGATGGCGGCGGTGGCTTTCTTCGGCCTTTGTCTGGTGATCGTGGCCAACTATCTTCAGCCCCAGAGTTCCGCCGCCGGCGGGAAGACGAGCGAAGTCTCGTAGCGCAGGCCGGGTTCGCGGTCGCGGGCAAGCAGCAAGGGGCCGTCGAGATCGACGAAGTCCGCATCCTGCGCGAGCAGCACGGCGGGGGCCATCGCAAGCGATGTCCCGACCATGCAGCCGATCATGATGCCGAATCCGAGCCGCTGAGCCTCCAGCTTCATGGCGAGCGCTTCGGTCAGGCCGCCGGTCTTGTCGAGCTTGATGTTGATCGCGTCATAGCGGTCACGCAGAGCGGCGAGATCGCCGGTATGGTGCACGCTTTCGTCGGCGCAGACCGGAATGGGCCGGGCGATGTGGGCCAGCAGCGCATCCTTGCCGGCCGGCAGAGGTTGCTCGACAAGCGCGATATTTTCTTCCGCCGACACTTGGAGATGCCGGGCGAGCGCGTCCTCCGGCCAGCCTTCGTTGGCGTCGAGGATGATCGCCGCCTTCGGCGCTGCGGCGCGCACCGCGCGGATGCGGCTTTCATCGTCGCCGGTGCCGACCTTCACCTTGAGTAACGCCCGGTGCGCATGCTCTCGCGTCTGCGCGGCCATCGCCTCCGGCTCGCCGAGGGAGATCGTATAGGCTGTGGTGAGCGCCCTTGGGGCCAGAAGGCCGAGGCTGGTGGCCACCGACATGCCCGACCGTTTGGCCTCCAGATCCCACAAAGCGCAGTCGACCGCGTTGCGAGCGGCACCCGGCGGCATGGCCAGCGAGATTTCCGCTCGCCCGGCTCCGCCTTCGATGGCGTTCCTTACGGCGGCGATCTGCTCGACGACGCTTTTGATGCTTTCGCCGTATCGGCGATAGGGAACGCATTCACCACGGCCGATCCTTCCGTCCTCCTCGATCGTGCAGGTCACGACATCCGCCGAGGTCTTCGCCCCGCGTGAGATCGTGAAGGTCCCGGCAATCGGAAATGAGGTCATCTCAATGTCAAAGCGGCGCGGCATATATTCGCATCTCCTGCGGCATGGAATTTGTGTGCGGACTGGTTATAGTAAACCGCCGCGTCGTGCGAGGATTCCCGAGTCGGCCCCGATGCCGCAAGACTGAAAGACGCATGAGCTTGAAAGCAGCCGAACAGACCTCCGATTCCCCGACGATCGACGACCAGGCCGATGGCACGGGGCATCGCTACCGGCTGGAAGGCTGCTGGCGGAGCGCCAACGTCCACGGCGTGCTGCGCCGTATCGACGATCTGTCGAAGCGCAGCAGCGGCGGCGCGGTGGTCATCGATCTCGCCGGGCTCTCCGATGTCGACACCGCGGGCGCGCTGCTGATTGACCGGCTGAAGAAGAGCCAGGAGCAACACGGGGCGACCGTCAGCATCGAAGGCTCTACGCCGCACGTGGACGAACTTCTCGGCTCCTTCGCGGAGGAAGAGGCCGAGCTGCCGGAGGCGCCGCCGAAAAAGCCGTTGATCGACCGGATATTCGCGCCGATCGGCGAGGCCGTCTACGACCTCGCCAACAATTTCATAGCGGCCATGTACATTCTCGGCTCCGCTGTGCGCGGCGCGCAGCTGAAGCTCGGCCGCAGCAGTGGCGTGTCGCCGGCGGCGATCGTCAACCAGATCGATCATATGGGCGTTCGCGCCGTGCCGATCATTCTGCTGATGTCCTATCTCATCGGCGCGATCATCGCTCAGCAGGGCGCCTTCCAGCTGCGCTATTTCGGCGCTGAGGTCTTTGTCGTCGATCTCGTCGGCATCCTGCAGCTGCGCGAAATCGGCGTGCTTTTGACCTCGATCATGATCGCCGGCCGATCGGGAAGCGCGATCACCGCCGAGATCGGTTCCATGAAGATGCGCGAGGAGGTCGACGCGCTGAAGGTGATGGGCCTCAATCCGATCGGCGTTTTGATCTTTCCGCGGCTGGTCGCGTTGACGGTCGCGCTGCCGCTGTTGACCGTCATTGCGAATTTCGCCTCGCTCGCGGGGGCGGCAACGGTTGCCTATACCTATTCCGGCATCACTTTCGCGACCTTCCTCTCCCGCTTGCAGGAGGCAGTCAGCCTTTCCACGGTCATCTCGGGGATGATCAAGGCGCCGTTCATGGCGCTGGTGATCGGTATCGTCGCGGCCGTCGAGGGGCTGAAGGTCGGCGGCAGCGCCGAATCCCTCGGCCAGCACGTCACCTCGGCAGTGGTGAAGGCGATCTTCGTGGTGATCCTGATGGACGGCCTGTTCGCCATGTTTTACGCATCGATCAATTTTTAGAGGAACATTGGTGGCAGCGCTTCAATCCGAAACGAAGGAAAGAGCCGAGGAGCGGCGCCAGGGCCGCGATATCGTGCTTTCCGTGCACGACGTTACCGTCGCCTTCGGATCGAAGGTCGTGCTCGACAAGCTCAACCTTGATGTTTACCGCGGCGAGATCCTCGGCTTTGTCGGCGCATCGGGAACCGGCAAGTCGGTGCTCATGCGCACGGTCCTGCGGCTGCTGCCGCGCCGATCCGGCAAGATCGAGATTCTGGGTGAGGACTATGATGCGCTGGACGAACGCGATCGCAACCGGCTCGACATGCGGGTTGGCGTGCTTTTCCAGCAGGGAGCTTTGTTTTCGTCGCTGACGGTCAAGGAGAACATCCAGGTTCCGATGCGCGAATATCTCGACCTGCCGCAGGCGCTGATGGACGAGTTGGCGCATCTGAAGATCCGGATGGTGGGCCTGGCCGCCGATGCAGCCGACAAATACCCCTCCGAGCTGTCTGGAGGCATGATCAAGCGCGCAGCGCTTGCCCGCGCACTCGCCCTTGATCCCGATCTCGTTTTTCTCGACGAGCCTACCTCCGGCCTCGACCCGATCGGCGCCGCTGAGTTCGACGAGCTGATCGCCAGGCTGCGCGATACGCTCGGCCTTACCGTCTACATGGTAACCCACGATCTCGACAGCCTATTTTCCGTCTGCGACCGTATTGCTGTGCTCGGACAGAAGCGGGTATTGGTGGAGGGGACGGTGGACGACATGCTTGCCTGCGAGGAGCCCTGGGTAAAATCTTATTTCCGGGGGAAGAGGGCGCGCTCAATCGTGACGACGGAAGAAGACGCGCATCCGAACGGCGGCGGCGCAGACGCGCATGGCCGCGAGAAGTGACTGGAAACGATGGAAACTAAAGCCAACTATACGATCGTCGGAATCTTTACGCTGCTGGTCATCGCGGCCGCTTTCGGCTTTGTCTATTGGATGGCGCAGTATGGGCGCGGTGGTCCCACGGCCGAGCTTATCGTGCGTATTCCAGGTTCCGCGAACGGCCTGAGCGTCGGCTCGCCGGTACGCTTCAACGGCATCCAGGTTGGCACGGTCAAGAACCTTTCGATCGATGCAGACGATCCACGCTTCTCGCTTGCCTTCACCGAAGTGAGAGCCGACGCGCCGGTCTACTCCTCGACCAAGGCGGTTCTGGAGATCCAGGGCCTGACGGGAGCGGCCTACATCGAGCTCTCCGGCGGCAGGAACGGCGACGAAAATATCCTCAAAAGGTCGCTCGATACCGGCAAGCGCGCGGTGCTTTTGGCTGACCAGTCGAGCGTGACCAACCTGCTTGCCACCGCCGACAAGATCCTCAACCGCGCCAACGACGCGGTCGGGGACATCCAGTCCTTCGTGGCGGATGCGCGCGGACCGTTGACGGAAACGGCGCGCAACGCCGACAAGTTTTCCAAGGCGCTCGCCGACAATTCCGACAATATCGACAGGTTTCTGGAGAGCATCGGCAAACTCTCGGAAACCTTCACAAGCGTTTCAGGCAAGATCAATTCGACGTTTGACGCGGTGGAGAAGCTGGTGCGCGCCGTCGATGCGAAGAAGATCAACGATGTGGTCGACAATGCCGACCGGCTGACGGCAAATGTTGCTGACGCATCCAAGGACCTGAAGGCGACGATCGAAAGCATAAAGCGCACGGCCGATACCTACAATGATTTCGGCAAAAAGGCCCAGCAAACGCTGGACCGCATCGACGTGCTCGTGGCGCAGATCGATCCGGCAAAGGTCAAAGGCACTGTCGACGACATCTCGAAGGCAACCGCGGATGCACGCGTCGCCGTCGCCTCGATCCGAGATGTCGCCAACACGGTTTCCAGCCACCAGAAGGATATCGACCAGACGATCGAGAACGTCTCGCAGATTTCCACGAAGTTGAACGCTGCCTCGAGCCGCATCGACGGCATTTTGGTGAAAGTGGATTCGCTGCTTGGCTCCGACAGCACGCAGTCGCTCTTCGTACAGGCACGCAATACGCTGGATTCGTTCAAGAAAGTTGCGGACAATCTCAACACGCGAATAGGGCCTATCGCCGATAATCTGCAGAAATTTTCCGCAGGCGGTTTGAGCGACGTCCAGACGCTGGTGAACGATACGCGCCGAACGGTCCAAAATCTGAACGACACGATCAGCAATTTCGATCGCAATCCGCAGCGTCTGCTGTTTGGAGGTGACACGGTGAAACAGTTTGACGGCCGGGCACGGCGTTAAAGATGGAATGAGGGTGGCCGTCCTGAGATCGAAATCGATCCGGGGTAGCTTGAATGGACTGCGCAGAACCCGTTAAATCCGAATCGGTCTGGATTGGGATTTTGCGCAGATTCAAAGTGCTACAGGGTTCGAGGGACAAGCGGGACATGATTGCATCTAGTTCGGTTCGGCGGGCATCGGCCGCGCGCAAGGCGGTCGTTGTGCTGCCGCTGCTCGCAGCGCTTCTCGCCGGCTGCGGGACGGCGGCAAAGAACGACACCTTCGACCTTTCCGCCATTTCCAGGGCCGAGGGGCCGTCGGCGCGAGGCAAGCAGATCCTGATCCCGCAGCCCACCGCGCTCGGCGCGCTCGATCGCGAACAGATCGTCGTCAGGGTCACAGCCTCGCAGATCCAATACCTCGCCAAGGCGCAGTGGAGCGACAAGCTCTCGCGGATGGTGCAGTCGAAATTCGTCACGGCTTTCGAAAATAGCCGCGAAGTCGGCGGCGTCGGAGTGCCCGGGCAGGGGCTGGCGATCGACTATCAGGTGGTCACCGATATCCGCTCCTTCGAGATCGACGTGACGCAACACGTGGCGGTGGTCGAGATTTCCGCCAAGATCCTCAACGATCGCAACGGCACGATCATCGCGCAGAACGTCTTCCGCAGGACGAGCCCGCTCGGCGGCGCCGGCAACGAGGACTATATCCGGGCGCTCGACAGGGCGTTCGCGTTAGTCACTTCCGATATCGTCGCGTGGACGCTGCGCGCAATCTGAGCCGCGGCGCTATCGCTCCATCAGCGTTTTGAGTGTTGCGAGGTCACGGCGCACGTGGTCGGCATCGGCCTGGATCTGTTCGTCCGTGAGGCCCGGCTGCCGGAGCAGCGTGAACATTACCTCGCAGCCATCGCCATTCGGGACCACGCGCAGGGCGTTGTAGACCCTTAGCCCCGACTCGATCGTGACGGTATGATCGATGACGCCAAATTTGTTGGGCGGAACGAAGCTGACGCGAACGGAGCCGAGTGGACCGTCTGCGATCCAGTCGTCGCCGTCCTTCTCCAGTCCGGAAGCAAGGCCAGAAGCCCACAGCGGCATATTTTCCGGACGTGCTGCGAAATCGTAGACGTGCTGCCAGTCGCGGTCGATGGAGGTATGGATGATCTGGGCGGGCATGATCGCCATGGCAAGCTCCAAAAAACGGTTCCTTGGCGCCGACGCCGGGGCCTTCTCTCGCATCATAGACCGGTAAGGCCGGACTTGCGAAGCCTGCCGAGCACTGCGTCATTCGCATGGCCGCATCGAGCCGATTGGGCTTGCCGTTTTTAGCCTCTAGTGCCACAACAGCCGTCGCTGAAATTTTTATTGGAGAAGTGTCGTGGAGAAGGCGGAAATCGGACTGATCGGTCTTGCGGTCATGGGATCCAACCTGGCGCTCAACATTGCCGAAAAAGGCAATCGTATCGCGGTCTTCAACCGGACGCCGCAGGTAACGGATGAATTCTACGCGAACGCCGGCGCTCTGAAAGACAAGGTCATCCCCTGCAGGACGATCGAGGAATTCGTCGATGCAATCCGGCCGCCGCGGCCGATCATCATCATGATCAAGGCGGGCGATCCGGTCGACCAGCAGATGGCGGCGCTGCAGCCGCATCTTGCCAAGGGTGACATCATGATCGATGCCGGCAACGCCAATTTCCGCGACACGATGGCACGCTTCGCCCGCCTCAAGGATACGGGGCTCACCTTTATCGGCATGGGCGTTTCCGGCGGCGAGGAGGGCGCGCGGCATGGTCCTTCGATCATGGTGGGCGGCACGGAGGAATCCTACAAGCGCGTCGAGAAGGTGCTGACATCCATCTCCGCCAAATACAAGGACGACCCGTGCGTCGCCTGGCTCGGCAATGACGGGGCAGGGCATTTCGTCAAGACGATCCACAACGGTATCGAATATGCCGACATGCAGATGATCGCCGAAATTTACGGCATTCTGCGCGACGGCCTCGGCAAGAGCGCCGCCGAAATCAGCGCCATCTTCGGCGACTGGAACAAGGGTCGGCTGAACTCCTACCTGATCGAGATCACCGAAAAGGTGCTCGCCGCCAAGGACGCGGAGACTGGCAAGGCCGTACCCGACATCATCCTGGACAAGGCCGGCCAGAAGGGTACCGGCAAGTGGTCGGTCATCGAAAGCCAGCAGATGGGCATCCCGGCAACGGCTATCGAAGCGGCGGTCGCCGCCCGCAGCCTGTCATCGATGAAGACGCAGCGCGAAGCCGCCGAGAAAATCTTCGGCACGCCGAGCTACGACTTTCCGCTCGCCTTTGGCCCCGATCTGATTAAGGACCTCGAACTTGCGCTGTTCGCCGCCAAGATAGGGGCCTACGCGCAGGGCTTCGCAGTGATGGCGGAGGCCTCAAAGGAGTTCAACTGGTCGCTGCCGATGCCCACGATCGCCAGGATATGGCGCGCCGGCTGCATCATCCGCTCGCAATTCCTCGACGAGATCACCAGCGCCTTCACCAAGGCACCGGATGCGGCCAACCTGATCGTGACCCCGGCGTTTGCCGAGATGGTCAAGGAGTCCATTCCGGCGCTCAGGCGCATCGTGGCGGCGGCGCTGAGCGCTGGCCTGCCGGTCCCGGCGCTCGCTTCGGCGCTCACCTATTTTGATGCTTATCGTCAGGCGCGAGGTACGGCGAACCTGATCCAGGCCCAGCGCGACTTTTTCGGCGCGCACGGCTTCGACCGCATCGACGGCAAGGATATTCATCACGGACCATGGGGCAGCGGCCACGGCTGATAGCTGGCTCGCATCAGCACCGCCAAGCGGTGGAGGAAATTCGGTGGGCCCGGAGAAATCCGGGCTCTTCGTTTACCCGGGAGGCCCCGATGCTGCCCGTCTTACCCGTTGAAAGAGGCCAAGCTCGCTTCGCGCGTGACGCGGAGTTGGGATGTCAGCCCTCGGGCCATATTGGCGAGCTGATGCTTTGCAGCTCCTCCGGCTCTACGCCTTCGATCCGTCGGATCACCGCGCGTGCCAGCTCCCGCCCGGCGTGGCGGACGTCTTCGAAGCAGGTGAGCATTCGCGGGCTGATCCAGTTCAAGATCTCGGTCGACTGTTTGGAAACCACGTCGACGTCGCGTCCGACCGAAAGCCCGGCGGCTTCGATGCCCGCATTGACGGCGATCGCGCCGCTTGCCGATGACGATACGATGCCGTCAGGCGCATGCGGCGATCGCATCAATGCCTCCACGGCGTCGCGGATGTCGGGAAGCGGCGAGTCGATGTTGATCCTAAGCGGTACCTCTTCCGCGCCATACTTGCGCAGCGCCGTCTGAAAGCCGATCTGGGTATGCCCGTAGTAGGTCAGGCGGCTCGGTGGCTGCAGAAGCGCGATGCGCCGCCGGCCCTTGTCGACCAGCGCCTTCACGGCTTCGCGGGTATAAGCCTCGCTGTCGAAATCGTGATAGGGATGAACAAGCCCGCTTTCCGTGCGGCCGTGGGTGGCAAAGGGCATGTTGTGTTCGGCAAGCAGCCGCACACGCGGATCGTCCGGTTCGATGCGGGATATGATGACGCCGTCGGCCGACGCGGTATCAACCACATAGCGCACGGGCACCAAGGGATCGCGGCTGAGCGAATAGGGGGTGACGACGAGGTGATAGGGCGTGCCCGTAAGCACGTCGGATATCCCGAAGACCATCTGGCTGGTGAAGCCCATGATCTCCTCATCGACGCTGAGCACGAGCGCGATGACGTTGGTCTTGCCGGTCCTCAGGCGCACGCCGGCACGATTCGGCTGGTAGCCGAGTTGCCGGGCCACCATGCGCACGCGCTCCTTGGTCTCGGCGCCGATGTCGGGCGCATCCTTCAGCGCCCGCGACACGGTGGTGATGCCCAATCCCGTCATGAATGCGATTGTCTTGAGGGTCGGTCGCTCGGCCGCGCCAGCCCTTTGGCCTGAATTCTTTCTCTGATCCATCACTTCGACGCCGCTCCCCCCGACCTAACCGCCATCCGATGCGGCCACGCCGCCGGTTGGGCGAAAAGTCGCTCCTCCCAACTGCCAAAACTGTAACGTTACAGTTAGAAAGTCGAGATTTTTTTTGAGCGGTCGTTCCGAGTACGCGCCCTCAAGTTGAGCTTGGTCTTTATTAGCGCTTTTTGATCAGTATTGGATTCTCAATTTATCATACAAATTATGCGCGCAGAAAATACAAATAAAAACAGCGAGAAGGCGGCGATATCTGTGCGGAGAACTCATTTTGGCTGCCTGAGGCAGGGGCCTTTGATTGAATTTGAATGCTCGCACTGGTAGAGATTTCGACCGCTAGCAAAAATATTCCGAGTAGGCTGTTGCGCGTCAAAATCTATTCGACTAGGTTTTTCCGGCAACGTTTCAGTGAGGGAGGAACTCATGAATTTTCGTTTGATGGCGGCTGCGCTTGCCGCTTCCGTCGTGCTGCCGCTTGGCGTGGCGAACGCAACCGATCTCGAAGTCACCCATTGGTGGACGTCCGGCGGCGAGGCAGCTGCCGTGAAGGAATTCGCCAAGGCTTTCGATGCCACTGGCAACCATTGGGTTGACGGCGCGATCGCCGGTGCAGGCGATACCGCCCGCCCGATCATGGTCAGCCGCATCACCGGCGGCGACCCGATGGCCGCTACCCAGTTCAACCACGGCCGCCAGGCCGAGGAACTCGTTCAGGCCGGCCTGATGCGCGATCTCACCGATCTCGCCCAGAAGGAGCATTGGGCAGACTTCATCCGTCCGGCAAGCTTGCTGACCGAATGCACGCTCGATGGCAAGGTCTACTGCATTCCCGTCAACATCCACTCCTGGCAGTGGCTGTGGCTGTCGAATGCGGCCTTCGCCAAGGCCGGCGTGCCGGTTCCGAAGAACTGGGACGAATTCGTCGCTGCGGGACCGGCGCTTGAAAAGGCCGGCATCATTCCGCTCGCCGTCGGCAAGCAGTCCTGGCAGACCTCCGGCGCATTCAACGTGCTGATGCCGGCCATCGCCGGCAAGGACATCTATCTCAAGGTCTATAAGGACCGCGACACGACCGTGGCCGGCGGCCCCGAAGTGGCGAAGGTCTTCAAGGCGGCTGACGATGCCCGCAAGATGTCGGCGAAGTCGAACGTGCAGGACTGGAACCAGGCAACCAATCTCGTCATCACCGGCCAGGCGGGCGGCCAGATCATGGGTGACTGGGCGCAGGGCGAATTCCAGGTCGCGGGCCAGGTGGCCGGAAAGGACTATACTTGCCTTCCGGGCCTTGGCGTCAACGCGCTGATCTCCACCGGCGGCGACTCCTTCTACTTCCCGAAGCTCACTGATCCTGAGAAGAGCAAGGCGCAGGAAGTGCTCGCATCCGTGATGCTGGCGCCCGCCACGCAGGTCGCCTTCAACCTCAAGAAGGGTTCCGTTCCCGTGCGCGGCGACGTCGACCTGACGGCTGCCAACGACTGCATGAAGAAGGGTCTCGATATCCTCGCCAAGGGCAACATCATCCCCGAGACCAACCAGATGATGACCGAAGATACAAACACGCAGATCAACGATCTGTTTGCGGAATTCTTCGCTACTCCGTCGATGACGACCGAGGATGCGCAGAAGCGGTTCGTCTCCATCATCGCTTCGGCCAAATAATCCGTCTGCGGCTACCAATCCCGGCGCCGGGCCCTCCGGCCGCCGGGATGTTCGGATCGGGGCGGGCGCGGGGCTTTTCGCCCCGTCCCAATCCGTAACCGGACCCATTTTCCGGAGGCAATTTCATGACCGAACAAACGATCGGGCGTCCGTATAGGCCGCTCCGCAATATCAGTGCCAAGATCGCTGCGATCCCGATGGCGCTGACGGCGCTGGTGGTCTTCTTGGGCGGCACGGCCTGGACCGTGCTTTATTCCTTTACCGATTCAAAACTGCTGCCGCGGCTGAATTTTGTCGGGCTCGAGCAATATTACCGGCTCTGGGCGACGCCCCGTTGGCTGGTGGCGGTGGAAAACCTCTTCATCTACGGCGTGCTCTCGCTGATCTTTCAGCTCGTCATAGGTTTCCTGCTGGCGACCCTGCTCGACCAGAAGATTCGCTTCGAGGATGCGTTCCGGACGATCCTGCTCTATCCCTTCGCGCTGTCTTTCATCGTGACAGGCCTCGTCTGGCAGTGGATTCTCAATCCTGATCTTGGCGTGCAGCATGTGGTGCGCTTGCTCGGTTGGGAGAGCTTCACCTTCGACCCGCTCTACAATTCCCAAATCGTCATCTACGGGGTGCTGATCGCCGGTCTCTGGCAGGGGACGGGGCTCGTCATGTGCCTCATGCTTGCCGGCCTTCGCGGCATAGACGAGGATATCTGGAAGGCGGCGCGCGTCGACGGTATTCCCGCATGGCGGACTTACATCTCTATCATCATCCCGATGATGCGTCCGGTCATGATCACCACCGTCGTCATTATCGCCTCCGGTATCGTCAAGGTGTACGACCTCGTCGTTGCCCAAACCTCCGGCGGTCCCGGCATTTCGTCGGAAGTGCCGGCGAAATACGTGTACGAATACATGTTCCGTGCACAGAATCTCGGTCAGGGCTTTGCCGCCTCCACGATGATGCTCGTGTCTGTCATCGTCGTGGTCGTGCCGTGGGCCTATTTCGAATTCGGGCGCAAGAGGTAGCGGAATGAACAAGACAACAACGCCGTCGCCAGCCCTGGCCACTTCGGGTCCTAGCGGCGCCAAGCCCAAGCGCATCATCTCGTCCCGCAACATCATCGTCTACGGCGCGCTGTTCGTCGTCTCGGCCTACTATCTGCTGCCGCTTTACGTGATGGTCGTGACGTCGCTGAAGGGCATGCCCGAGATCCGCATGGGCAACATTTTCGCGCCGCCGATGGAAATCACGTTCGAGCCCTGGGTCAAGGCGTGGGCGACGGCCTGCACCGGGCTCAATTGCGACGGCCTCAGCCGCGGCTTCTGGAACTCGGTCCGCATCACCGTGCCTTCGGTGATCCTCTCGATCGCGATCGCGTCGGTCAACGGCTACATGCTGGCGAACTGGCGCTTCAAGGGGGCGGACACGTTCTTCACGATCCTGATCGTCGGTGCCTTCATTCCCTATCAGGTGATGATCTATCCGATCGTCATCATCCTGCGCGAGATCGGCATCTACGGCACGCTGACGGGCCTGGTGCTGGTGCATACGATCTTCGGCATGCCGATCCTGACGCTGCTCTTCCGCAACTATTTTTCCGGCCTGCCGGAGGAACTGTTCAAGGCGGCCCGCGTCGACGGCGCCGGCTTCTGGGGCATCTATTTCCGCATCATGCTGCCGATGTCGCTGCCGATTTTCGTGGTCGCGATGATCATCCAGATCACCGGCATCTGGAACGACTTCCTTTTCGGCGTCGTCTACACCAAGCCCGATACCTATCCGATGACGGTGCAGCTGAACAACATCGTCAATTCGGTGCAGGGCGTGAAGGAATACAATGTCAACATGGCCGCCACGCTGCTTACCGGTGCGGTGCCGCTCATCGTCTACTTCCTGTCGGGACGGCTTTTCGTCCGCGGCATCGCCGCCGGCGCAGTGAAAGGTTGATCATCCTATGAACACCAGTGTTTCCATCAAGGACCTGTCGCTGAACTTCGGCCAAGTCAGCGTTCTTCAGAACCTCAATCTGGAGATCAATGACGGCGAGTTCCTCGTCCTGCTCGGCTCTTCCGGCTGCGGCAAGTCGACCCTGCTCAACTGCATCGCCGGCCTGCTCGACGTCAGCGAAGGGCAGATCCACATCAAGGGGAAAAACGTCACCTGGGAAGAACCGAAGGACCGAGGCATCGGCATGGTGTTCCAGTCCTACGCGCTCTATCCACAGATGACGGTCGAGAAGAACCTCTCCTTCGGCCTGAGGGTTGCGAAGGTGCCCCAGGCGGAGATCGACAAACGTATTGCGCGCGCTGCCGAGATCCTGCAGATCCAGCCGCTCTTAAAGCGCAAGCCCGCAGCCCTTTCCGGCGGCCAGCGGCAGCGCGTTGCGATCGGCCGCGCGCTTGTTCGTGACGTCGACGTGTTCCTCTTCGATGAGCCGCTGTCCAACCTCGACGCCAAGCTTCGCTCGGAATTGCGCGTCGAAATCAAGCGGCTTCACCAAGCGCTGAAGAACACGATGATCTACGTCACCCACGACCAGATCGAGGCGCTGACGCTCGCCGACCGCATCGCGATCATGAAGAGCGGCATCATTCAGCAGCTCGCCGACCCGACGACGATCTACAACAGGCCGCGAAACCTGTTCGTCGCCGGCTTCATCGGTTCACCCTCGATGAATTTCCTGCGTGGAGAGCTGGTCGACAACGGCGGCAAGGCGGCGTTCGTCACCAATGGCGTGACCTTCTCGCTCGATGGCTACGAGACCGCCGAGGCGTTGAAGCCCGGTCGGGCCGTCGTTCTCGGCGTGCGTCCTGAACACGTCAAGGTCAACGAGGATATCAAGCCGGGCGCGGAAACCCACGATGCGGTCGTCGATATCGAAGAGCCGATGGGCGCCGACAACCTGCTTTGGCTGAAGCACGCCGGCCACACCATGTCGGTGCGCATCAACGGCTCACGGCGTTTCAGCCCCGGAACCGCCTTAAAGCTCGGTTTCGATATGAGGCTCGCGTCGCTCTTCGACGCGGAGTCCGAACTCAGGATCTGATGCCTGGAGAACAGGACGATGCCGGAAGCCGGCGCCGTCCTCATCTTTGTCAGGACAAGTTATGGCGTTTCCCATGTCTAACATTTCGACCGTCGATCTCGCCGGTGAGTGGCGGCTGACATCGCCCGGCAGCGACCACGACCTCAGCATGCCCATTCCGGGCGACGTGCACTCGGCGCTTCACGCAGCCGAGCTCATTCCGGAACCCTATTTCGGGCGCAACGAAGAGGTCGTGCAATGGGTCGCGGAGCGCGACTGGGTGATCGAGCGGCGCTTTCTGCTCGATCATGCCGAGGGCGACTGGTACCTCGACATCGACTACCTCGATACGGTGGCGACCGTGTTCGTCAACGATGTCGCGGTGCTTCAAGCCGACAATTGCTTCCGCCGCTATCGCCCGGATGTCTCGACGGCTTTGCGAACAGGTGAGAACACCATTCGCATCATGCTGCATTCCAGCGTCACTGCGGGGGCGGGGCTGCAGAAGAAACAGCCCTTCTACGTGCCCTATCATTCCGGCAATTCGCCAATCCCGAACGGCAACATGCTGCGCAAGCCGCAATGCCATTTCGGCTGGGACTGGAACATCGCGGTAGCGCCGCTCGGTCTCTACGGCACCATCGCGCTGAGGAAGCTCGATACGGCGCGGATCGAGCATGTCGTGACGCGTCAGGTTCATAACGGTGACGGATCGGTCGATCTCCACGTCATAGCCACCTTCTTTGCGAAGGCTCCGGGGACCGTTCCCCTCTATGTTTCGCTGGAATCAGAGGGCGTGCGCCTGGATTGCGGCGTTTCCGCCGGCGAGACGAGCGTCACGCATGTCTTCCACGTCGAAAAGCCCCGGCTCTGGTGGCCGGCGGGGAGTGGCGAGCAGGCGCTCTACGCGCTTTCCGTGGCGATACCCTCCGAAACGGTCACGCGTCAGATCGGCCTGCGTACGGTCGAGCTGATCACCGACAAGGACGAGGCCGGAAGCCGATTCGCGCTCAAGGTCAACGGCCGGGAAATTTTCTGCCGTGGCGCCAACTGGATCCCGGCCGATGCGCTGTTCTCGCGCTCGAGCCCTGCCTTGACAGAAGACCTGCTGCAGTCGGCCGCTGACGCCAATATGAACATGATCCGCGTCTGGGGCGGCGGCTTCTACGAGCACGACTGGTTCTACGATAGCTGCGACCGCCTCGGCCTGATGGTCTGGCAGGACTTTATGTTCGCCTGCAACCTCTACCCCTCGACCGGCGATTTTCTCGACAACGTCGCGCTCGAAGTGGACTATCAGGTCAAGCGGCTGGCAACGCATCCGTCGATCGCGCTCTGGTGCGGCGACAACGAGTTGGTGGGCGCTCTCACCTGGTTCGACGAGTCCCGTAACGACCGCGACCGCTACCTCGTCTCCTACGATCGGCTCAACCGGACGATAGAGGTCGCGATGAAGAAGGCGGCGCCCGACGCGATCTGGTGGCCTTCGAGCCCGGCATCCGGCTATCTCGACTTCGGCGATGCCTGGCATGCGGACGGCTCCGGCGACATGCACTATTGGTCGGTGTGGCACGAGAACAAGTCGTTTGACAATTATCGCTCGGTCAAACCACGCTTCTGCTCTGAATTCGGCTTCCAGTCCTATACCTCGTTGCCCGTGATAAAGACCTACGCCGACGCCAAGGACATGAACGTCGCTTCGCCGGTGATGGAGTTGCACCAGAAGAACCTCGGCGGCAACGAGCGTATCGCCGGCACGATGTTCCGCTATTTCCGCTTCCCGAAGGACTTTGCGAACTTCGTCTATCTGAGCCAGATCCAGCAGGGGCTCGCCATCAAGACCGCGGTCGAATATTGGCGGTCGTTGAAGCCCCACTGTATGGGCACGATCTACTGGCAGCTCAACGACACCTGGCCGGTTGCCTCCTGGTCAAGCCTCGACTACGGCGGTCGCTGGAAGGCGATGCACTATCTCGTGCGCCGCTTTTTCCAGCCGGTCGCGGTCGCCGCGATCCCTTCGGCGGACGGCAAGCAGATTAACTTCTCGCTGGTCAACGACACAACGGCCGATGTCGAGGTCGAGATCGCCGTTTCGTTGCTGACTTTGAGCGGCGAGCGTCGCCCGCTGACCACGGCGAAGGCCGCGTGCACGCCTGATGCCGCGGTGACGGCGCTGACGCTCGACAGGGCTTCGATACCCGAGGATTGCCTGCTCGCATGGCATTTCAAGGCGTCGAACGGAATGGAAGGCGAGGGGCACTATGTGCACGGCACCTACAAGGGTCTGGAGCTGCGGCCGGCCGGCCTGACTGTCGCGACCGAGAAGGTCGAGCGCGACGGGACGGTTGAAATCAATGTCACCGCTAAAGGACTGGCGCTCTTCGTGATGATCGAGAGCGAGCTGGACGGGCGCTATTCCGACAACGCCTTCGATCTTGCCGCCGGCGAGAGCCGCCGCATCGTCTTTGCTCCCGCAAAGCCGCTCGGTGAGGGCGTCACCCCCTCGTTCCGTATCTACGACCTGGAATCCTGCCAGTCGGTGGATTAATCGCTCCGCCCCCATGGGCGGCTGATTTGGGGATCGGCGGGTTCGCCGCCGGTTCTTAAGAAGACGGCCGCAAGGCCAATGGAGGAATATCGATGACGACACTCGGTTTTCAGCTTTATAGCGCGCGCAACTTTCCGCCTTTTTCCGACGTTCTCACGAAGCTCGCCAAGGCGGGATACAAGGAAGTCGAAGGGTTCGGCGGCATGTACGGCGACCTCGACGACGCCGGCCTGAAGAGCCTTCGCGCCGATCTCGACAAGAACGGGCTCACCATGCCGACCGGCCATTTCGCCGTCGACATGCTGGAAAACGCACCGGATCACGCCCTGAAGATCGCGAGAACGCTTGGCGTCCAGTCGATCTATGCGCCCTACCTGATGCCGGAAGAGCGTCCGACGGACGCAAAGGGCTGGCACGCGTTCGGCGCTCGCCTGCAAAAGATCAGCAAACCGTTCAAGGATGCCGGCTTCGACTTCGGTTGGCATAACCATGATTTCGAGTTCTTCGCGCTCGAGGACGGATCGCTGCCGATCGAGCAGATCTTCGCGGGCGGGCCGGATCTTTCCTGGGAAGCTGATATCGCCTGGGTCGTTCGCGGCGACTCGGATCCCTTCAAGTGGATCGAGACCTATGGTTCCAGGATCACGGCGGTGCACGTGAAGGACATTGGGCAGAATACGGACGAGGGCGGCTGGGCCGATGTCGGTCACGGCGTGCTCGACTGGGCGAAGCTGATGCAGGCGCTGCGCAAGACCCGCGCGGCCCACTACATCGTCGAACACGACAATCCGAGCGACCTTGACCGTGTCGTCACGCGCTCCATCGCATCCTTCAAGACCTACTGATCGAGGCAATCCATGGCTAAGGAACTTGGCGTCGGCATCATCGGATGCGGCAATATCTCAACCACCTATTTCGGGCTCGCGCCGCTCTTCAAGGGATTGAAGGTGCTCGCCTGCGCGGACATCAACATGAACGCGGCGGAACTGCGCGCCGAGGAATACAAGGTCAAGGCGCAGACGATCGACCAGTTGCTCGCCAACGACGAGATCGACGTGGTCGTCAACCTGACGATCCCGGACGCGCACTATCCCGTATCCAAGCGCATTCTCGAAGCGGGCAAGCACGTCTATTCGGAAAAGCCGCTGGTGCTTACGCTCGAACAGGGCGAAGAGCTGCGGCGTATCGCCAAGGATAAGGGGCTCGCGGTCGGCTGCGCGCCCGACACCTTCCTCGGCGGCGCCCACCAACTCGCCCGCAAATTCGTCGATGACGGCGGCATCGGCCGCATCACCTCCGGTGCCTGCTATGTCATGGGCCCCGGCATGGAGATGTGGCATCCGAACCCGGATTTCTTCTTCCTGCCGGGCGGCGGGCCGATCCTCGATATGGGCCCCTACTACATTGCCAGCCTGATCAACCTCATCGGTCCGGTGAAGGGGGTCGGCGCCTTGACGTCGATGGCGCAGACGAACCGAACGATCACCAGCCAGCCGCGCTCGGGCGAAGTCATACCGGTGAAAACGCCGACGAACATCCAGGCCTTGCTCGAATTCGTCTCCGGCGCAACTGTGACGCTGACGGCGAGCTGGGATGTCTGGTCGCACCGCCACGGCAATATCGAGCTTTATGGCACCGACGGTTCGCTCTTCGTGCCGGATCCGAACTTTTTCGGCGGCACGGTCGAAGCGAGCGGCCGTGACAAGGAGATCCGGGCGCTGGACGGCTGGGACCATCCCTTCGGCATCTTCAACCAGGAGAGCCCGCAGGGGCCGCGCGCCAACTACCGCACGGCCGGCCTTGCCGATATGGTTGCCGCGGTGATCGAAGGACGCGACGCCCGCTGCTCGCTTGACCGGACGCTGCACGGCGTCGACGTCATGACGTCGATCCTGAAGTCCGGCGCGGAAGGCCGCTTCGTCGATTTGACCACAACCTGCACGCAGCCGGCGGCCCTCGGCATCGCCGAAGCACAGGCGCTCTTGAAGTAGCCGCTTCCGGGACTATTGTTCGCGCGGGCTTCAATGCCCGCGCGTTTTCATTTCAGAAGGATCGAGACCATGAGCTGGCAACCGGCCGAAGACCGCTATTCCAAGATGAAGTATAACCGGGTAGGGCGCTCGGGGTTGAAGCTGCCGGCGATTTCGCTGGGGCTCTGGCACAATTTCGGCGGCGACACGGCGCACGACCGCAAGGTCGATATGTGCCGCACGGCCTTCGACCTCGGCATCACCCATTTCGATCTCGCCAACAACTACGGACCGCCTCCGGGTTCGGCCGAGACGGCGTTCGGCGAAATCCTGCGCACCGAGTTTGCCGGCTTGCGTGACGAGCTGATCGTTTCCTCCAAGGCGGGCTATGACATGTGGCCCGGCCCTTATGGCGAATGGGGCAGCCGCAAGTATCTGGTCGCCTCGTGCGACCAAAGCCTGAAGCGCATGGGCCTCGACTACGTCGATATCTTCTATTCGCACCGCTTCGACCCCGATACGCCTCTCGAAGAGACTTGCGCCGCGCTCGACCATATCGTCCGCTCCGGCCGCGCGCTCTATGTCGGCATCTCCTCCTACAATTCGCAGCGCACCCGCGAGGCCGCGGCGATCCTCAATGATCTCGGCACCCCCTGCCTGATCCATCAGCCGAGCTATTCGATGCTGAACCGCTGGGTCGAGGATGACGGCCTCGTCGATACGCTCGAAGAACTCGGCGTCGGCTCCATCGTCTTCTCGCCGCTGGCGCAGGGTATGCTGACGACGAAATATCTGGGCGGCATCCCCTCCGACAGCCGCGCGGCGCAGAATCACTTCCTCAAGAAGGACTTCATTCGCCCTTCGATCATCGACAACATACGCAAGCTCAACGAGATTGCTGAAAAGCGCGGGCAGACGCTGGCGCAGATGGCGATCGCCTGGGTTTTGCGCCGCGGTCGGATCACCTCGGCGCTGATCGGCGCCAGCCGTTCGTCGCAGATTGTCGATTGCGTGAAGGCACTCGACAATCTCGATTTCACGGACGAGGAGCTCAAGGAAATCGACGTCTACGCCCGCGAGGCCGACGTCAATCTCTGGGCCAAATCCGCCGAGCGTGACTGATATTGTGTGCCGCCCGGCGCGCCTGGGCGGCCATTATTCTGATTTTTCCGAGGCTGTGGGTACTGCGCCCGCCACGCCGTCGAAGGAGATGGTCCATGATCCGCAATCCGATTCTGCCGGGCTTCAACCCCGACCCATCCATCTGCCGCGTCGGCGACGACTACTATATTGCGACGTCTACCTTCGAATGGTTTCCGGGCGTTCAGATCCATCACTCGCGCGATCTGGTGAACTGGACGTTGGTTCGGCGGCCGGTAGAGCGCAAGTCGCAACTGGATATGCGCGGCGACCCGGACAGCTGCGGCGTCTGGGCCCCCTGTCTTTCATATGCCGATGGGCTGTTCTGGCTCGTCTATACGGACGTCAAGCGCTTCGACGGCAATTTCAAGGACGCCAACAACTACATCATCACCTCGCCCTCCATAGAGGGAGAATGGTCCGATCCGGTCTACGTCAATTCGTCCGGATTCGATCCATCGCTTTTCCATGACGACGACGGCCGTAAGTGGTTCGTCAACATGCAATGGAATCATAGGCCGGAAGCGTTCCACAGCGCGGGTCATACGGCCTTCGACGGCATTTTGCTGCAAGAATGGGACGCTCGGACGAAATCGCTGAAGGGACCGATCAAGAATATCTTTGCCGGCACCGATCGTGGCCTGGTCGAGGCACCGCATCTCTTCAAACGTAACGGTTGGTACTACCTAACCACGGCCGAGGGCGGCACGGGCTATGACCACGCGGTTACCATGGCGCGATCGCGCAACATTGACGGTCCCTACGAGCTGCATCCGAACAAGTATCTGATGACGACGAAGGATCATCCCGACGCGCCGCTGCAGCGCACCGGCCACGGCCAGTATGTCGAAACGCCGGATGGGAAGGTCTACCACACCTATCTCTGCGGACGACCGCTTGCTCCACATCGTCGCTGCACTCTCGGTCGCGAGACGGGGATAGCGCGCTGCGTCTGGAAGGACGACGGATGGCTCTACCTGGAGAACGGCACGATCGTACCGGATGTGGAAGTCGAGGGCTTGAATGGCGCCACGCCGATCGAGAAGCCATGGCGCAGCGAGTACAGTTTCGACGGATCGATACTACCGCTCGATTTCCAGTGGCTGCGTACGCCCGAGCCGGAGCGCATCTTCTGCTTGACTGCGCGGCCGGGCCATCTGCGCCTCTTCGGCCGACAGAGCATCGGCTCGTGGTTCGAGCAGGCGCTGGTGGCGCGTCGGCAGGAGCATCACAGCTTCCGGGCAGAGACCGTTGTCGAGTTCCAGCCCGACACCTATCAGCAGGTCGCCGGCCTGACGCATTATTACAACCGCTACAAGTTCCATGCGGTGGCGGTTACACTTCATGAAAAGCTTGGGCGCTGCGTCACCATCCTGTCCTGCCCGGGCAACTTTCCGGATGGCAGTCTGGTTTTCCCTGTCGGTCTAGGGCTTTCGGTGCCGGATGGGCGCATTCAGCTGGCGATGGAAGTGCGCGACAACGACCTGCAGTTCTTCTGGCAGGCGGAGGGCATGGGCGCCTGGCAGCCGATCGGACCGGTACTCGACGCAGGAGTGGTGTCCGACGAGGGCGGCCGGGGTGAGCATGGGTCCTTCACCGGTGCGTTCGCCGGCGTCTTCGCCTTCGACACCTCCGGGCGCGTCAAGTCTGCGGACTTCGACTGGTTTAATTACGACCGGCTGTAAATCCCTGATGAATAGTTGTCTTTGACAAGGAAGGCGCGGTCGCCGGCTGCGCCTTCTGCATGTCTGTGGGTCTATTGTTAGCCGGAGACATAGAAGCCCGGATGATATTCGACGTTGCCTTGAGGGGTGTCGTCCGCCAGGGCCAAGCATTGGAAATACTCCGGCGGGACGTCGGCGAGCCGCAGGCGGCTGTCGGCGCGAAAGCCAAAGCGGCCGTAGTATCCGGGATCGCCGAGCACGACGCAGCCGCGCGCGCCTGTATGTCGCAGCCGCTCCAAACCCTCGCGGATCAATGCTTGACCGACCCCTTGGCCTTGCCATTGCGGTTGCACAGCGACAGGGCCGAGCCCGTACCACCCGACGAAAGCGCCATCGACGTCGACGGGTGAAAAGGCCACGTGCCCGACGATATCGTCTGCCTCGACGGCGACGAGCGTGACCGTCAATGCGGCCGCTGTCCGCAAGGCATCGACGATTGCCGCTTCCGTTCCGCTGCTGTGTACGGCATTCAAGAATGCCGCGGAAACCAAGGCGCGGATAGCTTCGGTATCGCCGGGCTGTTCTTCACGGATCGCCATGGAATGTCCTCTGTGCCTATGTCGAGCCAAGCGGGTTGGGCATCGTTGGCATTCACCGCCAAAGAAAACCGCCCGCAGCGATGGCTGCGGGCGGAAAATGCAATTGGGATGATCCCGGACGCAATCAGCTGAAGCGGCCTGCCGCGTGGGCGAGCATGGTGTAGACCTTGCCGGTGTCCGAGGTCAGGTAGGATTGAGTGACGCTCTTGTCGCGGTCAGTGCGGGCAACGTCGGTCAAGAGCTTCTCGAAGTCGCCGATATAGCGGTCGACCGCGGTGCGGAACTCCGGCTCACGATCATACTTGCGCTTGATGTCGTCGAACGTCTGTTGGCCCTTCAACGTGTACAGGCGACGTGTGAAGACATCGCGCTCGCCACGCTGATAGCGCCGCCACAGCTCGACCGAGGCGTCGTGGTCGATGGCACGGGCTATGTCGACCGAAAGCGAGTTCAGCGATTCGACCACATGGCGTGGATTGCGGCTGTCGTTGCCGCGTGGCGCAGCGGGAGCAGCGTCGGCCGGGCGAGGCGCGGCGGCGCGGGCCGGTGCGGCCTCGTCGGCGTCTTCACGCGAGGCGCCGCGCAAGAGATCGCTGATCCAGCCGCCGCTCGCGGGCTCCTGGCGCGAGACGACCGTTTCTGCTGGACGCTGCTGCTGAAGGACGGGGCGCTCGGGCGAAATCGTTCCGCGCAGCAGCGGAGCCGCCGAAATGACCGGCTGCTGAGGCTGCTGCTGCACCGGCTGTGGAGCCTGCTGCTGAACCGGCTGAGCAGGTGCTGCCGGGGCCGGGGCCGGACGGGCGGGTGCAGGCTGTGCTGCTGCCGGAGCCCGCGCCGCGGGCTCGGAGATCTCGAGCTGCTGCGTCGAGCGGCCGACAAGCTGCGAAATATCCTGCAGCGCCTTGATCTGCTCAGCGACGGCGCGACGCATGGCTGCGGCACTCTCCTTGGCTTCCTCGGGAAGATCGAAGGCGCCGCGCTTGAGTTCGCTGCGGGTCAAGTCGAGTTCCTTGCGGATATCGCCGGCCGAGCGGCGGATCTCGTCGGTTGCGCCGGAGAAGCGGCTGATTGCCTCGTCAACGGCCACGCGCAACGTCTCGCGCAGCTGATGGGCTGCTGTGTCGGAAGTCTTGCCGGCTTCCGAGAGCATCCGGTCGACGTCGGAAAGGGAGGAGGCGATCCCGCCACGCAAACGGTTGGTGAGTTCACCCGACCGGCGCTCCGCATTTGCAAGCGTGCCCTCGAGCGAGAGATTGGCTTCCTCGCCGGCCTTGGCAAGGGCTTCCCGCATCGTCTCGATCGTCTTGTCGGCATCCTCGCCGGCCTTCGACAAGGCGCCGCGCATGGCGTCAGCGGTCTGGTGCGCGCGCTGTTCGGCTTCCGAAAGCACGCGACCGATATCGGCGAAGGATGTCTGCACGCCCTGGCGCAGATTACTCGTGACCTGGTTCGAACGATGTTCGGCGCGATCAAAGGCGCTCTCGACCATGCTGCCGAGCGCGCGCATGGTGTTTTCGATTTCTTCCGAGCGCTGGACGAGACCGATCGCAAGGCTCTGCAGCGCGCCTTCGCGCTCCTCAAGGGTCGAGACGAGGTTGGACTGCGCCGCGGCCAGAAGCTGCGAGGCCTGTCCCAGCACCTTGGAGTGCTCGTCGAAGCGGCCGATGATGCCGCCCACCTGCGCCAGCGTATGGCCTGAGACGTCGGAGAGCTTGTCGACCTTGCCTTCGAGAAGGCGCGTCGAAGCCGACACCATTTCCGAGGCCTTGTTGGCCGAGTCCGCAAAGCGCGAGGAGGTCGCGCCGAGGCGGCTGTCCACTGCGGCGAGCTGCTCGGAGGCTTCGTTCAGCATTCCGACGACCGAGGCGTTGTTTTCCGCAAGGCGGTTGATCACGCTGTCGACGCTGCCGATGAGGTTTGCTTCCAAGGCCCCGACGACGCTTGCGGCATTTTCGGTACGGGCGGAGATCGCGGCCAACGTCTCGGTGGTGCGGGCGGCGATGGCGTTGACGAGGGCCGCATTCTCGGCGCTCAGCCGCTCGGCGCTTTGCTGCGCCGCGGCCGTGATGCGGTTTGCCGCCTCTTCGCCGGTCGCGGCATAGCGGTCGAGCAACGGACGGGCCTTTTCGTCGATGAGGCGAGCAAGCTCGGTCGAGCGTCCGGCCAGCATGGAGTTGAGGTCGCGGGTGCGTTCGTCGAGCGTTGCGCGGATGGATGCGCCGCGGGCTTCGAGCGCTTTGTCGACGTCGCCAAGGGCCGTGTCGATGTCGCGCGCGCGCTCCTCGAGGCCGACGCGGATAGCGTTGCCTCGTTCTTCGAGGGCCCGTTCGACCTGGCTCATCGTGTCGGCGATTTCCTGGCTGCCGGTCGTCAGGCTGCTGCGGATGAGAGCGCTATGGCTTTCCAGCGATTGCTCGGCGTCGGTAAGCGCTCTGGAGATGGCGCTGACCTGGCTGCCAACCAGGCTTTCGGCCTCGGCAACCTTGTTGACGATGGCGTTTCCGGCCTCTGAGAAGGTCTGCGCGACAGCCGCGGCCTGGCCGGCGAGCCGGCTCTGCGTTTCCGCGACACGGTTGACGATCGCTTCGGCGCGTTCGTCCATCGTGCGGGTGAAGAGTTCGCTGCGGCTGCCGAGGTCGTCGGCGAACTGTTGGCCGGTATGGGAAAGGAGGTCGGCGGTGCGTGTCGCTTCCGTCTCCATTCCCTGGGCGGCGTCGGCGACCGCCGTGCGCAGCGTGACCGCAAGGTTTGTGGCCTTGCCTTCGATCGTGCGATTGACCGCCTCGAGGCCGATATTCAGCGCACGGTCCATCGTCGACAGGCGCTCGTCGATGCGCGAGCTGCCGCGATCCATGGCTTCGCTGAGAAGTGCGGTCTGGCTTTCGATCGTTCCGGCGAGGGTATTGGTGCGCTCGTCGACGGTGCCGGCAAGCGAGGAGCTGTGTTGGGCGAACGCGTCGTTCAGGCGCGATACGGCGTCGCCACTGGCGCGGTCGATCCGCGAAGCGCCGCTCGCGAGCGTTTCGGACAGGCGATTGTCGACTGCATCGACCTGCACAGCAACGACGCTGACGCTCTCGTGAATGCGGTTCTCAAGCGCCGACAAGCTGGCTTCCACGCGAGTGCCGGTATCGGCGAAGCGATCCGTCATGCCCGCGACAGACTGGTCGAGATGTGAGGAGAAGCTCTCGGCGGAGCGGTAGATCTCGCTCGCCGCGTCGCTCAAACGGCCGGCAACGTCGCCGACGCTGTCGCGCAGGCTTTCCTCCAGGGAACGCGTGCTGATGTCGATCGTCCGACGCAGGGAGGCCTCGCGATCCTCAAGCGACATTTCCAGCATGCTCAGGCTGGTCGCGATCGAGGTTCCGATGGAGGTCGTATGTTTGGTGAGCGTGCCGTCGAGCTGGCCTTGAGCCTCGTGTAGCGTGACGTTGATGGCGTTGGCGCGATTTTCGAGCGTCGACTGGAGCCGCTGGTGGGCGGAATCCAGGGTGTCGTCCATGCGGGCAAGGCCGCTTCCGAGGGTTTCTTCAAGACGACCTGCCGTTTTATGCAGCGCTGTCTCGACACGGGCGGAGGAGCCGCCGATGACGGTTTCGATCCGCTCGCCGCCGCTGTTGAGTATGCCGGCGAGTGCATCGGTGTGGGAGCTGAGCGTCCGATCGAGGCGGTCGTGATTGTCGGCATAGGCGGCGCGGATGGCGTCGGCGCGATCGCCGAAGGCGTTGGTGAGCCGCGCCTCGGCGCCGGAGACACTGTCGATGATTGCGTTCGTGCGCGACTCCAGCGCGGAATCGAAGCGATGCTGGCTTTCGTCGAGGGAAATGGCGAGCGCCATGCTCTTTTCGTCGAGCGCGTCCGCGAGGCGCGCATGGCCGTCGCCGACGGCGCTTGCAAAGGCCTGCGTATGGCTTGCGAGCGTATCTTCCAGGCGTGCCTGGCTGTCGGACATCGAGATCGCCAGCATCATTGCGCGATCGTCCAGTGCCTCGGTCATCCGTTCGTGACCGCCGCTGATAGCGTCGGCAATGGCTTCCGCCCGGGTCTTCAGCGTTTCGTCGAAGCGTGCCTGATTGTCGGAAAGCGAGATGGCAAGCGCCATGGCGCGCTCATCGAGCGTGTCGGCCAGGCGTTCATGCCCGTCGGCAACGGCTCTGATGATGGTTTCCGAGCGATTGGCAAGCGTCTGCTCGAAGCGCACGTGGCTGTCGGTGAGGGCATTGAAGAGCGCGCCGCTGCGCTCGACCATGACGCCATCGATCCGCTCGTGAGCGGTCCCGAGCATGTGGGTGATTTCGTTGCTGCGCGCCGACAGCATGTCGCGGATTTCACCGGCGCGGCCGGTAAAGGCGGTCGTCAGCCCCTCCGTGCCGGAGGAAAGCGCCGAGGTGACGTCCGAGGTCGCACTGCGGATCGCATGGGTGAATTCGCCGGAACGCGACGACAGCGTGTCGGCAAGCTCGCTGGAACGGCCTTCAAAGGCTGCGTTGAGCTTGTCGGTGCCTGTGACAAGCGCGGAGGAGATGCCGGCTGTGGCGTTCTTGACCGCGGAGGAGAACTCGCCTGAATGGGCGGCGAGGGTCTTTTGGAGTTCGCTGGTACCGCTGGTAAGCGAGGTAGAGATCTCTTGCGTGGCACCGCTGAGCGCCGAGGTGAATTCCTGCGCGCGGGCGGCGAGGGTGGTGTTGAGTTCCCCGGTGCCGCTCGCGAGCGAGGAGGATATCTCCTTTGTCGCGCCTCGTACCATCGAGGTGAACTCCTCGGTGCGGGAGGCTATCGTGCTTGCGAAATCGCCAGCGCCGCCGTTGAGAGCGGCGGAGATCTCGCTGGTCGCGCCGTGTAGCGCCGAGGTGACCTCGCTGGTGCGTGCCTGAAGTGCCGAGGTGATGTCATTCGCCTGGGATCCGAGCGCGCTTTCAAGCACGTCCTGGTTGGTGGCGAATGCGGTCGCAAGCTCGAGCGAATGGTCCGTCAGCGAAGCGCCGAGGCGTTCGATGCTGGAGGTAAGAATGCCGTCGATCGCTTCCGAACTGCCGGAAAGCGTCTGGTTGATGCGTGCAAGGCTGTCCAATAGCTTGCTGTCGAGCGAACCGGCCCGTTTGTCGAAGGCGCTCGTGAACTCGGAAACGCGCTCGTCGAAGGTGGTCGAGAGCTGGGCGACCGTTGTCTGCAGACGCTCCTCGAAGAAGCCGGTGCGCAGATCGAGATCCATGATCGTATCGTCGGCGGCCGACTGCAGGTTTTGACGGAAGCTTGCGCCCTTTTCGTCGAGCGACTTGTTGAGCTTCGACAAAACGTCGTCCAGCGTTCCCGTGATGGAGCGCTCGCCGCCGTTCAGGCTTTCGGTGATGTCGCGGGTGCGCGCAATCAGGGTCTCGTTCAGCTGGCGGGCGCGATCGTTGAGGGCGGCATTCAGCTTCTCGGTGTTGCTATCGAGCGTGGATGCGCGGGTCTCGAACTGGCTGAGAAGCACGTTGCCGCGCTCCGCCAGCGTTGTTGACAGGTTCTCTAGCCGGCTGTCGAACTCCTCGCTCAGCGCAAGGCCGGAGGCCGTGAGGTTCTGCAGCATGCTGTCGGTCTTGGCCGTCAACAGGGAGCCGAGGGTCTGGATCGCTGTATTCGACGTTTCCGTCAGCGTTGCCGCGCGGGTGTCGATCATCGAGGCAAATGCCTCTCCCGACGTCGCAAGCCGAACCGAGATTTCCTCGGTCGCCAGCGACAGGTCTTCCTTGATCTGGTCGTGCACGCCGACGATCGAGGCGCGGATGCGCTCGGCGTGATTGATGATGGCCTCGCGCTCGGAGCCAAGGTTATGCACCAGGCCACGGACGCGCAGTTCGTTGTCGGCGTAGCTGCGTTCGAGTGCGTTGACCTCGGAATGAACGAGCGTTTCGAGCTCCGTGGCGCGGGCGATCGTGCGCTCGATGCCTTCGTTCATGGCGGACACTTCGCGCCGCACCGCCTGTCCGACCGTCATGATGCGCTCGGAGGCAACGGTCTCCGGTTCCGACAGGCGAAGCGCCACTTCCGCCATGGAGCGGGCGGCGTTGCGCATATCCTGGGCACGCGCAATCATGATCGCGAAGGCGTAGAACATCATCACCGGCAGTACGATGCCGACGATGCAGGCAATCACGCCCGGCAGTGCCAGCAGATCGGCGGCGGAGCGAACCTGCCAGATCTGAGGCGAATAAAGAAGCGAAATGAGGCCTACGCCGCCGGCGATCCAGAGCAGCGAGAAGATGGTGGCGTTTCGCATGGCCTTGCTGCTGGAGCCGCTGTCGAGCGACTTCAATATGGAGGCGGGGCTAGCCCGGTTTGCGTCATTGGCGGGTGCGGGCGTTGGGGTCTTCGGCATTTCCGCCGCGCGGTTGGCGACGGCGGCACGCGCCGCCGCGGCCCTGCGTGCGGCGTCGTCCTGAGGAACCTGCCGTGTGCGCTTTGCCGGAGTGTCGGGCGCTTTGGCTTCGGAGGCGGCTTGAGACGTCTGCGCGGATCGGGACGGCGGGATGCCTTCCTCGCTGAAGTCAATCTGAAGAGCTTCGTCCAAGGCCTTGAAAGCCTTGTCTTCGACCGACTCGCTGTACTTGTTGTTCGCCATGCGGTTACGCCTCGTTACTGCTCGGCCGGAGCCGCTTGGGCCCTGCCGGAAAGTCGCCTGGTTACGGAGCGAACGCTCATTCGCCCATCACAATCCCAACCCCTGAAACGGGAGCAGATTCCCGTTGTATTTCATAGCGGATAACCGCTTTTCCAAACGGATGGTATCAAAACATTACCATTATCCACCCAAGGGGCAAAGCTGCGCCCCTTTTGCCCTAGCCACCAGTATCGTAGTGGCACATTCCAATCTTCTATACAATTATCCCGGCTCGTTAGGGGTGAGTGCATTAAGGCATTGTTAACACCTTTCAAATCAATGCATTGCCAAAAAGGCGATTATCTAGCCATGTTTAACGATCGTTAACCATATCGCCAGATTTTCGGTGCCGGGGCGCCGGATTTAAGGGCATTGCCACGCCGCTGCCGCAAGCTGACGCCAAGCACGAGGCCTTTCAGAAATAAGGGAACGGCTATGGCAACACCCCGCATCGCGTTCGATAGACCCGACGAGCCCTGTGGCCCGTCTTCCATGGGCCGCCCGATCGACTTTGCCCATCTCGAACGTCAGACGATGGGCGACAAGGCTTTGGAAGCAACCGTGCTTCAGCTGTTTTCGCGACAGGCGCGGTCTTGTCTCGCCGAGATCGGCAGCGGCGAGCCCGACAAGATCAAGGCGAGCGCGCATCTTCTTAAGGGTGCGGCAGGCGCCGTCGGCGCGGTGCGTGTGATGCATGCGGCGGCTGCCTGCGAGGCTCGCCCGCGCGATGCGGCGGCCCTCGCGGATGCCTGCGCGGCGGTCGTCGAGGTGGAGAACTATATCCTCGGCCTCATGCGGTGACGTTGACGCCGCTCTTGGGGTCCCGGAGTGGGGTCTCGGAAATGTGAGTGACGCGATGGCCTGGCAGCCAGTCCGCGGCCTCCGTTTCCGGCACGCCCGTGTTGACTGGTCTTTCGAATTGTTGGAAGGAGAAATCCTCAATTCATGATGACCGGAAGACAGCTCCATGACACAACTGACCATCGTCGCTTTTGACGGCACCCGCTTCGACCTGCAGGCCGACGAGGGCTCCACGGTGATGGAAAACGCCGTCCGCAACTCGGTGCCGGGCATTGAGGCGGAATGCGGTGGTGCGTGCGCCTGTGCCACCTGCCATGTCTACGTGGACGATAGCTGGGTCGAGCGTGTCGGCCCGCCGGCGCCCATGGAAGAGGACATGCTGGATTTTGCGTACGACGTTCGCCCGAGTTCGCGGCTTTCCTGTCAGATCAAGATCACGGCGACCCTCGACGGTCTCGTCGTGCATGTTCCCGAGCGTCAAGCCTGACGCTTCACCGTTGCTGCTAGGTGTCAAAAAAAGCCTCGCTCTTCTGATAGCGATGAGCGAGGCGAGGCGGGCGCGTCACCAGCAGGCGAGGGAGGAAGCACCTGCGGCTTCGGGACACGCCAGGAGAACCTAAGAAACTCAAACGCAGATTTATCGGCTGCGTGACGTATAGGGAAGACCTATTTGAGATTCGCGTAAAGTTCAAACGACAGAAATTGCCGACGATTCACAGCTATAGTGACAAGTTTCGCACAGTCGTGGACCTGCGCTTGCGACGCTTCACTTGCGACCCAAGCGTGAATCCCATTATTTTCCAGTATTTTGCGTCGCCGTCTTATTGTAGCTCAGCCGCCGAACGCGATTTTCGAAATTTGCCGCCTCGACTGCGTCGAAACGCGCCTGATCCCTGTCATGGAGTGAAATCGCGTGCTCCGTCGTGCGGCTGACCTTGTCCTGGAGGCGGTCGCAATCGGCCTGCGAACCGAGTGCCAGGATGGCGTGTTCCATGCGGTGCGCATGGTCCCTGGCGATCTCGACGTGCCGGGCCTCGTGTCGCTTGATGTCGGCAAGGAGCATTTCCCAGACGGCAGAAAGCCTCTTTTCGGCGTGGCGGCGGTCGCGCCAGCGGGGCAGGATGATTTCGGTATCGACCGTCACCCGGACACCGCCGATGTAGCAGCGACCGCCTCGTTCGACATAGGTCGCCTCGCCGCCGAAGCGGATTCGGGTCGCCGCGGGATGATGGCTGGTCGCGCCGGCGGCCTCCGGACCGAGCGTATTGAGCGCCGCATCGAGTTCGTCGGCGGTATTTCCCTTTACATCGAAAAAGGAAAAGGACTTGCGGGCGACGACTTCGGCGCTGACTGCGCTCCCAGTTCCGCACAAGAGACTAAGGGCGAGCAGGACGGAACTCGCGCGGCGGAACTGCGACGGCATTCTTCAGCAACCAGGTTGAACTTCGCCGGAGCTTGCGGCATAGGCTGCGCAAGCGCAATATCGGCGCGGTATTTTTTCTGTTTCCAACGGGATAGGTGCTTTTTGACGGAGCTTCGCGAGACTGTCTGGCACGTGGCGCATGGGCGCAGCCTGCCGCTCGGCGCGACAAGCGTGGTCATGGCGATCGTCAACGTCACGCCGGATTCCTTTTCCGACGGCGGCCAATACGAGGCGACGGACGCGGCCGTGGCGCATGCGCTGGATTGCGCGGCAGCCGGCGCCGGCATCCTCGATATCGGCGGCGAGTCGACGCGGCCGGGCGCCGAGCCGGTAAGTGCAACCGAAGAGCAAGGCCGCATTCTTCCTGTTGTCGAAGCGCTGCGCGGCAAGACCGATGCCCTGATCTCGATCGATACCTACAGGGCCGACACCGCGCGTCTCGCTATCGGCGCCGGCGCGCATATCATCAACGATGTCTTTGGCTTACAGCGCGATCCTGACATGGCAACGCTCGCCGCCCAGACCGGGGCAGGGCTCTGTATCATGCATACCGGCAGAGGTCGGGAGAAGCTGCCTGACATCATCGACGACCAGCTGCTGTTTCTCGAACGCTCTCTCGAAATCGCGGCGGCCGCCGGCATCGCCAGGCATCAGATCATACTCGATCCAGGCTTCGGCTTTGCCAAGGATTCGCAGGAGGATCTGGAACTGATGACGCGGTTCGATGTCCTGCGCCGTTTCGACTTGCCGTTCCTGGTCGGCACCTCGCGCAAGCGTTTCATCGGTGTCATCACGGGGCGCGATACGCAGGATCGGGACGTCGGCACCGCGGCCACCAGCGTCGCGCTGAGATTGCAGGGTGCTGCGATTTTCCGGGTGCACAATGTCGCAATCAATAGGGACGCGCTGGCGGTTGCCGATGCTATTCTCGAGACCCGGGCGCGATTGGCATCCAGATCAGGCGGAACGAAATAATGAATGACACTTATACCATCACGCTGCAGAACTGCGCGTTCTTTGCCCGGCACGGCGTGCATGACGAGGAGGAGTTTCTCGGGCAGCGTTTCTTTGTCGATGCCGAGCTGGACGTCGGCGCCGGACAGGCTCTGGAAAGCGATTCCATCGACGCTACAGTCAATTACGGCGTAGCCTTCACCGTGATCGAGGAGATTGTCACCGGCAAACGCCGCTATCTCATCGAGGCGCTGGCACTTGATATTGCCAAGGGCCTATGCAGCCGCTTTCCGCAGATCCAGCGGGCGAAGATCAACATCCGTAAGCCGAACGCGCCTGTTCCAGGCGTCCTCGACTATGTGCAGGTGAGCGTTGAACACTTTGCCTGAGGCGGGATTCACCCGCGCAAGCCTCGGTCTCGGGGGCAATATCGGCGAGCCGGTGCGCGCCATGGCGACGGCGCTTAAGGCGTTGAACGAACGCGACGACTGCCGCGTGGTCGCAGTCTCGCGGCTCTATCGCACACCGCCGTGGGGCAAGACCGACCAGTCCTTCTTCTATAATGCTTGCGCCATTTTGGACACGCGGCTCGATCCGGAAGCACTGCTTACGCTCTGTCTCGAGATCGAGCGCGAAATGAAGCGGGTTCGCAACGAGCGCTGGGGGCCGCGCACGATCGATATCGACATTCTGACTTACGGCGAGGTCGAGAAAAGCCTTCCGTCGCTGGAGCTTCCGCATCCGCGCATGACCGAGCGCGGCTTCGTCCTGATGCCGCTCGCCGATATCGCAGCCGATCTCAGCGTCGGTGGCCGCACCGTTGCCGAGTGGTTGAAGGATGCCGATGTCGCTGGGATAGAGGTCGCCGACGAGAGCGGCGACTGGTGGCGCGCCGCGTGAGCCTCAATCTCTGAAAGCTGAAAAGTCAAACGGCCGGGAAATGCTTTCCTGGCCGTTTGACACGTACTCTGCTGCGGCAGTGCTACTGGATCGAGCCCACCGCTACTTCGTCGACCTGCCGCTTCAGCGTGAGGCCGATGACCGGAACCATCTGATCCTCGACCTTGACCGAGACCGTGATGTTCATCGCCTTGTCGTTTTGCACGCGGGCGATCATGGCGCCGTTCAGCTTTTGACGGTTTAGGCCCATGACGACGGTGTTGTCATTGACTGTACCGGAGATCACGTCGAGGCCCTTGCCGGCCGCGCCATCAAGAAACTTGCCCTTGTACGTGCCGCCGTTCTGGGAAATGACGGCCGACATCGGCTGCTGGAAGACGCCGACGCGGCATGTGCCGTCGAGCTTGATACCCGGCTCGCCCCCGTCTGTCGGCGAACCGGTCAGATTGCAGGTGAACTTCGTGCCCTTGTACTTGCCGGCGACGATCTCGCCGGGGCCTTGCCAGACGCCGGCAACCTGTTGAAAGAACGCCTTGTCGCGGGAAGCGGCATTGGCCAACTCTGTTCCGCCGGCGAGAGCCAGGGCGGCGGCGGCTGTACCGCAAACGATAAAAAACTGACGCGAAAACATGGGCTTTCCTTGGCAAAGAGAACCGGAAACTGGGTGTCAGTTTTGCCGTAGAATGGTTAACGCTTGGTTTCCGTGGGGCAAAAACCCTTTAAATGAAATGGCTTTCTGGACCTCATCGCGCGGTCGGGCGCGGCGTGAGATCGCCGATAAAGTCGCTTATGCCTGGCCGTTTCAGGGCGCTGAATGGCAGCGGACGGCAAAGATCCATGGCGGCGATACCGATGCGGGCGGTCATAAGCCCGTTGACTACGCCTTCGCCGAGCCGCGCCGACAATTTTGAGGCAAGACCGTGACCAACGATCTGTTGCACAAGGCTGTCGCCGACGGCGATCGAACCGGTGACGGCCAGATGCGCCAGCACGTCCCGCATCAGTCTTAGCATGCCGAGCGTGCCGGGCCGACCGCCATAGAGATCGGCCATGGCGCGCACCAGGCGTGCCGATTCGAAGAGGACATAGAGAAGATCGACCAGCGCGCGCGGGCTGACCGCCGTCACCACAGAAACGCGTTTGGAGGCGTTTAAAATGAGGCTGCGAGCCTGCCGATCCAGCGGGCCTAACAACTCGCGCTCGGCAAGGGCGATGAGATGCGGGGCGTCGATGACGTCGCCTTCCGTCGCCATGAGCGTTGCACGACCCTTGGCGGTCTCGGGCTTGGCGGCGAGGAGGGATGAAAGGTGATCGACAAGGCGTCGCGCCCGCGCCGGCCGTGTTTCTTGAGCGGCGGCTTCCGCCTCGGCCTTGATCGCATGAACTGCGGCAAGCCGCATCATCCCCGCGGTTTCGCGAATGACGATGCCCAGCACCGCAGCCACGCCGATCGCCAGGACGGCGAGCGCGGCATAGCCAAGCCAGTCGGAGCGCGTGAAGAGATCACGGATGAGGGCATCGACCCACAGCCCGACGGCAAGGGAAAGGAGCGTGCCAAAAGCGACAGCCGCAACCTTGGCGAACGAGAAACGTTTTCGCACGGGCTCCGGCGGCGTATTGACGGTGGCCAGAACCGGATTGAGAAACGGATCTTCCTCGTCAGGCGTCAGGATCACGTCGGCATCGAAGGCTTGCGGCTTGCGGGCTCTCTCAGTTTGGCGAGCCTGCGAGCGCGACGGTTCAGGGTCCAGGGGAAAGGCCGCGGGGCGCCGGATCGGTGGATCGTTTGACTTGGTCATGCGAGGCGGTCTCCGAAGAGGAACTGCATGGCGCGGTCAAGGCGAATGTGGGGCACCGACAGAACAATGCCGCCGGCCGTTTGGTCCAGTTCAGGCGGACGGAAGCGCACCACGTTGACGGCAGGCAGTTGCGGATCGATTGCGTTGGCTTCCAGCGCCTCGAACAGGTGTTGCGGATTTTCCGGCAGGTCGCCCGGAAAGATCGCCGTCTTGCGCTCGCCGTCGAAGACTTCGCCGTCGATTTTTTCTCCTGCCATCGGCGTGCCAACGATGACCGGCAGCAACTGACCGTCGCGCGTCACCGTTGCCTCGCGCGTTGCGCGCACGGACGCCAGCGCCATCACCTCGATCCCGGCACCGGCCATGCCGATGCGCTCGATCGCCCTGTCGACAAGCCGACGCGTCAGCGCCTGCAGGCGGTCATGGCTTTCGTGATGCAGGTGATCCGCTTTCGTCGCGGCCACAAGCACGCGGTCGATGCGACGGCCGAGCAGGGATGAGAGGAACGAGTTCGTGCCGGGGCGGAAGCAGGCCAGCACATCGGTCAGCGCCCGTTCCAGGTCTTGCACCGCCTCCGGGCCGCGATTGATCGCCTGCAACGCATCGACGAGCACGATCTGACGGTCGAGACGCGCGAAGTGCTCACGGAAGAACGGTTTGACGACCACGGATTTGTAGGATTCATAGCGGCGTTCCATCATCGCCCACAGCGATCCTCGCGGCGCGTTTCCCTCGGGGGGGAGCGCGAGCGGCGCGAAGGTCAGCGCCGGCGAGCCCTCGAGGTCTCCAGGCAATAGAAACCGGCCGGGCGGCAGCGTCGAAAGCGACCGCTCGTCGGACTTGCAGGCCTGCAGGTATGTGGAAAACGCAACGGCGAGATCGCGTGCCCGCATCTCGTCGGCGGCTGCCGAGGGGTCGGCATTGGCCGTCGCGGCAAGCCAGTCGCGCGACAATTCCGCACGGATGCCGTTCTCGGCCAACGCCATCGTCTCTGTGCTGAACGTGCGGTAGTCCTTGGCAAGCAGCGGTAGGTCCAGCAACCATTCGCCGGGATAGTCGACGATGTCGATCGACAGGCGCCCCGGCGAAAACAGACGGTTCCAGCCGCTGGCGCTCTGATAGTCGAGCGTTATCCTCAATTCGGAAATGGCGCGCGTGGAATCTGGCCACTGACGCTCGTTGACGAGCGCCCTCACGTGGTCCTCGTATTGGAAGCGCGGCACCGCGTCGTCCGGCTGCGGCTCGAGGCGGACACTTGAAACGCGGCCGGATTGGGTTGCCTCGAAAAGCGGCAGGCGGCCCTCGTGCAGCAGATTGTGCACCAGCGAAGAAATGAACACGGTCTTGCCGGAGCGGGAGAGCCCTGTGACACCGAGGCGGATGGTGGGATTGACAAGGTTCGCAGCTCGGTCTGCGAGATTGTCGAGCGCGATCAGCGCGTCGTCCGTAAACGTGGTGAGACTGGGCGGCACGGCAGGATCCCGAAATGACATCGTCACGGCAATATAGGCAGCCGCATGCCGCGCGAAAAGGCGCAAGGCGGCGACTGAATGGCGGTCAGCCGGTCAGGAAGTCGCTGAGGACCCAGCCCGAGGGCGTCGAAAGGCTTGCGACGCGTGCGTCGATCACGGCGAGGCCGCCGGTCGGGTATCCAAGGGGCAGGGCGCCTTCGAGCGCCTCCTGGCCGATCAAACCTTCGAGCGTCTGCTCGATGGTCGGATTGTGCCCGACCAGCATGACCGAGCTTTCCGCCACCTGCGAGGCAATCATGTCCAGATAGGCAGAGGGGCCGGCGTTATAGAGCGCATCGAGATAGCGAACCTCAATCGACCCGCCGAGCGCGCGGCAAACGACCTCGACGGTCTCGCGGCACCGTCGCGCCGGCGAGGCAAGAATGAGGTTCGGCTTATAGGCCTGGTCGGCTGCCTGTTCGGCGACGGCGCCGGCTTCGATCAGCCCGTGTCTGCTGAGCGGACGCTCGATATCTCCCTGGCCCCTTGCGGCAGGCGCGGCTTCGGCATGGCGCAGGAGATAGATCCGGAATGGGGGCGGTATGATGCTTTTCATGGATCTGGATCCTACGGGCTTATTGATACGCTGACGTATCGTCCGACGGGCTCACCCGTCAACAGGCGAGGTTTCTAGTGCCGTGAGGGCGTTTATGACGTTCACGTAATGGTTACGTTGCGTGGATTTTTTCGAAACTGCGAATATATGTTGAATAAATAGTCAGTTAGCCGAATTTTATGACAGATTTAAAAAACTGTTGACTCGCTTCATTTGGCTTGAATCGGCACTACCGGTTGGGATATACAGCCGCCATATGAGATGTTCTTCAGGAGAATCGCGTTGAGTGAGAAGATCGATCTTAGCAGCTACGTGCCCTCGGAGGACGAGGAGTTCATGAACATGCACCAGAAGGCCTATTTCCGAGCGAAACTGGTGGCATGGAGAAATGATATCCTGAGAGAGGCACGCGAAACATTGGGGCACCTCGCAGAGGAAAGCGCCAACCACCCCGATCTAGCAGACCGGGCATCCTCGGAGACCGACCGCGCCATCGAGCTCAGAGCTCGTGATCGTCAGCGCAAGCTGATCTCGAAGATCGACGCAGCCCTTCAGCGCATCGATGATGGCACCTACGGCTACTGCGAGGAAACCGGCGAGCCGATCGGCCTGAAGCGTCTGGATGCCCGGCCGATCGCAACGCTGTCGATCGAGGCGCAAGAGCGTCACGAGCGTCGCGAGAAGGTCTATCGGGACGAATAGGCCCATCGGCTTTTGGGGTCTGCATAAGCTCAAGGCACGGCAATTCTTTTTGCCGTGCCTTTTTCTATTGCCAAGTTCGCCACCAAGCGGCGGCATCACTTGTCGCGATTGACGCTCATTTCGCCGAAGATGCGAGCGACTTCGCTCTGAAGCGCGTTGTCGCTTGCAGCAGGCGGGTCCAGTTCCGGCTCGCGACGCTCGCCGGCCGCTGGCGGTTGCTGCACTTGACGCTGCGCGCCGGGCTGAGGCGCATTCGGGATGATCCGCTCGGCCCTCAAATTGTTGGACATCTCCTCTTCCAAGATGCTCTGGAAATCTCCACCCAATTCGCGCTGATGCGTTTGTGCCGACTGGTTGGCGCTGGATGCGTCAACCGAAGCAGCGGTGAGCGGAGGTGATACGGGCCGCACGGCGGCGTCTGCCACACTGACCGGGGTTCCGCTCGCGACAGTCGGAATGCTTTGTGCAGGGGGCGTAGCGACCTGAGGTTCGACACGCTGCGGCGCTGGTCGCTCGGCTGCCGGCTCGCGCCGTGCGCCCATGGCGACCTCCAGCGTCGGGGTTGGCCTTGCTTGGGCAACGCGCTCGGCGGCGACAGGCGGAACGGTGCGTGCGGGAGGCTCGACAGCCGCGACCTGGTGACGCTGCGCGGCGACTGCCGCCGGAAGCGGCGCATAGACCTCCTCCATCGGCTCTAGGGGGGCGGGTTGCGGTGTTGCGGGACGCCGCGGCTCTGGCTGCGCTTCCACGATGACCGGGGCTGGACGCGTTTCTCCGCTTGAGGGGCGCTCCGCCGCCACTGGAGTTGAGGTTGCGACCTCGAAGGAAGCGGCCGGCACTGCGGTTTCCTTCGAGCCATCGGAGATGCGTGATTCGATGACGATATCGGTCGGGCCGCCGATCATGATAAGGTGTTCGACATCGTCGCGGCGCACGAGAACGAGGCGACGCCTTGCGTCGACCGCTGCCGCGTCCAGAACCTGCAGCCGCGGCTGGCGATTCTTGCCGCCGCGCACAAAAGGAGACGGCCCCCGGCGCCTGCGCATCAGCCAGAGTAACGCGACAAGGCACAGTAGGGCGACGCCCACGCCGCCGGCGGCAAGGAGAAAACGGCTGCCATAAGCCCCGGCGATCTCGTCAAACATTTCTCACTACTCCCATTCTGCCGCGGACCGCCGTCCAGCGTGACACTGCGTTCGCCCCTGGGCGCCGCGCGGCGATCATAGAGACAGTTACGCCTGCGAAACAAGATGCGGCTGCCGCTTGTGCAGTGCTCTTACCAGGCGGCAGCCGCCATATGGCTGCAAGGTGGCGCGGTTGCCTGTGAATTCAAGCCTTTCTGCAGGGCCGGCGCTTTTTGCTTTAGCCGCAACTTGGTAAAGAAGATTCGAGCGCCCGAATCCGAACTTCGTCAAGTTCATTGACAAAGATGTGGAACTGGCGACCACGAGGGATTTATGACGAAGCAACGTCCGTCTGACGAGTATCGCGTAGCGCTGGTTGACAGCGGGGTCCGTTCGGGCACGGTGCTGCGCATCGTCCTGCTCGCCTTTGTCCTCGTGGCGGCCGCGGCCGCCTTTGTCGTCTTCAAGAGTTCGCTCGACAACGAGGCTGTGCTCGGGGTGCTCGGCATCCTCGCCATGGTCGGAATTTTCTTCCTGGTTTCCTCTGTGATCGGTTTCGTCGAGGTCATGCCGCAGACGCAGTCCGACGATTTGGCGCGCGCTTTCCTCGACAGCCAGCCCGACGGGACGCTGATCACCGAGGGCAAGGGCCGCATCATCTATGCGAACGCCGCCTACGGCGAGCTGACCGGTGCGGCGAAGGCGAGGGATGTGCAGTCTCTCGAAACGCTGTTGTCGCGAAACAGCGAGTCCAACGAAGCCCTCTTTCGGCTGTCGAACGGTCTTCGCGAAGGGCGGGAAGGCAGCGAGGAGTTTCGTCTCCTTCGCCCGCTCGGTGCGAGCGCCGGGGGCGCCGGGGCGCATTGGTATCGATTGAAGGCGCGCCTGCTGCCGGCGAGCCGCAATCGCGGCAAGGCTCTGGAGATTTGGCAGCTTACCGACATCACGTCCGAGCGCGACGACCAGGAGCGCTTCTTCAAGGAACTTCAGAACGCGATCGACTATCTCGATCACGCGCCGGCTGGCTTCTTCTCGGCGGGTCGCAAGGGCGAGATATTCTATCTAAACGCCACCCTCGCCGAATGGCTTGCGCTTGACCTCACCAAGTTCGTTCCGGGATCGATGACGATCGGCGACCTGGTCGCCGGCGAAGGGCTGGCGCTGATCGAATCCGTGCAAGCGGAACCCGGACTGAAGAAGACGGTGACGCTTGATCTCGATCTCAGGCGTGCCAACGGCCAGAGCCTCCCCGCTCGCATCATCCACAGCGTCACGTCGGCCCGCGACGGCGCGCCGGGTGAAAGCCGTACCATCGTGCTCGGCCGTCAACAGGGTGACGAGGGAGAAAAGGCGTCGGCTGCGGCAATGCGCTTCACGCGCTTTTTCAACAATACGCCCATGGCGATCGCCTCCGTCGACGGCGAAGGCAAAATTCTCCGTACCAACGCGCCCTTCCTCAGGTTGTTCTCAAGCGTCGTGTCGCGCGACGACATCGAACGCGGCGCGCTATTGGAAACGATCGTCAACGAGAGCGAGAGGCCGCAGCTCGCGCAGGCGCTTGCCTCGGCACGGGATCGCCAAGGCGACATTCCTCCAATCGACACCCGCAACCCGACGGACGAGACCCGGCATTTCCGTTTCTACGTCAACGCCGTGATCGACCAGAGCGACGAGGCGCCGGAAGAGGCAGCCATCGTCTACGCCGTCGAGGTGACCGAGCAGAAGGCGCTCGAGGCGCAGATGGCGCAGACGCTGAAGATGAACGCAGTGGGGACGCTTGCAGGCGGTATCGCGCACGACTTCAACAACGTGCTGACCGCGATCCTGCTTTCGTCGGACCACCTGCTGCTGCAGGCGCGGCCCGCGGACGCAAGCTTTGCCGACCTTATGGAGATCAAACGCAACGCCAATCGTGCCGCCGTGCTCGTTCGCCAACTCCTGGCGTTCTCGCGCAAGCAGACCATGCGGCCTGCGGTGCTGAACCTTACCGACGTGATCGGCGACCTGCGCATGCTCGTCGACAGGCTGCTGTCCGGTACGCATGTCAAGCTCGACGTCGACTACGGGCGTGACCTATGGCCGGTCAAGACCGATCTGTCCCAGTTCGAACAGGTGATCATCAACCTTTGCGTCAACGCGCGAGATGCAATGCCGCACGGCGGCAAGCTGATGCTGCGAACCCGCAATCTGTCGGCCGCCGAGGTTTCAGGCTTCAACTACGCCTACCTGCCGCACGAGGATATGGTGCTGATCGAGGTGAGCGACACGGGAACCGGCATCGCTCCTGAAATCATGGACAAGATCTTCGAACCCTTCTTCACCACCAAGGAAGTCGGCAAGGGCACGGGTCTAGGTCTTGCCATGGTCTACGGCATCATCAAGCAGACGGGTGGCTATATCACGCCGGAATCCGAGGTCGGGAAGGGCACGACCTTTCGCATCTTCCTGCCCCGCCATATCGTCGCGCCCGATGCAGCGCCGGTCGAAGGCCGGATGATGGCCGCCTCCGGTGAGAGCCTTGCCGCTCTACCGCCGGCCGAGCCTACCGATCTGACCGGCCAGTCCGCGGTCGTCCTGCTGGTAGAGGACGAGGAGGCGGTCCGCCGCGGCGGCAAGCGCATGCTTGAGACGCGCGGATACACCGTCTACGAGGCGGGGTCTGGCGTGGAAGCACTCGATATTCTCGAAGAGCTGGACGGTCAGGTGGACGTCGTCGTCTCCGACGTCGTCATGCCGGAAATGGACGGGCCCACGCTGCTGCGCGAACTGCGCAAGAAATACCCCGACCTGAAATTCATATTCGTGTCGGGTTATGCGGAGGACGCCTTTGCGCGCAACCTGCCGGCAGACGCCAAATTTGGCTTCCTGCCGAAGCCATTCTCGCTGAAGCAGCTGGCCGTTGCCGTGCGCGAAACCCTGGACAGCCCGGACTAAGCAGCTAGCCGCGCCGGGCGATCAGGATGCCGACGAGAACGATGGCGCCGCCGATCGCTTGCAGGCTGCCGACGGCTTCGCCGAGCAGTCCCCAGGCGAGAAGTGCTGCGACTACCGGCTGGATCAGAAGTGTCAACGAGGAAAAGGCGGCCGGCAGATAGGCGAGCGCGTAGGTGATCGCCACTTGTCCGCCGGCATGGCTGACGAAAGCCAGCCCGAAGAGAATTGCCCAGCCATAGAGGCTTGGCGGCAGCAGCGTACCTTCCAGGAAAAAGGCCAGTGGAAAGATCAACGCCGCTGCCGAAGCCGTGCTCCAGATCATGATGCGCACGGTATCGAAGCGGCTGCGCAGGCGGCCGATCGCCAAAATATAGCCGGCGTAGAAGATTGCGGCGATCACCGCGACGCCATCGCCTGCCAGCTGGCCGTCGCCGAGCGCTGCCGGTCCGCCCTTAAGCGTCACGATGCCGGCAAGGGCCGTTGCCAACCCCAACGTAAAGATCCGGCTCACCGCCGACCGGAAGAGCATCCAGCCGATCAGCGTCACGAAGACCGGCGCCAGGTTGGCAAGCAGCGTCGCGTTGGCGACCGACGTCATGTGCAGAGAGAGATGCCAGGCGCAGAGATCGGCGGCAAGCATGAGGCCAGGAAGCAGGAGAAACGCATAATCGGAAAGCGTTTCGGGCTTGGCGCCCTCCGACCGTCCCTTCATCGCCGAGAAGGCAAACAGCGGGATCAGCGCCAGCGCCACGCGCCAGAAGGCCGTCGCCATCGGGCCAACCTCAGACAGCCGCACGAAGATAGGCGAGCCGCCGATGGCGACCCCACCGATCAGGAGGGCTGCGAGAGCAACGCGGTTGTCGGCCGCGGGTGCTGCGGATGAAAGCTCAGACACGTCGTGATTCCGTATGGGGGTTTTACGAGGAGGCGAGGGCGACCGCGATCTTGGCGGCGAGGCGCGCATTGCTCTCGACCAATGCGATATTGGTCTTGAGGCTGCGGCCTTCCGTGAGTTCGAAGATCGTGCTCAGCAGATAAGGCGTTACCGCCTTTCCGGCGATCTCCTCGCGTTTTGCGCTGTCGAGCGCGCGGGCAATGTAAGTTTCCATTTCCTCGCGAGGGATTTCGTCGGCTTCCGGCACGGGGTTGGCGACGAGCATGCCGCCGTCGATGCCGAGTTCCTCGCGCGTCGCTTGGAAATTGGCGATCGCCGCCGGGGTGTTCAGCGAAAGCGGACTCGGAAGGCCGGAGGAGCGGGACCAGAAGGCCGGGAACTCGGTGCTGCCGAAGGTGACGACCGGAACGCCGCGCGTTTCCAGCACTTCCAGCGTCTTCGGAATGTCGAGGATCGCTTTCGCTCCGGCGCAGACGACGATCACGCCGGTGCGGGCAAGTTCCTCCAGATCGGCGGAAATATCGAAGCTCTGTTCGGCGCCGCGGTGGACGCCGCCGATACCGCCGGTCGCAAAAACGCGCACGCCGGCATGCGCGGCGGCGATCATCGTTGCGGCGACCGTGGTGGCGCCGGTGCGGCGCTCGGCCACGGCAAAGGCTAGGTCGGCACGCGATACCTTCATCGCATCGGTGGTCTTTGCGAGAGCCTCCAGCTCCTCCGGCTCCAGGCCGATGTGCAGCTTGCCGTGGATGACGGCGATGGTCGCGGGCACGGCACCTTCCTGGCGGATGATCGCCTCAACGCTGCGTGCCATCTCTATGTTGCCCGGATAGGGCATGCCATGGGTGATGATGGTCGATTCCAGCGCCACGATCGCCGCGCCGCTGAGCTTGGCGGCGGCGACTTCCTTGGAATAGGAGATCGGCAGAAGCGGCGTGATGGGCTTGCTCATGGGACTATCCACTTATCTTGACGGTGTCTGCGGGGAATTGCCGCCTTCATGACAGCATTTTTGCCTCGCCCACAAGACCTAGCGTCGATATCATAAGGTCGGCAGAGAGATTTTCGGCAACCGCAAACGGGGATTGCACGGTGATCGCTGCCGCCGCAACGCCGTGGCGAAGTGCCTCGGGCAGGTCCAATCCCGCAAGCAGTGCGGAGAGGACGCCTGCGGCGAGCGAGTCTCCCGCACCGGTGACGTCGCCGAGTTGCTCTACCCTCGGCGGCTCGATGGTTGCCGTGGTATCGCCGGAAAACGCCACGATTTCCCTGTGTCCCCGCGTGATGACGCCGCCTTTCAGCCCGAGAGCACGCAGCGAGCTCACCCACTGGCGCGGGTCGTCGGCAACGCCGCCGGTAAGCGCTGACGCTTCCGCCTGATTGAGGAAGAGGTAGTCGATGCCGGCAAGACACGGCCGCAGCCTCACGACCTTTGCCGGCGATATGGCGATCGCCGCAAGCGGCTTGCCGCAGCCGGCGGCGCGTTCGGCGATTGCGCCAAGTGTTTCCTCCGGCAGGTTCGCGTCGCAGACGATGAGGTCTGCCGCATCGAATGCGTCGCGCACCGAGCGCACCGCGAGCCGGCGGGGGACGAAGAACCCGTAAAGTTCCATGTCCGCGAGCGCGATGACCAGATTGCCGTCGTTCTCGATGATGGCGGTGTAGCTCGGCGTTTTGCGGTCGAGGAAAATAAACGGCCTGTCGTCGACGCCGGCCTGGCGAGCCGCTTCCGCCACCATTTCTCCGGTCGCGTCGCCGCCGCGCGGCGAAATCAGGCGGACGTCGAAGCCGAGGCGGGCAAGGTTTCGTGCCGCGTTGAAGCCGCCGCCGCCTGCCTCCTCGAACCAGGCGCCGGGATTGCTTGCGCCTGCCACCGTGTCGCCGAAGATACGGCCGCGACGATCGATATGTGCGCCGCCAAGGACGAGAACAGACTTATTCATACCGGTTGTCTTAAGCCCTTCCCGCCACGAATCGTGCGCGCCGGACGCGCGCTTTTCAGCCCTGCCGCAGGTTCGCGCGACGTAGCGTAAGTCCTTGCGCCAAAAGAGGAAAACAAAAGTCGAACGGAAATCATTTTACCTTTTTCTTTCAACTGTTTGGCGAGGGCTTGTGCGCATAGAACAAATCAGGTACAAACTTCGCATCGGCGGCTACATTGCCTAGGCGGCTTCAATAACCTAAAGGTGGATCGAATGTCTCAAAATAGTTTGCGGCTCGTAGAGGACAAATCGGTGGACAAAAGCAAGGCGCTTGAAGCGGCACTCTCCCAGATAGAGCGGTCGTTCGGCAAGGGCTCGATCATGAAGCTGGGGTCGAATGAAAATGTAGTTGAGATCGAGACGGTTTCCACTGGCTCTCTCAGCTTGGACATTGCCCTTGGCATTGGCGGCTTGCCCAAGGGGCGCATTGTCGAAATCTACGGGCCGGAAAGCTCGGGCAAGACGACGCTGGCGCTGCAGACTATCGCTGAAGCGCAGAAGAAGGGTGGCATTTGCGCCTTCGTCGATGCCGAACATGCGCTTGATCCGGTCTATGCCCGCAAGCTCGGTGTTGATCTGCAAAACCTTCTGATCTCGCAGCCGGACACCGGCGAGCAGGCGCTGGAAATCACCGACACGCTGGTGCGTTCCGGCGCGATCGATGTTCTCGTGGTCGACTCGGTGGCGGCGCTGACCCCGCGCGCCGAAATCGAAGGGGAAATGGGCGACAGTCTGCCGGGTCTTCAGGCTCGTCTGATGAGCCAGGCGCTGCGCAAGCTGACCGCTTCGATTTCCAAGTCGAACACCATGGTGATCTTCATCAACCAGATCCGCATGAAGATCGGTGTCATGTTCGGGTCGCCGGAAACGACGACCGGCGGCAATGCTTTGAAATTCTATGCCTCGGTTCGCCTCGACATCCGCCGAATCGGCGCCGTCAAGGAGCGCGACGAGGTGATCGGTAACCAGACCCGCGTCAAGGTGGTGAAGAACAAGATGGCGCCGCCCTTCAAGCAGGTGGAATTCGACATCATGTATGGCGAGGGCGTCTCCAAGACCGGCGAGCTCATCGACCTCGGTGTCAAGGCAGGCATCGTGGAGAAGTCCGGCGCATGGTTCTCCTATAACAGCCAGCGCCTCGGCCAGGGCCGCGAAAACGCGAAGATGTTCCTGCGCGACAATCCGGATCTCGCGCGCGAGATCGAAACGTCTCTGCGTCAGAATGCCGGACTGATCGCGGACCGCTTCCTTCAGAACGGCGGTCCCGACAGCGGCGATGACGAAGCCGCCGCGGATATGTGATCGCTGGTCGACTGAGCCAGCAGAATAAGCGGTTTGAAGCCGGTCGCACGTCGAGAGAGTGCGGCCGGTTTTGCTTGTTCGGCTGGACAGGGGGCGGGGCGAGCGATAAAAGCCGGTAAATTTGAGAGATGAACTGCCTTCGGCAGCAATGAAGGGCATAAAATGAGTGGTGTGAACGAAATCCGGTCGACCTTCCTCGACTACTTCAAGACGAACGGCCACGAAATCGTTCCGTCGAGCCCGTTGGTACCGCGCAACGACCCGACGCTGATGTTCACCAATGCCGGCATGGTTCAGTTCAAGAACGTCTTTACCGGTCTCGAGCAGCGCCCCTACAAGACCGCATCGACCGCGCAGAAGTGCGTCCGCGCCGGCGGCAAGCACAACGACCTCGACAATGTCGGCTATACCGCGCGCCACCACACCTTCTTCGAGATGCTCGGCAACTTCTCCTTTGGCGATTACTTCAAGGATCGCGCCATAGAGCTTGCCTGGAACCTGATCACCAAGGAATTCGGCATCGACGCCAGGCGTCTGCTGGTGACGGTCTACCACACGGACGACGAGGCCTTTAACCTCTGGAAGAAGATCGCGGGCCTTTCGGATGACCGGATCATCCGCATTCCGACCAGCGACAATTTCTGGGCGATGGGCGATACCGGCCCCTGCGGTCCGTGCTCGGAAATCTTCTACGACCACGGCGATCACATCTTTGGCGGCCCTCCGGGCTCGCCGGAAGAGGACGGCGATCGTTTCATCGAAATCTGGAACCTCGTCTTCATGCAATACGAGCAGGTGACGAAGGAGCAGCGCATCGACCTGCCGCGTCCGTCGATCGATACCGGCATGGGCCTGGAGCGCGTCGCAGCTGTCCTTCAGGGCAAGCACGACAACTACGACATCGACCTGTTCCGCGCGCTGATTTCTGCTTCGGTCGAGGCGACGGGCGTCCCGGCCGAAGGCGAGCGCCGAGCCAGCCACCGCGTCATTGCCGACCATCTGCGGTCGTCGGCCTTCCTGATCGCAGACGGCGTGCTGCCGTCGAACGAAGGCCGCGGCTATGTGCTTCGCCGCATCATGCGCCGCGCCATGCGCCACGCACAACTGCTTGGCGCCCGTGATCCGTTGATGTGGCGCCTGCTGCCAACGCTGGTCCAGGAGATGGGCCGCGCCTATCCGGAACTGGCTCGCGCCGAGGCGCTGATTTCCGAGACGCTGAAGCTTGAGGAAACCCGCTTCCGCAAGACGCTCGAACGCGGCCTCTCGCTCCTGTCGGATGCGACCGCTACCCTCGGCAAGGGCGACATGCTCGACGGCGAGACCGCCTTCAAGCTTTACGACACCTATGGCTTCCCGCTCGACCTGACGCAGGATGCGCTCCGTGCCCGCGGCGTCGGCGTCGAACTCGGCGGCTTCACGGATGCGATGGAACGCCAGAAGGCCGAGGCGCGCTCGCATTGGGCGGGTTCCGGCGAGAAGGCGACGGAGACGATCTGGTTCGAGCTCAAGGAAAAGCTCGGCGCCACCGAGTTCCTGGGCTATGACACCGAGACGGCGGAAGGCGTCGTCCTGGCGATCGTCAAGGATGGCGCAGTCGTCGAGGCTGCCTCCGCCGGTGAAACGGTGCAGATCGTCGTCAACCAGACACCGTTCTACGGCGAGTCCGGCGGCCAGATGGGCGACACCGGGATCATCGCCAGCGATCATGCCAAGCTCGAGGTGGCCGACACGCAGAAGAGGGGCGAAGGTCTCTTCGTTCATGTAGCGTCCGTCGTCGAAGGCACGATCAAGACCGGCGAGCCGGTGGCGCTGACGGTCGATCACGCTCGCCGCGGCCGCCTGCGCGCCAACCATTCCGCCACCCACCTGCTGCACGAGGCGCTTCGCGAAGTGCTCGGCACGCATGTGGCCCAGAAGGGCTCTTTGGTGGCGCCGGAGCGCCTGCGTTTCGACGTCTCTCACCCGAAACCGATGACGGCTGACGAACTCAAGGTCGTCGAGGAAATGGCCAACGAGATCGTGCTGCAGAACGCGCCGGTCACGACTCGCCTGATGAGCGTCGATGATGCGATCGCCGAAGGCGCGATGGCGCTGTTCGGCGAGAAATACGGCGACGAGGTCCGGGTGGTGTCGATGGGCACCGGTCTGCGCGGCGCCAAGGCTGACAAGCCCTACTCGGTCGAGCTTTGCGGTGGCACGCATGTTGCTGCCACCGGCCAGATCGGCGTGGTGCGCGTTCTCGGCGAAAGCGCCGTCGGTGCCGGCGTTCGCCGCATCGAAGCGGTCACAGGGATAGCGGCGCGCGATTACCTTGCCGAGCAGGACGACCGCGTAAAGGCGCTTGCAGCAGCGTTGAAGGTTCAGCCGGGCGAGGTGCTTGGCCGCGTCGAGGCGCTCATGGACGAACGCCGCAAGCTGGAGCGCGAGCTGGCGGATGCCAAGCGCAAGCTCGCCATGGGTGGCGGGCAGGGCGGTTCGGCTGATGCCGTTCGCGAAGTCGCGGGCGTCAAGTTCCTCGGCAAGGCTATTTCGGGCGTGGATCCGAAAGATCTGAAGGGCCTGGCCGACGACGGCAAGGCGAGCCTCGGTTCCGGTGTCGTCGCGCTGATCGGCGTATCCGAGGACGGCAAGGCGAGTGCCGTGGTCGCCGTCACACCGGACCTCGTCGGCCGCTTCAGCGCCGTCGATCTCGTGCGCGTCGCCTCGGCGGCTCTCGGGGGCAAGGGCGGCGGCGGCCGTCCGGACATGGCCCAGGCCGGTGGGCCGGATGGCTCCAAGGCTGACGAAGCCATCGAGGCCGTGGCGCTCGCGCTCGCGGGCTGATCGTAGGCCGATTGGATTTTCGAGGGGCGGCGGAGGCGATTGCTTTCGCCGCCTTTTTTGTTTCGAAACGCCAAGTCAGCAAGATTTGTCAAACCGCACTATGCTCTTCTGAACCCGATCGATTTGCATGAGGTTCGGCATGAACGGCGAAACGGCATGGGCTCTTTATGAAACCCGCCTCAGGCGGGTCACGGCCTACATCCACGAGCATCTCGATGAAGAGCTCGACATGGACAGACTTGCCGAGATCGCCTGCCTGTCGAGCTATCACTGGCACAGGATCTATCGAGCGATATACGGCGAGACACTGGCGGCAACGGTCAAGCGACTGAGGCTCCATCGCGCTGCCGGCGATATCGTTCGCACGAGCCTACCCATCGGTGAGATTGCAGGGCGATCGGGCTATCCCAACCTTCAGTCGTTCAACCGCATTTTCAAGACGGTGTACGGCATGCCGCCAGCTCGGTACCGCAAGGAGGGCAGCCACAGCATCTTCCAACCTCTCAGCCACGGAAGGCCACGGCCATGTTCGATGTCAAGCTTTGCACCATACCTTCTCTCGACCTCATCGGTGTTTTTCACCAAGGCTCCTACATGGATATCGGGCGCGCCTTCGAGGCTTTGTTCGGAACGCTGTTTGCGCGCGGGCTCGGCAGAGCGGACATGCGCATGATCGGGGTCTACCTCGATGATCCCGACATTGTCGCGACGGAAAGCTACGCTCTTTCGCCTGCGTGGAGGCGGGAACGGAAGTCCCGGCGCAAGCGCCGTTGGAGCGGCGCTCCGTCGACGGCGGCGACTATGCCGTGCTGCGCCACAAGGGCCCCTATGCGGACATGCACAAGGCCTACCGCTGGCTCTATGCAGAATGGCTGCCGAACTCCGGGCGGCAACTTAGGGACACTGTCATGTTCGAGGATTACCTCAACAATCCGCGTGAGGTGCCCCCCACCGAGCTCTTGACCGACATCTACATGCCGCTTCAGCCACCCTCACCATAAGCTTCATAGACGGGTTATAACTACCTGTTTTATCAAGCTTGCGGCTGTGCCGGAATCGCTGCGTTGTCGATCTCCGTCGCGCGCTGGTAGGCTTCGCGACTGCTGAGGCGGTTCCAGTAGTCTAGGAAGGCCTGCCGCTTCTCGATCGAGCCGAAGCGCAGGCCCCAGCCGACCTGGGAACCGACATAGACGTCGGCGGCTGTAAAACGCTCGCCGGCGATATAGGGCGATTGTGAAACCGCATATTCAAGCGTGTCCATGACATTGCCAAACCCGCCGCAGCCCATCATGCGCAGGCGATCCGCGGGTGGCTCGAACCCCAGCGATTTGATTGTGACCGCCATCTCGAGCGGGCCGGCGGCAAAGTACATCCAGCGGTAATAGAGCCCGCGCTCGGCGTCGGTTGGCGCAAGTCCCTTTTCGGGAAAGGTTTCGGCCATGTAGGCGCAGATGGCCGCGCACTCCGTGACGACCGTCTCGCCGTGCTGGATGGCCGGCACCTTGCCCATCGGATTGACAGCGAGATAGGCAGGCGACTTCATCGTCGTGCCGAAGTCGAGATATTCGGTCCGGTAGGGTACGCCGCTTTCTTCGAGCATCCAGCGGGCGATGCGCCCGCGCGACATCGGGTTGGTGTAGAAGACGATTTCGTCAGCCATGCCTCGCTCCTATGGTTTGCGTCGAAGATAGCAGAACGAAGTGCGTGGAACAGCGTTCCCTCCGTTCACAATGCCTTGCGGTATTGAATGAAGCCGGACTTTTCCGCGATCTTGTCGTAGAGGCGGCGTGCCGTCGCGTTGCTTTCGTGCGTCATCCAGTAGAGCCGACCGGCATCGTGTGCCCGAGCGAGATCCGCGACCGCGTCGATCAGTGCCGCGCCGGTTCCAAGGCCGCGCTGATCCCCTCCGACATAGAGATCTTGCAGATAGCAGGTCCATTGCGGCAGCCAGGTGGAACGGTGGAAGATCGCGTGGACAATGCCGACCAGTCGGCCCTCGGCGTCGAAAGCACCGAACGCATGCATCGGTTCTATCGGTTCGTGGAAGCGCCCCCAGGTCAGGTCGGTCGTTTCAGTGGGAATGACCACCTCGTAGAAGCGCTGATAGGCTTGCCACAGCGGCTCCCATGCCGCGCGATCGGAGGGGGACAAGGGGCGGATCGTGTTCGTCATGCTCTCTCTCCTGCGCAAACAAAAAACGGCGGGGAAGACCCCGCCGTTCACATGCTAACCGATGATCCGGTTAGGCCGCCATGGCCTTCTGCAGGTTTTCATCGATCTTGTCGAGGAAAGCGGTGGTGGAGAGCCAGGGCTGATCAGGCCCGATCAGCAGCGCCAGGTCCTTGGTCATGTAGCCGGATTCCACGGTGTCGACGCAAACCTTTTCAAGCGTGGAGGCGAAGTTTGCGAGCTCCGCGTTATCGTCGAGCTTGGCGCGATGCGCGAGACCCCGGGTCCAGGCGAAGATCGAGGCGATCGAATTCGTCGAGGTTTCCTGGCCCTTCTGATGCTGACGGTAGTGGCGGGTCACCGTGCCGTGCGCGGCTTCGGCTTCGACCGTCTTGCCGTCCGGCGTCAGGAGAACCGAGGTCATGAGCCCGAGCGAACCGAAGCCCTGGGCAACCGTGTCCGACTGAACGTCGCCGTCATAGTTCTTGCAGGCCCAGACATAGCCGCCGGACCACTTCAGCGCCGAGGCCACCATGTCGTCGATCAGGCGATGCTCGTAAGTGATGCCGGCTTCCTTGAACTGATCCTTGAATTCAGCCTCGTAGACTTCTTCGAAGATGTCCTTGAAGCGGCCGTCATAGGCCTTGAGGATGGTGTTCTTGGTCGACAGGTAGACAGGCCACTTGCGCATCAGGCCGTACATCATCGAAGCGCGGGCGAATTCGCGGATCGAGTCGTCGAGGTTGTACATGGCCATGGCGACGCCGGCACCCGGCGCGTCGAAGACTTCGCGCTCGATGACCTGGCCGTCTTCGCCGACGAACTTGATCGTCAGCTTGCCCTTGCCCGGGAACTTGAAATCCGTTGCGCGGTACTGGTCGCCGAAGGCGTGGCGGCCGACGACGATCGGCTGCGTCCAGCCCGGAACGAGGCGCGGAACGTTCTTGCAGATGATCGGCTCTCGGAAGATGACGCCGCCCAAGATATTGCGGATCGTGCCGTTCGGCGACTTCCACATCTGCTTGAGGCTGAATTCCTTCACGCGGGCTTCGTCCGGCGTGATCGTCGCGCACTTGATGCCGACGCCGTACTTCTTGATGGCGTTTGCAGCGTCGATCGTCACCTGGTCGTTGGTGGCATCGCGGTTTTCGACCGACAGATCGAAATAATCGATATCGATGTCGAGGTAGGGGAAGATCAGCTTGTCTTTAATGAGCTGCCAGATGATGCGAGTCATTTCGTCGCCGTCGAGATCGGCAACGGGGTTAGCGACCTTGATCTTCTTCATGTATCTGCCTCGTGTGCTTTGGGACCGGATGGTCTTGGACGTGGGGTATAAAATTCCCGAGCGCTATAGCACCGGCAGCCGGGAACGCAAAGCCGGAAGCGGTGGCGCAGAAGCGTTTTTGTTGGCCGTGGTCTGCGCTGGCCGCATGCAAGATTTTGAAACAAGCGCCATTGCCAAAGCGATGGATGCGGCTAATGTCGCGCATGTTTTTCGGACTGCCTACGGAACCCTCATGCCCAGACTAGCTGCCGCCGCTTTCTTCATTTCTCTATCCTCCCTCGGCTTGTCGCCGTCCGGCGCGTACGCCACCGTCGATGCCGCGGCGCCGGTCAAGGCCGTGATGGATGCGACTGTCGCAAACTGGTCGGGCGGCGACAGCGATTGGCAGGACATATTCGAGGCAAGCAAGCTCGCTGAACTCTACAGCAAGGATTTCGTCGAGAAGTACCAGGCTGCCGCGAAGTTCCCGGCGATCGACGACGATGGTATTTCGCCGTTTGATTTCGACGTCATCGTCGGCGGTCAGGACGCATGCCCGCTCGAAGACGTCACGATTACGCCGCAGGCGCCTGCTGGGCCGATCACCGAGGTGGTGGCCCGCTTCAAGAAGTCGACCTGCATGGGTACGGCCGCTGAATTCCAGTCCTATACCTCAGTGCGCTTCGAGGTGACGCAATCTGACGGCAAGCCCGTCATCGATGATATCCTGACCGTGGACGACGACGGCAAGACCAATTCTCTGAAGGACATGATGGAAAGCATCGTCAAGGAGCAGCAGGCGCAGCCGCAACAACCGCAATGAGCGGCAAGGACAGGCGCTGACGCAGCAAAAGAGCGCGAGAAGGGGCCGCATGCAGCTGGGTCATCAGCTTCGAGACTGGCTGGTCGCCAACGACCCCGCCTTTTCGCGCCTCAGGCAGGCATCGCGCGTCACGCTGACGATCGCCTTTTCGTTCACGATCCTATTTGCCATTCACCTGGCCATCGTGCCGCTGCCGACCATTGCCTACGCGCTCGGCATTCTGCTTTCCATCCAGGCCGGTTTGACCGTCCGCGACAACCTTCCGTCCGAGCAGCTGGTAACCCGGCTAATCGGCTGCCTTGTCAGCATTCTGGTGGTCAGCCTTGCCGCGGTGCTCGAAAGAGATCGGTATTTTACCGATTTCGCTTTCCTCATGCTCATCTTCGCCATCAGCTGGGCACGCGCGCTCGGTGTGCGCTGGAATGCGGTCGGCATGTTTGCCTTCATGTCCTATTTTATGGGCGCCTATTTCCGGCCGCCGCTTGCCGAAATGCCGCTCGTGGCGCTGGCGTCGGTCGTTTCAGCGTTGGTGGCGCAGGGCGTGCGCGTTTTCCTCCTGCCCGACAATTGGCGGCGCGATCTTTTGAGAGCGCTTGAGAGCGTGCGCGGCAGGATCAATCAGATTCTGGTGGAACTGGCAGCAAGCGTCGCCGACGGGCAATTGTCCGAGCAGGAGGGGCACGCGCTCACGCAGTCCGAGGAGCGGTTGAAGGACGCCGTTCTGATGGCCGAAAGCTTCATTCCCAAGTCCGCGGACGGTACGCCGACCATTGATACACCGGCATCCGAGGTGACGATGCGTCTTTTCGACGTCCATCTGGCCGCCGAAAGCGTCATCATGCTCAGTCAGCAGAGTGTGCCGCCATTCGCCATGGTCCACGCCATCATCGACGGCGACGAGGCGCTGGTGGCGTCCGCGATCGACGCCAGCAAAGCGGCCGGCAACAAGAGCAGGGAGGAAACCGCGCGTGCGCTCCTGTGGCTGAGCCAAGCTCGGGACGCCTTGGCCGACTCCATCGAGCGTGGGCGTCGCACCGGCTTCGAAGGCATTGCCTCCCCGGACCCTGCTCCGACGATATTGAAATGGCCGAAACCGTCGCTCTCGGATCCTGCGATGCGCGTGGCGCTGCAGATCACGATTGCAACCGGCATTGCCATGGTTTGCGGCCTGATGTTGTCGCGCGAGAGATGGTTCTGGTCGGTGCTGACGGCTTTTCTTGTCTTCAACAATACCAATTCGCGTGGCGATACGGCGATCAGGGCCTTGCAGCGATCGATTGGGACAGTGCTCGGCATTGCGATCGGCATGCTGCTCGCGGCTGTTTGCGCCGGGCATCCGGGCGTCGCGGTCGGGCTTTCCGTCGTGTCCATATTTCTGGGCTTTTACTTTCTTCAGGTTTCGTACGGGGCGATGACCTTCTTCATCACCATCGTCCTTTGCCTGATCTACGGCATGACCGGGGCGCTGACGTTTGATCTCCTGAGTTTGCGCATCGGCGAGACGATCATCGGAGCGACCGCCGGGACGCTCGTCGCATTCTTTGTCTTCCCCTCCAAGACCCGCGGAGCCCTCGATGCGGCAATGGCGAAATGGTACGATGCCCTGCTCAAGCTTTTGAAGGCGGCTTCCGGCGATTGCGAAGGAATGGAGGTCATCAAGTTGTCCCAAGCGCTCGACGCGGCCTACAGGGATGTGGCGACGGCAGCCAAGCCGCTCGGCGCCTCATGGTATCTCGTTCGGCGCCCGGGCCACATCCGCCAGACGCTGGCGATCTTGATGGCATGCACCTATTGGGCCCGTGTCTTTGCCCGCAACGTCGCCTTTTCGCGCGAGGATCCTGATGGCGCGATCCGCGCCGATATCGAAGCGGATATCAAACGGCTGGAGGCGGTCGCGCCGCGCAAGGGGGATTGCTTCTTCGTTGCGCGCAAGACGCCGCGGACCGCCGGGCAGCACTTGCCGCTGTCGCGTCAGGGCAAGCGGCTCGGCATCGAAATGGTCGGATCGATGCTCGACCGGCTCTATCCCTGAGCCTCTTGCCGTTTTGGGGCCGCACCGGTATTGCCACTGCGATTGCGCCAAGGTTGGGCGCGCGGAGACTTGGAGCACATGGCAGGCACGAACAGCGAGCGCGAACTTCTGGCGGAAGGCCCGGTCATCATTCTGGTCGAGCCGCAGATGGGCGAGAACATCGGCATGGTGGCGCGCGCCATGGCGAATTTCGGGCTCGCCGAACTGCGCCTCGTCAACCCGCGCGACGGTTGGCCGAATGAAAAGGCCGAAGCCGCGGCATCCAAGGCCGACCACGTGATTGCCGGCGTCCGCGTCTTCGATACGCTAAAGCAGGCAATCGCCGACCTCAACTTCGTCTATGCGACGACCGCGCGCGAGCGCGATGGCTACAAGCCAGTGCGTTCGCCCGTGGAAGCCACGCAGACCTTGCGGCGCAAATTCCTCAACAACGAGAGGACAGGCATCCTATTTGGCCGCGAGCGCTGGGGCCTTACCAACGAAGAAGTGGCGCTCGCCGACGAGATCGTGACCTTCCCGGTCAATCCCGCCTTCGCCTCGCTCAACATTGCGCAAGCGGTACTTCTCATGTCCTACGAGTGGATGAAATCCGGGATGGAGGACCTGTCGGCCGTGCCGTTCCAGGCAACGGGGCAGCGACCCTCGACAAAGGAACAGCTTTTCGGCCTCTTCGATCATCTGGAGGAAGCGCTCGATGCCCGCAACTATTTCCACCCTGCCGGGAAAAAGCCCAAAATGGTTGACAATCTACGCGCCGTTCTCTCCCGCCAGGCCTTCACGGAGCAGGAAATCAGCGTGCTGCGCGGCGTGATTTCGTCCCTTGACCGCTTTTCGCGCAAATCGCCGCGCGGCAGCGGCAGGCCTGCCAAGCTTGAGGAAGCGCCCGACGATGACAGCACCGGTGAATGAGCTGAAGCCCGTACTCGTTTTCGATTCGGGAATAGGCGGGCTGACGGTGCTGCGCGAGGCGCGGGTGCTGATGCCGGAGCGCGGCTTCATCTATGTCGCCGACGACGCCGGCTTTCCCTATGGCGGCTGGGAAGAAGAGGCTCTGAAGGAGCGGGTCGTCTCGCTCTTCAGGCAGCTACTGACCGACTATGATCCGCAGGTCTGTATCATCGCCTGCAACACCGCGTTCACGCTGGTTGGCGCCGATCTGCGCGCCGCCTTTCCGCACATGACCTTCGTCGGCACCGTTCCGGCAATAAAGCCGGCGGCCGAACGCACGCGTTCCGGCCTCGTTTCGGTCCTGGCGACGCCAGGCACGGTGAAGCGCGCCTATACGCGCGATCTCATTCAGTCGTTCGCCACCCAATGTCATGTCCGCCTCGTCGGCTCGGAAAATCTGGCGCGCATGGCCGAGGCCTATATTCGCGGCGACAGTGTCGCCGACGAGGCGGTCTTTGCCGAAATCGGCCAATGCTTCGTGGAAAGGGAAGGCGAGAGGACGGACATCGTGGTGCTCGCCTGCACGCATTACCCTTTCATGGCCAATGTCTTTCGCCGCCTGGCTCCCTGGCCCGTCGATTGGCTCGACCCCGCCGAAGCGATCGCCCGCCGCGCGCGCTCGCTAGTGCCGCAAGCCGGCGATGCCGTGCATCCGGACCATTTCGATTTCGCGGTCTTCACGTCGGGCAACCCCGATTTCGCCACCCGTCGCCTGATGCAGGGCTTCGGGTTGCGGGTGTAGGCGCATCGACCCACTTGAACGCGGCCGCCTCTGTGTTACATTTGTGTACACAAATGTGGGGTTGGTATGGTTGAAGAAGTACACAAGGAAGATACGCTTAAGATCCGAGTTGATCAGCCGACGCTGCATCTGATGGAGACAGCAAGGCGCTATCTCAAGCTCGATAAAAGCAAGTTCATTCGTCAGAGCATTCGGGAAAAAGCAGAATCCGTCATCGCCGAGCATGAGCGGACACGCTTTTCGGCGGAGGATTGGGACATGTTCTTCGCCCGGCTAGACCAGCCCGCCAAGCCGACCGCTCGTATGGAAAGAGCGGCTCAGAAGTACCGCGATATCATCTCCGGCTCATGAATTTCGAACCGCTTGATCCCAACCGTCACGATCGCCAGAGCTTCGACTGTGGCGTTGACGCTTTGAACATCTACCTTCAGCGTTTTGCCAATCAGGACGTACGGCGCGGACTGACGAGGACTTATGTCCTTGCCGACAAGATGCATATCGTCGGTTACTATACGTTGAGCGCGCATTCGGTGCTGCGGGACGATCTACCGGAAGAGGTCAACGCCCGCGCATACCGCGAGTTGCCGTTTCTTCTGCTTGGCCGTTTGGCTGTGGACCTTGCCGATCGTGGCCGCGGATATGGGGATGTTCTGATCGTCGATGCGTTTCGCAGGACGCGATTGGTGGCGCAGCAAGTGGGCATTATGGGAATGATTGTGGACGCCAAAGACGATCGTGCTGCTCAATTTTATGAGCGATTTGGATTTCAGCGGCTGAGCGGAACGGTCGGGCGCCTAGTTTTGCCCCTGAATGCCATGGATTCGCTAATCGACTGATCCGAGGCAGGCCGCCGGCCAGCATTCCCCTGTGAATTCCAAGATTGCGCGCGCGTAAAGCTTGAAAATCTTTGATAGACGGAGGCGCGGCGTTTCGGGAAGAATGGGCGTTCGCGAGATTCGAGTCTCATTTGAAGGGATAGTGTATTGCAGGTCGGCATCGATATGGGAACGACGTCCGGGGGGACCTCTGCCCAGCTCGATATCGAGGAGCTGTTGGCGACCCGTCTTCTGGTGCAGGGCAATTCCGGCTCTGGCAAGTCGCATCTCCTGCGTCGGCTTCTGGAGCAATCGGCGCCGTGGGTGCAGCAGTGCATCATCGACCCCGAAGGCGATTTCGTAACGCTGGCCGATCGGTTCGGCCATGTGGTGGTCGACGGTGAGCGCACCGAGGCGGAGCTGACCGGTATCGCCAACCGCATCCGCCAGCACCGCGTTTCCTGCGTCCTGACGCTCGAAGGGCTGGACGTCGAACAGCAGATGCGTGCCGCGGCCGCCTTTCTCAACGGCATGTTCGATGCCGACCGTGAATTCTGGTATCCGGTGCTGGTGGTGGTCGACGAGGCGCAGATGTTTGCGCCCTCGGTTGCCGGCGACGTCTCCGAAGACGCGCGAAAAATGTCGCTCGGCGCCATGACCAACCTCATGTGCCGTGGCCGCAAGCGCGGGCTTGCCGGGGTCATCGCGACGCAGCGCCTGGCGAAGCTTGCCAAGAACGTTGCCGCCGAAGCCTCGAACTTTCTGATGGGCCGCACCTTCCTCGATATCGACATGGCCCGCGCCGCGGACCTGCTCGGCATGGACCGCCGTCAGGCTGAAATGTTCCGCGACCTGAAGCGCGGGAATTTCGTAGCGCTCGGACCTGCGTTGTCGCGACGGCCGCTGCCGATCGTCATCGGGGCAGTGGAGACGTCGGCGCGCTCGTCGAGCCCAAAGCTGATGCCGCTTCCGGATGCGCCTCAAGATGTCGAGGATCTGATCTTCACGCCGGACCCGGAAGAGTTCCAGCGGCCGATGGTACGCCGCACACCGCCCGCGCCACGCCCGACCACGGACATCCTTGCCGAACTATCGCGCGCGCCGCCGGCCGCTTCGCCGACACCTGCCGAGCCGCGACAGAGCCAGCCAGAGCTGACGGCCGAAGAGAGGGAAGGGCGGCTTTCCGAGGTGCTGCTGGAAATTCTCGGTGATCCAGATGCCGCGTTCCGGACCGATTCGGTGCTCTACCAGGAGTTCCTGGTGCGGTTGAGGATGCGCCGCGTTCCCGGCGGGGCGATCTCGCTGCCGGAGTTTCGCCGGCGTGTGGCGATTTCCCGATCCGGCGTCGATGCCGCGACTGCCGAGACCGAGGCCTGGACAACGGCACTCTCGTTGTCGTCAGGCGTCACCGACGACCTCCAAGGCGTTTTCCTGATGCTCGCCAAGGCGGCCGTTTGCGGCGAACCATGTCCCTCGGATGCCCGCATCGCGCGTGCATACGGCACCCATTCCGCTCGCCGTGCCCGTCGTCTGCTTGGCTACTTCGAGGAACAGGGCAGCGTCGTCGTCCACACGGATTTTTCCGGCAAGCGCATCGTCGCTTTTCCAGATATGGCCTGCCAGACCGCGCCGGGTGATGCCAACGCGCCAGATACGGACCCTCAACAGCAAACGGCTGCCGAATAATAGCTGCAGATGCATCTATCTGGATTTATGGCGGTTTCGTCACACACGCTTCATATCGACAGGACAATAAGACGCACGGGCTCATAGAGGGCGCGGCAGTTTTCCCCTCAGGAGATATCGATGCGATCCATCATTCAAAATAATTTTTCACTTTTTCTCGCTGCCACCATGCTTGCGTCGTTTGCCGTGCAGCCGACCCGTGCCGATGAGGCCGCCGACAAGCTGCTGGAACGCGGCGCGCTGGGAGAGCTCAGCGCCCCCGGCGGCGCGCGGCGCCTGACCGGCGATATCACCGCCGCCTACACCTCCGCGATCGTCGGTGGCCGTCCGAAGAACGTCATCCTGCTCATCGGCGACGGCATGGGCGATTCGGAGATCACCGTTGCGCGCAACTACGCGCTTGGCGCCGGACAGTACTTCAAGGGCATCGATGCGCTTCCGATCACCGGGCAATACACCCACTATTCGCTCGACAAGAAAACCGGCAAGCCGACCTATGTGACGGACTCCGCCGCCTCGGGGACGGCCTGGGCGACCGGTGTAAAGAGCTATAACGGGGCAATTGGCGTCGATATCCACGAAGTCGCCCACGAAACCCTGATCGAGAAGGCCAAGGCGGCCGGTCTCGGCACCGGCAACGTTTCAACCGCCGAGATTCAGGATGCAACGCCCGCCGTACAAATCGCGCACGTCATGCAGCGCAAGTGCTACGGCCCGGAAGCGACCTCGGAAAAGTGCGCGTCCAACGCAATCGAAAACGGCGGCAAGGGCTCGATCAGCGAGCAGCTTTTGAACGCCCGCGCCGACGTGACGCTTGGCGGCGGCGCAAAGAGTTTTTCGGAAACGGCAAAGGCCGGCGAATGGCAGGGGAAAACCTTGCTCGCGCAGGCCGAGGCGCGCGGCTACAGAATCGTCCACAACGCGGGCGAACTGGAAGCCATCAAGCAGGCCGACGACACGGCGCCGCTTCTCGGTCTCTTCGCCGAGGGTAATATGCCAGTGCGTTGGGAAGGCCCGAAGGCAAGCCATCATGGCAATATCGACAAGGAGCCGGTTGTCTGCGCGCCGAATGCCAAGCGCGGTCCTGAAGTTCCGACGCTGGCTCAGATGACGGCAAAGGCCATCGAGCTCCTCAGCGCCAACCCGAAGGGTTTCTTCCTTCAGGTCGAAGGCGCGTCGATCGACAAGCAGGATCATGCCGCCAATCCGTGTGGTCAGATCGGCGAGACGGTCGACCTCGACGAGGCCGTTCAGGAAGCGCTGAAGTTCGCCAAGGCAAGCGGCGATACGCTGGTCATCGTCACGGCCGACCATGCCCATGCGAGCCAGATCATCGACGCGGATACCAAGGCGCCAGGGCTGACGGAGGCGCTGATGACGAAGGACGGCGCGGTCATGGCCGTCAGCTACGGCAATTCCGAGGACGAGAACGATCAGGGCCATACGGGCGCGCAATTGCGCGTCGCTGCCTTCGGCCCGCGCGCCGCGAACTTTACCGGCCTGACCGATCAGACGGACATGCATTATACCATCCGTGACGCGCTCGGCCTCAAGTGAACGCGTAACGGAGGAAGCGCGCCGGTCTGAACGCGGATTGCTGTTGACATTCCGGTGACTACCCCCTAAAGACCCCCTCAACGCCGGGCAGAAATGTCCGGTGTTTCATTTAACATGTCCCGTGGTTCCATCCGTTCGCAAACGTGAGGAACCTGTCAGAGCTCGAAAACGGAGTTCAGAGGAGGGCGTGTTTCCTTCGAGCGGTTTGGCAACAAACCGCCGCAACGTCTTGAAAGGAAATACGATGAGCAAGCGCGAATCGGCTAAGTACAAAATTGACCGCCGTATGGGCGAGAACATCTGGGGTCGTCCGAAGTCCCCGGTAAACCGTCGCGAATACGGCCCGGGCCAGCACGGCCAGCGCCGCAAGGGCAAGCTTTCCGACTTCGGCGTGCAGCTGCGTGCCAAGCAGAAGCTGAAGGGCTACTACGGCGATCTGCGCGAGAAGCAGTTCCGCGCCATCTTCGCTGAAGCCGACCGCCGCAAGGGCGACACTTCCGAAAACCTGATCGGCCTGCTGGAATCGCGTCTGGACGCGATCGTTTACCGCGCCAAGTTCGTTCCGACGGTCTTCGCTGCCCGTCAGTTCGTCAACCACGGCCACGTCACGGTCAACGGCGTCCGCGTCAACATCGGTTCCTACCGCTGCAAGGCTGGCGACGTCATCGAAGTCCGCCAGAAGTCCAAGCAGCTCGTAACGGTTCTGGAATCGGTCGGCCTCGCCGAGCGCGACGTTCCGGAATACATCGAAGCGGACCACAACAAGATGGTTGCGACCTTCGCTCGCGTTCCGGCCCTCGGCGACGTACCGTACCCGGTCGTCATGGAACCGCAGCTGGTCGTCGAATTCTACTCGCGCTAATCGGCGCTTGTTGTTTCGCGAATTTGAAAGCCGCTCCTCGGGGCGGCTTTTCTGTATCCGGAGAGACGCGTGATGAATTTGCAGGCAATTCTCGACAGCATCTACGGCGAACTCCAGCCGCGCCTCGGCGAAGGCAAGGTGGCGGACTATATCCCCGAACTTGCCAAGGTCGATCCCAACCAGTTCGGCATGGCGATCGCGACCGTCGACGGCAAGCTTTATAGCGTCGGGGAGGCGGATACTTCATTTTCGATCCAAAGCCTTTCCAAGGTTTTCATGCTGACGCTCGCGCTCGGCAAGGTGGGCGAGGGGTTGTGGAAGCGCGTCGGGCGGGAGCCTTCCGGCTCCTCCTTCAACTCGATCGTCCAGCTCGAACGCGAGGAGGGAATTCCGCGCAATCCCTTCATCAATGCCGGTGCGATTGCCGTGACGGACGTCGTCCTTGCCGGTCACGCGCCGCGTGAGGCGATCGGCGAATTCCTGCGCTTCGTACGCTACCTCGCCGACGACGAGACGGTCACCATCGACCAGAAAGTCGCGCAATCCGAGACGCAGACCGGCTTCAAGAACATCGCGCTTGCCAATTTCATGCGCGCCTACCGCAATCTCGACCATCCGGTCGAGCACACGCTCGGGGTCTATTTCCATCAGTGCGCGCTTGCGATGAGTTGCCAGCAGCTCGCCAAGGCAGGCCTCTATCTGGCCGCGCGCGGCAGCAACCCGTTGACCGGTCATTCCGTCGTCTCGCCGAAGCGGGCGCGCCGCATCAACGCACTGATGCTGACCTGTGGCCATTATGACGGTTCCGGCGATTTCGCCTACCGCGTCGGCCTGCCGGGCAAGAGCGGCGTCGGCGGCGGCATCCTGGCCGTGGCGCCCGGTCTAGCGTCGATCGCCGTCTGGTCGCCGGGGCTGAACGAGGTCGGCAATTCGCAGCTCGGCTCGGCGGCGCTGGAGATGCTGGCGGCCCGCACCGGGTGGTCGGTCTTCGGCGATTGAGCGTGTCGAACCGCTGCTCTTTCTGCTATGGGCTTGATCGGGTTTTCGATTGGATGACGAGATGAATATCGCAACGGCAGTGGTGGACGATCTGGATGCGGGCGCGGAAGACGGTGCGGCCGTGCACCCGCTCTTTGCCGACGCGCCGCGTTCGGTCTCATTCAACAAGCTGCGCAAGCGGCTGCTCAGGCAGGTCCGGCAGGCATTCGACGATTTCGACATGCTGAAGGGGCAAAAGCGCTGGCTCGTCGGGCTCTCCGGCGGCAAGGATTCCTACGGTCTGCTGTCGATCCTGCTCGATCTCAAGTGGCGCGGTCTGCTGCCGGTCGAGCTGATTGCATGCAATCTCGACCAGGGGCAGCCGAATTTTCCGAAGCACGTCCTGCCCGAATATTTGACGAAAATCGGCGTCCGGCATCGCATCGAGTATCGCGACACCTATTCTATCGTGAAGGAAAAGGTGCCCGAGGGCGCCACCTATTGTTCGCTCTGCTCGCGCCTGCGCCGCGGCAATCTCTATCGCATCGCCCGCGAGGAGGGGTGCGAGGCGCTGGTCCTCGGTCATCACCGCGAAGACATCCTCGAAACCTTCTTCATGAACTTCTTCCATGGCGGGCGTCTTGCCTCGATGCCGGCAAAGCTGGTCAACGACGAAGGCGACCTTATGGTCCTTCGGCCGCTCGCATATTGCGCGGAAGACGATCTAGCCAAATTCGCGACCGCCATGCAGTTCCCGATCATTCCCTGCGATCTCTGCGGCTCGCAGGACGGCCTGCAGCGCAACGCCATGAAGGACATGCTGGCCGATATCGAGCGCCGCATGCCCGGCCGCAAGGACACGATGCTGCGCGCTCTGGCGCACGTGAACCCGTCGCATCTGCTCGATCCCAAGCTTTTTGATTTCTCATCGCTCGTCGTTGCGCCTCAAGCGTCAGATCTCTAGCCAACTCGACAGCTGGGCTATGATCCGGAGAGAAATCGCCGGATACTGATGTTCAACCGTTGAAGAGGATTGAAAATGGCCGCTGTCGATGTGACCGCTCTTGCCGATCTCCTGCGCCGCACAGCCAAGGCCGAAATCCTGCCGCGCTTCCGAAGGCTCGATAGCGGGGAGGTTCGCTTCAAGAGCGAACCGAGCGATCTTGTGACCGAAGCGGACGAGCAGGCCGAGCGAATGATCAAGGCGGAAGCCATCGGGCGCTGGCCCGCGGCTGTTTTCGTCGGCGAGGAATCGGTAGCCGAGGACCCAGCGCTTTTGGATGCCCTTAAAGGTGCGGAACTTGCTGTTGTCGTTGATCCGATCGACGGCACCTACAATTTCGCCTCGGGCATTCCGGCCTTTGGCGTCATGGCGGCGGTCGTCGCGAAGGGCGAAACGGTTGCCGGCATCATCTACGATCCGATGGGAGACGACTGGGTGCTGGCGGAGAAGGGTTCAGGCGCATGGTTGAAGCGCCCTGATGGAAGCACCGAGCGCCTGCGCGTTGCGAACGCCGTGCCGCTGGAGCAGATGGTCGGCATGGCTTCGACCGGCTTCCTGCCCAAGAACAAGCGCGCCGAAGTGCTTGCCAACCTGGCTCAGGTGCGATTCTTCGCCAACTACCGATGCGCTGCCCACGAACACCGAGCCATGGCCGGAGGCCATGCGCAGTTCCTGATGTACAACAAGCTGATGCCCTGGGACCACCTGGCGGGCACGCTGATTTGCGAAGAGGCCGGCGCATACGCCGCCCGCTTCGACGGCTCGCCATATCTCCCCCATCATGTCGATGGCGGCTTGCTGATCGCGCCGGATCGCGAGACCTGGGATCTCCTGAGACAGAAGGTATTCACCGTCTAACCCGATTGCCGCGGAAACGACGAAGCCCGCGTTGATGTCATCGCGGCGGGCTTCCATGGCTTTGGTATCGGGCGCTCAGATATGGCCGGCGCCCGCTTCGATCTGCGGGCTGTCGCCGGGATGGGTGAAGAGCTTGCCGCCCTCGGCCCATAGCGTCGCGACGATGGTCAGCGCACCGAAGACCGCGAAGCCGCCGAAGAGCGGAAGCACTGTGCCGTCGAACATCTGTCCGAGCGCGCCGCCGGCAAGCGCGCCGCCGGTGGTCGAAACGAAGCCAGTGATGGCCGTCGCGGTGCCTGCGAGATGGCCCATCGGCTCCAGGCAGATCGCGGTGAAGTTGGTGGCGATAACCGCAAACATCATCAGCATCAGCGAGAACAGCAGGTAAGTGACCGCGAAGGCCGGCGTGCCGCTGAGCGCGATGAGGTAGCCGAGGATGGCGAGAGCGGTAAAGGCGAGCATCGCCGCGTGCGAAATCCGCCGCATCCCGAAGCTGCGGACGAAGAAGCCATTGGCGAAGTTGGCAACCGCGATGCCTGCCGCGGTCGCGCCGAAGGCCATGGGAAGCCATTCGCCAAGACCGTAGACTTCGCCGAAGACCTGCTGCACCGACATCACATAGGCACTGATGACGCCTGTGAATAGCATCATGCCGATCATGTAGCCGCAGGTGATGCGATTGGTGAGCACCGTCTTGAAGCCGTCGAGGACGGAGACGACCGACAGCGGCAGGCGCTCTTGCGCCGGCAACGTCTCCTTCATGCGAAGGTACGCCCACACGAAGAGGAGCGCTCCGGCGGCGCCGAGCAGGATGAAGATCCACTGCCAGCTCGAATACGTCACGATCAACTGTCCGATCGACGGCGCGAGGATCGGCACGATCATGAAGACGATCATCACGTAGGACATGACGCGCGCCATCTCGCGGCCGCCGAAACAGTCGCGCACGATCGCCATGGTGGTGATGCGAACGGCGGCACCACCGACCCCTTGCGCGAAGCGCAGCGTCAGAAGCGCGGTGAAGCTCGCCGTCCATGACGCGGCAAACATGGTGATCGCGTAGAAGACGAGGCCGCCGAGCAGGATCTTTCGCCGACCGAACGTGTCGGACAGGCTGCCGAAAAAGAGCTGCGAGACGCCGAAGCCGAGGAAATAGACGCCGATGACAAGCTGGGTGTCGTTGGAGTTGGCAACGGCCAGCGATTCACCGATCTTCGGCAGGGCGGCTAGCATGCTGTCGATTCCGAGCGCGATGCTCGCGGTCATCAGCGCGACCGTGATGATGAATTCGAAGAGCCCCATGCCGATTCGGCCGGAGCCGGAAGGCGTCGCTATGGATGCGGAAGATGCCGTCATTGTGAAATCCTGTCAGTGATTGATGCTGGCAAGAGATGGGTCGGTCTCGGGCGGTGCGTTATGGGGGTGGAAGAGCTTGCCCTTTTCCGCCACCAGCACGAAGAGAAGGCCGATCACCGAAACGGTGAAGTAGCCGATGACCATCGGTGTCGCCGTCCCATCGAAGGCCTGCCCGATGGCAGCTCCGATCAGCGCGCCGCCGACCGTGCTCATGAAGCCGAGTACGGAGGAGGCGGTGCCCGCGACATGGCCGAGCGGTTCCATCGCGAGTGAATTGAAGTTCGAGCCGATCCAGCCAAACTGGAACATCGCGATTGCAAAGAAGCTGATGAAGAGCGCGAAGGGCATCGGCTGCGGCCCGAAGAGCTGCACCATCAGCCAGATGAACGTGACGATGATGAAGCCGACCAGCGACCCGTGCGACAGGCGCCGCATGCCGTAGCGGCCGACGAACCGCGAATTGATGAAGGAGGAAAGCGCCATCAGCAGCGCCACGCCCGCAAAGGCAACCGGGAAATAGGGTCCAAGTTCGTAGATGCCGACATAGATCTGCTGCGCGGAATTGATGAAGCCGAACAGCGAACCGAAAATGAAGGTCGTTGCGATGGCGTAGCAGAGCGCCGTGCGGTTCGTCAGCACGATCGCGAAACCGCTCAGCACCGAGCGAACCGTGAACGGCCGCACGTCCTCCGGCTTCAGCGTATCCGGCATGCGCAGATACATCCAGATCAGCACACAGGTGGCGAGCGCCGCGATGAAGACGAAGATCATGTGCCAGGTGCTGACGAGCATGATCAACTGGCCGGATGCCGGCGCGATGACGGGCACGATCATGAATACCATCATGATCAGCGACATGACCTCGGCCATCTGGCGGCCGCCATAGATGTCGCGAACCATCGAGATGGTGATGACGCGCGTCGCCGCCGATCCGAGGCCCTGGACGAAGCGCAGGGCGAGCAATCCGGCAAAGGTCGGCACGATCGCGATGCCAAGCGCCGAGACGATATAGATGACGAGGCCGATCAGGAGCGGAATGCGTCGGCCGAAGCGGTCCGACAGCGGCCCATAGAAGAGCTGCGCTCCGCCGAATCCGAGGAGATAGGCCGAAACGATAAACTGGCGGTGGTTTTCGCTCTCGACGCCGAGGCTCTGGCCGATCTGTTGCAGCGCAGGCAGCATGATGTCGATCGCCAGCGAATTGACGGCCATCAGCAGCGCCGCCAATGCGATGAATTCAAGCTTGCCCATCGGGATTTGCGCGGTGGTTACCGTCTTGGAAGAGTTCGTCACGGTGATATTCCCATAAACAAGCCAAGGCGCTGTCAGGGACAGCGCCTCTTAGATCAAGATGGATATGGAAACCGGACGAAGGCGCCCGGTGACCTGTCAGGCGGCGCCGCGCACGGTGATGCCGTTATCCTGGAAATGCTTCTGCAGCTCGCCGGCCTGGAACATCTCACGTACGATATCGCAACCGCCGACAAACTCGCCCTTGATATAGAGCTGCGGGATGGTGGGCCAGCTGGAATAGTCCTTGATGCCCTGGCGGATCTCCGCGTCGGCAAGAACATTGACGCCCTTGTAGTCGACGCCCACGTGGTCGAGAATCTGCACGACCTGGCCCGAGAAGCCGCACTGCGGGAACTGCGGGGTGCCCTTCATGAAGAGGACGACGTCGTTGCTCTTGACTTCGTTTTCGATGAATTCGTGAATACCGCTCATGCTGCCATCCTTTTCACATGCGGATTCAAGGTCCGCAGGGACAATTTTCGTACTACATAGCATGTAGATATTCGATTTCCAGACGCAATATCGCATGGCTGCATTTTTGATTTGAGCATCGCGCTTTATCGCCGCACCTGCTACTGCCCCGCCGATAGCATATTCATCCATTTTGCGCGGGCTTCCGGTGCCCGCACCAAGACTTTTGGAAATAGAATGAATCTCATTGAAAAGAGGGTGGTTCTCCACTTTCCCGGCTTCGAGCCATTGGATGCCGCCATGCATAGAGCCCGCTACGAGCGTTCCGCAAGGCAGAGTGCAGCAGTCTGGGGCTATAGCGTCGAGACAGGGCCGCTACGCATGGCCGGCACGACAGCTCATTTCGATGTCGGCGCAAGCGGCGTCGGCTGGAGAAACGAAAGCCGGTTCTTTGTGTTCGACCACAACGACCTTGTCGGCAAGTTCAACGAAGGCGGTCTCGTCTCAAGGCTGGCCCAGGGGTATTGGGCAGCGCTGAGAGTGACGGTGAACGGCGGTCTTGCCGGCTATTTCCGCCATGCATGGCGTTTCGGCCTATTCTTCATCTTTCCCTTCCTGCTGATGCTGGCGGGCTTGGCGGCGAGCCTTGCGCTTGCGCTTGCGCCGTGGATCGCCGGCCTGTCCGCGTGGCATCTCGGCTGGAGCCTTCCGCTGGCCGCGCTCTTCTTCACCAGCGGCTTTCTCCCGAGGGCGGAGCGGCTGCATACGCTGCATCTCTTCGGCAACTGGCGAATGGCGATGGCGATGGCGGCGCTGGATCGGCAGGAAGCCGAGGACTGGATTCAGCGATCCGCCGAAGGCGCGCGCCGCGCGTTCGGTGAGCCTGCGGACGAATACGTCGTTTCATCGCACAGCATGGGCGCCAACATGGCGGCGCATGTCATCGGGCTTCTGCTGGAGCGCGAACCGCATCTGCTGGACGGCAAGCGCGTCGTCTTCGCAACGCTTGGTGGCGCTATTCCGCAATGCGCGTTGCTGCGACCGGCCTCGGTCTTGCGCTCACGGGTCGGGTTGATCGCACGTTCTCTCCAGATCGACTGGCTCGACGTCCAATGTCTGACTGACGTCATCCATTTCTACAAGGTGAGTGTCGCAGCGGTTTGCGGTCACGACGATACAGCCCATGCACGCATCCTCTACGTGCGCTTCAAGACGATGATGACGAGGGAGCACTATCGGAAGATCAGGCGCGATTTCCTGCGGGTGCACCGCCAGTATGTGCTTGGCCCCGACCGGCAGGCGTCCTTCGACTTCACGTTGATGACCGCTGGCCCCTTGTCGGTATCCGATTTTACGCCGGCGGGCATGGCCGATTTGGCGGCAGAGCGGGCGATGGCGTCCTAAGACATGTTACCGGACTGCGGGAGGGAGCTTTACCCCGCGAAACGTGACCAAGTGCCGCAGGCCGGATCACGGGCCGAAGCGCGATTTAATGCACCGAAGGCTCGGAATCGTCGAAGAAGGCGCGAATGCCGTCGCGCGCGATCGTCGCCAGAAATTCGTCGAACGCCTCGCGGTCTGTCGCGAAGGGCTCTTCCCACTCGATCAGATCTTCGTCGGGCGTGACGACTTCCATGCGCCAATCCTCGTTGGTGCCGGCGGGGCGGAAGATGTCGACAAGGACGGTCACGTCATCTTCGGTGAACTCGCCGGACAATTCCGAATGTTCGAGTTTTTTCTTGGACATCTCACCCGCCGCTGGCTGAACTGATATCGAAAATTATCGGCTCAAAAATTGAAGCATTGACAAGAATATGCCCGGTGTCGGACCGGGCATCTCAACCGTGTCGTCTCAGCGCCGTCATTCCGGCGCGGAGGTCTGAAGCGCCAGCGCGTGCAGCGTGCCGCCCATGTTGCCCTTCAGGGCGTTGTAGACCATCTGATGCTGCTGAACGCGGCTCTTGCCGCGAAAAGCTTCGGCCACGACCTCTGCGGCATAATGGTCGCCATCCCCGGCAAGGTCGCGAATCGTCACCTTGGCGCCGGGAATGCCGGCCTTGATCATGTCTTCGATATCGCCGGGATTCATAGGCATGATGATAAAGCTCCCTTAATTCCACTTCAGCAGGAGCTGCCGCACCTGCACTTATGAAGTGAGGGAACACGATTCAGGGGGCGAAAGCAAATACTGAATTGTTCAAGGGCTTACAGCCGCAGGGATAACCGGCGGCGCGCATCGCGTCGTTGGGCAGAGGTGTCCGTAGGATCGGAACGGTGCCTCAAACGCTCAGTTTTCCGGCGCCAGATCACCCGCCATGAAGGCCGGGAACCAGGCTTCGTGCGCATTTCGGAGATGCTCGACCGACACGTCCAGCAAACCGTCGAGAGCAAGGGCATCACCTCCGACGCGGCCGAGGCGGCGGAACGGAACGCCTGCGTCCTCCGCATTGATGCAGACGAAGTCTGCGAGCTCGGCCGGGACGGTGATGACGTAGCGGGCCTGATCCTCGCCGAAGAGAAGCGCATGCGCGTGGCCCTTGCACTCTTTGAGCGTGACACGAAGTCCCTTGCCGGAGGCCATTGCCATTTCGGCGAGCGTCAGCGCCAGGCCGCCGGAAGAAATGTCATGGCACGCGGTGACCTGGTCGTTGCGGATGGCAGAGCGCACGAAGTCGCCGTTACGGCGTTCCGCGAAGAGATCGACTTCGGGCGCGGGTCCCCCGGTCTCGCCGAGGATATCGCGGATGTAGATCGAAGAGCCGAGATGGCTGCCGTCAACGCCGATCATGATGATATGATCGCCGTCAGCGGCGCTGCCGATGCGGGCCATCTTGCTCCAGTCGGGCAAGAGGCCGACGCCGGCAATCGTCGGCGTCGGCAGGATGGCGACGCCGTTGGTTTCGTTGTAGAGCGAGACGTTGCCGGAAACGATCGGGAAACCCAGCGCCCGGCAGGCTTCGCCGATGCCGCGAACGGCGCCGACGAACTGACCCATGATGTCAGGCTTTTCCGGGTTGCCGAAATTCAGGTTGTCGGTGGCGGCCAGCGGCTCGGCGCCGGTCGCGGTGATATTGCGCCAGCATTCGGCGACCGCCTGCTTGCCGCCTTCGAACGGATCGGCCTCGACGTAGCGCGGCGTTACATCGGAGGAGAAGGCAAGCGCCTTGGTCGCGTGGCCCTCGACGCGGACGACGCCCGCATCGCCACCGGGAAGCTGCAGCGAATTACCCTGGATCAGCGTGTCGTATTGCTCGTAGACCCAACGGCGGCTCGACTGGTTGGCTGAGCCGACGAGCTTCAAGAGAGCGTCCGCATAGTCGGCGGGTGCCGCGACAAGATTGGCCGGAAGCGGGGCGCGCTTGTCGGATTCACGCCAGGGACGGTCGTATTCCGGCGCCTGGTCGCCAAGATCCTTGATCGGGAGGTTGGCGACTTCTTCGCCCTGGTGCAGGACGCGAAAGCGCAGATCGTCGGTCGTCTTGCCGACGATCGCGAAATCAAGCCCCCACTTGACGAAAATCGCCTTGGCGACCTCTTCCTTCTCGGGCTGCAGGACCATGAGCATGCGCTCCTGGCTTTCCGACAGCATCATCTCATAAGCCGTCATCCGCTCTTCGCGGACGGGAACCTTGTCGAGCTCGAGCTCGATGCCGAGATCGCCCTTGGCGCCCATTTCGACCGCAGAGCAGGTGAGGCCGGCCGCGCCCATGTCCTGGATGGCGATGACCGCGCCGGTCTTCATCAGCTCGAGGCAGGCTTCCAGCAGGCACTTTTCGGTGAAGGGGTCGCCGACCTGAACGGTGGGGCGCTTTTCCTCGATGGACTCGTCGAATTCCGCCGATGCCATCGTCGCGCCGCCGACGCCATCACGGCCGGTCTTGGCCCCGAGATAGACGACGGGAAGGCCCACGCCCTTGGCTTCCGACAGGAAGATGGCATTGGACTTCGCAAGTCCGGCCGCAAAGGCGTTGACAAGGATGTTGCCGTTGTAGCGGGCGTCGAACTCAACCTCGCCGCCGACTGTCGGGACGCCGAAGGAGTTGCCGTAGCCGCCGACGCCGGCAACGACGCCGGATACCAGGTGGCGGGTCTTAGGATGGTCAGGTTCACCGAAGCGCAGCGCGTTCATTGCCGCGATCGGGCGAGCGCCCATGGTAAAGACGTCGCGAAGGATGCCACCGACGCCGGTGGCCGCACCCTGGTAGGGCTCGATATAGGAGGGATGGTTGTGGCTCTCCATCTTGAAGACGACGCAATCGCCGTCGTCGATGTCGACGACGCCGGCATTTTCGCCCGGTCCCTGAATGACGCGCGATCCTTTGGTGGGAAGGGTCCGCAACCACTTCTTCGAGGACTTGTAGGAGCAGTGCTCGTTCCACATCGCCGAGAAAATGCCGAGCTCGGTGAATGTCGGCTCGCGACCGATCAGATCTAGGATGCGCTGGTATTCATCGGGCTTCAGGCCGTGCGCAGCAATGAGGTCGGGGGTGATCTGTACGGTGTTGGAAATGGTCATGGGAGCGCAGGGGTCCTTGCCGATAACGGATTTGGGCCCTCTTTAGCGCAAGTGATGCTGTCGTGCGACAGGAAAATGCCAGCCGTTCACAAAGGCAGCCCGACAAAATGCACGCGATTTCGCGATGCGCGGCGCCGGCCGCGTCAGACGTGGCTGTCGTAGCCGGCTGATCCATTTTCGAGCAGGCCGCGCAGCGCGGTGAAGCCGGCGGCGACCTCGGCGCGGTCCTGCGGCGAAGAGAACGCCACGCGGACGCGATGGTAGGTCCTATCCATCCGGGCGGCCTTGAACTCGTCCTCGTCGTCGACGAGCACGCCCTCGGCGACGGCGGCATTCTTGAATGTCCCTGATAGCCACGGCTCGGGCAGCTTCAGCCACAGGAACGGCACATGCGGGTGAGAGGTAAACTCGAATCCCGCGAGCGTTTCGCGTGCCAGTTTTTCGCGGGCGCGGATCTCTTCGACGCTCCTGCGGCGCAGGGCAAGCGCATGGCCGCCGAGCACCAGCCGCGCGCCCGTCTCGGCCAGAATGAAGGGCATGCCGCCCGTCGTCATCTTGTGCGTGACTTTGATGCGCTGGGCAAAATGCGGCGGGCAGGCGACCCAACCGCCGCGCACGCCTGCTGTCACCGATTTCGACAAGCCGCCGACGAGGAACGTACGCTCGGGCGCGATGCTCGCCATGAGCGGCGTCGGGTCCTCCGTCAAGCTGCCATAGATGTCGTCCTCGATCAGCCAGACGCTGTGGCGCCGTGCAATGTCGGCGATCGCCCGCCGCCGCTCTTCGGGCATGGTCGCAAGCGTCGGGTTGTGCGCGGTCGGCATCAGGAAGGCGAGGCGAGGGTGCTGCTGTTGGCAGAGCCGCTCGAAATCATCCGGGATCACGCCCTGCTCGTCCGACTCCACCAGAACCGAGCGACGACCCAGGAGGCGGGTGGCGCGGCTCACCTGCGTGTAGGTGAGGTTTTCGAAGACGATCTTGTCCCCAGGCGACGTGACCGCGGAAATGATCGCAACTGCGGCGGCGTGGGCGCCGAGCGTCGGCACGACGCTCTCCACGGCGGGTTGCCAATCGTTGCGCGACAACCACGCTTGCCCAGCCAGGAACCAGCTGGCTGGGAAACTGCGCGAATAGGAGGAAATCTCCAGCCGGTGTTCGCGGCTGATATCGCCGAGTAACTGGCCGATGATTTCTCCCTGACCAACGTCAGGGGCGGCCGTCGTGTCAAAGCGGATCTTGTCTCCCGGCACATCGAGCCCGCGCGTTCCCGCAAGCGCCTGAGTGATCGGGTCCGTCTGTTCCACCGGCCTTCCTTCGGGCCGATCGAGGACGTAGGTGCCACGGCCGACCTCGCCGGCGACGAGGCCGCGTTCGTGCACCAATGCGTAGGCTCGACTGATTGTCCCGATTGTCACCCCGATGTCGAAGGCCAGATTGCGCTGCGGCGGAAGCTTCGTGCCCGGCGGCAAATGTCCGCTGGAAATGGCGGTTTCGATACTATCGGCGAGACGGAGATAGACCGGTCCCGCTCCCGTGGATATGTCAGGCAGCCAGTTTGTCATAGTGACAATTTTATAGATTGATCCAGTCATTGAGTCAATCATATCTACAACTTCGAAATCATCTACGAAATTTTGAACATTGTCTCATTTATTGAGAGGCGACCATGAAGACAATCGATACAATTCTTGCCGTGCCGACCCTGCGCAGACGCAGCGTCGCCGTAGGCGTCCCAGGTTTTCGCGTCCTCGCGTCGAAAGCCTATGCCTTGGCGCTTGCTTACCGTGCCTGGCTGCAAAGACGGTCAAGCCGTCGCATATTACGTGATCTGACGGGTGATCAACTATGTGACATCGGCCTCACCCGCGCGGAGGCGCAGGTGGAGGTCGCGAAATCGTACTTCTGGGATCAGGCTTTGTACCCGTCTACGGCGGTCAGCAGCCGCTCGTGCCGTTCGCCCAGCGAACCACGTCATGGTTGATACGCACGGAGGACGGTCCGGCCATCATCGGGCCGAAGGCGTCCAGTTTGGACGGATTGCCCTCTGCCTGCACGACCAACACCGGCCTGCCTGTCGGCTTGGAGCGCTCGACGACGAGAATGCGCGGGCGGCCGGTGAAGGAGTTCAGTTCCGGCGCAAGCTGGTAGCTCGCAAACGCGGCATCTCCCGATTTGAACCAGCAGGCACTCGCGCCGCGCATGACACGCTCCATCGTCGGCAGCGGCGCGCGGTCGGCGGCTGAGCTGGCGCTTGGTGCATGAGACTGACAGGACGCGGCAAGCAATGCCATCGAGGCGGCTGCGGCAATTTTGGCGGCGAGGGCGAGGCGATGGCGCATCGTTGCGTCCTTCAATCATTGGTCGAGGGGACTCAGCGCCGGGAAAGGCGCTGGGCGCACGATGGCGCGGCGGACATGGGTGGAAAGATGCCGGTCGTCGCCTTAAGCGGCGACGACGTCAAGGGCGGATGCGAAGAGACCGCGGCCATCCGAACCGCCATGTGCCGCTTCGATCAGGTTTTCCGGATGCGGCATCATGCCGAGCACGTTGCCGTTTGCGTTTATCACGCCGGCGATGTCGTTGAGCGAGCCGTTCGGGTTTGTCCCCGCGGCGTAGCGGAATACCACCTGGCCGTTGCCCTCGACGGCTGCCAGCGTTTCGGCATCGGCAAAATAGTTTCCGTCATGATGCGCGACCGGGCTGCGGATGACCTGCCCCTGGGCGTAAGCGCGGGTGAAAGCCGTGTCGGCATTGACGACTTCAAGCTTCACTTCCCGGCAGACGAACTTGAGCGAGGCGTTGCGCATCAGCGCTCCCGGCAGCATGCCTGCTTCCAAAAGGATCTGAAAGCCGTTGCAAACGCCGAGAACCTTGACGCCCTTGTCGGCCTTTTCCTTGATCGCCCGCATCACCGGCATGCGTGCGGCAATCGCGCCGCAGCGCAAATAGTCGCCATAGGAGAACCCGCCCGGAATGACGATCAGATCGACGTCGGCGATCTCGGTTTCCGTCTGCCAAACGGTGATCGGCGCCTTGCCGGAAATCTTGGTGAGCGCCGCGATCATGTCGCGATCGCGATTGAGGCCGGGGAGCTGAACGACTGCTGATTTCATGGGTGCGGTTCAAACCTTGCTTGTGCTTCTGCCAGTTCTCGCAGTTCGAGACGGTTGTCGATGCGATCCACGCGATCCAGGATTTGAGTAGTGCTAGATTGCAAGCTGTTTATGTCGCCCTGCAAGACGTGCATATGATTACGAAGACCGTTGATGTCATGGCGAATATCGCGCTGACCCTCCTTGAGGGAAGAAATGTCGGCCTGAATTTTTCTCAGGATTTCAAACATCAAGTCCTGACTCAAATCAGTCATCGCTATCTCCGCAACCTTCAGTCGAGAGAAATAGTATAGTTCTCGATCACCGTGTTTGCGAGGAGTTTTTCGCACATGGCCTTGAGGTCGGCTTCGGCACCGGCCTTGTCGGCGCTGTTGAGCTGCAGGTCGAAGACCTTGCCCTGGCGCACCTGGCCGACGCCGTCGAAGCCGAGCGCGCCGAGCGCGCCTTCGATTGCCTTGCCCTGCGGGTCGAGAACGCCGTTCTTCAGCGTGACGGTTACACGAGCCTTGATCACGATTGTCTTCCCTGCCTTTATTTGACCAATACCGGCCCGGTGCCGCGCACGGGCTCGTTCTCGTTGATGATGCCGAGGCGGCGAGCCACTTCGGAGTAGGCTTCCAGCAATCCGCCCATGTCGCGGCGGAAGCGGTCCTTATCCATCTTCTCGCGGGTTTCGATGTCCCAGAGACGGCAGCTGTCCGGCGAAATCTCATCGGCGAGGATGATACGCATCATGTCGCCCTCGAAGAGGCGGCCGCATTCGATCTTGAAATCGACGAGCTGGATACCGACGCCGAGGAAGAGGCCGGTCATGAAGTCATTGACGCGGATGGCGAGCGCCATAATGTCGTCGAGTTCGGCGGGGTTCGCCCAGCCGAAGGCGGTAATGTGCTCTTCGGAAACCATGGGGTCGTTGAGCGCATCCGACTTGTAGTAGAACTCGATGATCGAGCGCGGCAGGATGACGCCTTCCTCGATACCGAGACGTTCTGCAAGAGAGCCGGCCGCAACGTTGCGCACGATGATCTCAAGCGGGATCATCTCCACTTCCTTGATCAGCTGCTCGCGCATGTTCAGGCGGCGGATGAAGTGTGTGGGAATGCCGATCTTGTTCAGGTGGCTGAAGATGTATTCCGAGATGCGGTTGTTCAGAACACCCTTGCCGTCGATGATTTCATGCTTCTTCTTGTTGAATGCGGTGGCGTCGTCCTTGAAGAACTGGATCAAGGTGCCCGGCTCGGGTCCCTCGTAAAGGATCTTTGCCTTGCCTTCGTATACGCGGCGGCGACGGTTCATAGTGTCGTTCTCTGTCGTTGGCGCTCTTGGGAAAGCGCGTGTTATCGATCTCTGGGCGTCCCCTTAAAGGAAAAGAAGCAAATTCACAATCCGCCCCTCTCTCCTTCCCCCGCGAATGCGCGGTCCGACGCAGGCCTATGAGAATCGATGTCTCGTCCTGTTGTTTTACAGGCTTTTGCAGCGCGAGGGAATGAAGGGGCACCTAGTCGCTCCGCATACTTGCAGCTAAGGGCAGGCATCTTTTCGGCGAAACGTGAGCTAGCGCAGTGCGCGGCGTAGTTCCTGCATCAGGGCGCGAGCGTCCTGGGGTTGTGGACGCCATGTCTGCGCGCGGACGAAGGCGGGTATGTCGGCAGCCGGCATCGGGCGGGCCAGCGCATATCCTTGCAGGCAGTCGCAGTCGAGGTCCGCCAGGATACCGACGTGATCCATGGTCTCGACGCCCTCCGCCGTCACGCGGATATTCAGCGAATGCCCGATTTCGATGATCGAGCCGACGAGACGGCGCTGCTCTGCCGAGTGCGGCAACGGCTTGATCAGCTCCCGGTCGATCTTGAGCGCCTTGGGGCTCAGGCGAAGCAGGCTCACGATGGAGGCGTGGCCGGTGCCGAAGTCGTCGATTTCGATGTCGATGCCGAGCCTGCGCAGCTTCTTGAGGTTCATGATCGCCGCGTCGTCGCAGTCGTCGAGCGAAATCGATTCCAGAAGCTCGAAAGCAACGGTACCCGGCTTCATCTTGAGTGCGCGCAGCGTCTTTCCAAGGTTCGGATCGGCAAGTCGCCGTGCGGAGACATTGACCGAGATCTTTGGGACGTCGATGCCGTCTTTGATCCAGCGGCGGTGATCGGCCAGCGCCTGGGTAAGGATCAGCCCATCGATGGTGGAGACGACGTTGAGCTCTTCGGCGATATCAAGAAAACGGTCGGGCGCTAAAAGGCCGCGCGTTGGGTGGTTCCAGCGCGCCAGCGTCTCGGCCCCGACGATCTCAAGCGTGTCGGCGGCAAACTGAAGCTGATAGGCGGGAACGAATTCCTGGCGTTCGAGGCCTTGCAGGATCTCGTCGGACAAGCGTTTGGTCGTGATGATATGATGCTGCGCATCGAGCGTGAAGAACTCATGCCGATTGCGGCCGCCGCCCTTGGCCCGGTAGAGCGCAATATCGGCGTTCTGCAAAAGCTGGCCTGCATCGACCGCTAAGCCGCGTTCGCTGGCAATTCCCACGCTGGCGCCGAAGCGGCAGTCGTGACCCTCGAAACGCACGGGTTTGCGCAGCTCGCGAATGATACGCGCGGCAAAGTTGGCGATGGAGAAGCGCTCGCGCTTGCAGACCACCACGAATTCGTCGCCGCCGATCCGCGCGACGAAGTCATCCTTATAGACGCTGCTTGTGAGGACTTCGGCCGTGTGGCGGAGCATGGCGTCGCCGGCGCGATGGCCGAGCGTATCGTTGATCTGCTTGAACCGGTCGAGGTCGATGTGCAGGATCGCCAAACGCGTGCCGTCGGCGCGGCATTCCGCCGACCAAGCCTCCAGGACCTCGTCGAGATACCGCCGGTTCGGCAGCCCCGTCAGATGATCGTGCATTGCGATATGCTCGATCCGCTCCTTGGTTCGCTCCAGTTCGACATTGCGGGCTTCCGCAAGTGTCTTTGCGGAGCGCAGTTCGTCACGAAGCGCGACCTCCTCGGTGACGTCCCAGTTGGCGCCGATCATCTTTTCTCGACCGCGCTCGTCAAGGAAGGATGCAGCGCTCGCCCTGATGACCCGGACGCGGCCGTCCGGGCGGACAATGCGGTACTCGCGCATAAAGCCGTCGCCGTTCACCTGCTTTAGCGCCAGCTCGCGGTCCTCGGGATGGATTGCGCTGACCCAGCCGCTGCTGTCCTTGACCTTCGCCGTCCCGTCCAAGCCGTAGATGGAGAGCAGGCGATCGTCCCATTCGATCTCGTCCTTCTCGATATCGGCTTCGAAGACGCCGATCCGCGAGATATGCATCGCAAGATCGAGCCGCCGCGAAACGTGCGCCAGCAGTTCCTCGGCTTGCTTGCGGGCGGTGATGTCGGTGTCGGTGCCGATGATCCGCGTCGGCGTGCCGTTTTCGTCCCACTCGACACAGGCGCCTCGGCACTCGATCCAGATCCACTGGCCATCGGCACGCTGCTCGCGATACTCGAAGATCCCAAAGGCAGGGTCGCCGGCATTCTGGCGTTCGATGGCGTGCAAAACATGGGCGCGGTCATCCGGATGGACGCCGAGTATCCAATTGTCGAGCGCGGCGTTGACCTCTTCGTCGGACACGAGGCCGCGAATTTTTCGCCAGGTATCGGAATAGTAAAGTGTCCCGCGCCGGAAATCGTGGTCCCAGACGCCCAGGCCGGAGCTGACTAGGGCGGAGTTCCAACGGCTCTCGCGCTCCTGCAGAGAGGCCGCGTCCGGTGAAGCGGCTTCGGCGAGCTGGAGAAGCAGATGGCGGTCGCCAGCGATTTCGGCGGCGATAGGGGAGATTGTCGCGCGCATCCAGACTTCGCTGCCGCTGGCGAGCAGGAAGCGTCCCGTGCGTTCGCCGCCTGTTGCCTCGGCAAGTCTTCCCAGCTCGGCAAAATCCTGGTCGTGCACGAAGGAGCTGATGTTTGCCGAAACGCTCTCCGCCGACGAAAGAAACAGCCGCCGAAAGGCGCCGTTCGCGTAGAGGATTTCGCCGTCGCCTATGTTGAAGACGGCGCTCGGCAACGGGGACGCTTCGAGGAGGCCGCCGCTGAGGGCCGCGATGTCGGGACGGGTCAACCGTTCAGGGGATCGAGATGTCAATGCGCAAACCCATCAAAACCAATGGCATTATGCATGCGTCTTATTTAAACAGCCCTTAAAATGCGGCGGAACTTTCACGGAATAGTTATCCGCGGACCAATTTCCCTTCATGAGGGCGCGACGCTTCAACTGCCAAGCTTGCTCAGGAAGCGCGCAAAGACCATCGTTCCCTCCGGCCAGGGACCGTGACCCGACTCCGCATTGATGTGGCCGGCTTCACCCGCATCGATCAACTGCGAGCCCCAGCAGCGGGCGATATCGTCGGCATGTTCGTACGTGCCGAATGGATCGTTGCGGCTGGCGATCGTGATCGATGGAAAGGGCAATGCCTCGCGCGGGTAGGGGCCGAATGTCATCAGATGCTTCGGGCGGATTTTCGGATTGGCGACATCCGGCGGGGCGACCAGAAATGCGCCGGCGACTGGTCTGCGGAAATGCGGAACGGCGTGCAGCAGCGTCGGGACACCAAGCGAATGGGCGATCAGCACGACGGGACGCGTCGAGGCGTTGACTTCCTCGGCCACGCGCGCCACCCAATCGTCGCGCACCGGCTTCGACCATTCGCTCTGCTCGACGCGGCGGGCGGTGCTGAGTTTTTGCTCCCAGCGCGTCTGCCAATGGTCGGGTCCGGAATTGGTGTAGCCGGGGATAATAAGGATATCTGCGTCGGAGGCTTTCATGGTGCGTGGATGTGAGAAGTGGCCGCCGTGAAGTCAAGGGAAAACGCGACACGCGTTTAAAAATTTGCTACGCTCACCAATGCCGGTTGCGAGTTTGACGTGTCGGCTGGGGGTTTGCCGGACGTCGATCGCCGCTAGCCGGATAACGGCTGAGGAGGAGAACACTATGACGGCATTCCATGTCATGGCAGGCGGGAACGAAGCTTTCGTGCGCCCGGTTGTCCGCAAGATCGGTATATCCGACATTGTCGACGCCATGAAGCTCGGGCTTGATGACTTCAGTGAGAAGCCATCCCACTACGTCTTTCTATGTCTCATGTATCCTATAGCAGGCATCTTCCTGGCGATGTGGAGCTCGGGTGCAAATCTTTTGCCGTTGCTCTTTCCTCTGATGTCCGGTTTTGCGTTGCTCGGGCCGCTTGCAGCCCTCGGTCTTTACGAGATCAGCCGACGCCGTGAGCTTGGATTGGACAGTTCCTGGCAGCACGCGCTGGAAGTACGGCATTCGCCGGCGCTGCCCTCGATCATCGCTGTTGGCATCATGCTCGTGGCGCTCTTCATCGGCTGGCTGATTGTGGCGCACGCGCTCTACGGTGCATTCTTTGGCGATACGGTGCCACCCTCGATCTCGTCGCTTATCTCAGACACGATGACGACACCGCAAGGTCTGGCGATGATGTTGTGGGGCAATCTCGCCGGCTTCATCTTCGCTGTCATCGTGCTCGCAACGACTGTCGTGACTTTCCCGCTGTTGCTCGACCGTGACGTAGGCGCTGTCGCCGCCATCGACGCGAGCATCCGCGCCACGCTGACCAATCCGATCCCGGTCGCGTTGTGGGGGCTGATCGTAGCCGTAGGGCTGGTCGTCGGAACCATCCCGATCTTTGCGGGTCTTGCCGTCGTCATGCCCATTCTCGGGCATTCGACATGGCATCTCTACCGCAAGCTTATCGTTGCCCCGCAGCAGCAGCAGTAGCGGGCAAGCCACGAACAGAAATGCCGCCGGGGATGAAACACTCTCCGGCGGCATTTTCTTGTGTCGAGACCAGCGGGTGCTAGCCGAACACGCGCTTGAAGATCGTGTCGACATGCTTGGTGTGGTAGCCGAGGTCGAACTTCTCGCGAATGTCGTCTTCCGAAAGGGCTGAGCGCACCTCGGTGTCGGCAATAAGCTCTTCCAGGAAATCCTTGCCCTGTTCCCAGACCTTCATGGCGTTGCGCTGGACAAGCCGGTAAGCGTCTTCGCGCGAAACGCCTGCTTGCGTCAGCGCCAAGAGCACGCGCTGCGAATGCACGAGCCCGCGGAACTTGTTGAGATTGTTCATCATGTTCTCGGGATAGACGAGCAGCTTGTCGATGACGCTCGTGAGCCGCGCAAGCGCAAAATCTAGTGTGATCGTCGCGTCGGGGCCGATCATGCGCTCGACGGAGGAATGCGAGATGTCGCGCTCGTGCCAGAGCGCAACGTTTTCCATCGCCGGGATGGCGTAAGAGCGCACCATGCGGGCAAGGCCGGTCAGGTTTTCGGTCAATACCGGATTGCGCTTGTGCGGCATCGCCGACGAGCCCTTCTGGCCGGGCGAGAAATATTCCTCGGCTTCCAGAACTTCGGTGCGCTGCAGGTGGCGGATTTCGGTGGCGAGGCGTTCGATCGACGAGGCGACGACACCGAGAGTAGCAAAGAACATGGCGTGGCGGTCACGCGGGATGACCTGGGTTGATACCGGCTCGGGTTTCAGACCGAGAGCGGCTGCCACATGCTCCTCCACGCGGGGATCGATGTTCGCAAAGGTGCCGACCGCGCCGGAAATCGCGCAGGTGGCGACCTCTTCGCGTGCGGTGACCAGCCGCTGACGGCAGCGCTCGAACTCGGCATAGGCAAGCGCCAGCTTGACGCCGAAGGTGATCGGCTCGGCGTGGATGCCGTGCGAGCGGCCGATCGTAACCGTGTCCTTATGCTCGAGCGCGCGGCGCTTCAGCGCCTCGAGCAGCTTGTCCATGTCGGCAAGCAGGATGTCGGTGGCGCGAACCAGTTGCACGTTGAAGCAGGTATCAAGCACGTCGGAAGACGTCATGCCCTGATGCACGAAGCGCGCGTCGGGGCCGACGATCTCGGCCAGATGCGTCAGGAAGGCGATGACGTCATGCTTGGTGACCGCTTCGATCTCATCGATGCGGGCAACGTCGAAGGTCGCCTTGCCGCCTTTTTCCCAGATGGTTTCGGCGGCGGATTTTGGAATGACGCCGATCGCGGCAAGCGCGTCGCAGGCATGAGCCTCGATCTCGAACCAGATGCGAAACTTGGTTTCGGGCGACCATATGGCGACCATCTCGGGTCGGGAGTAGCGCGGGATCATGGGCTCTTCGACTTTCTTTGGGAAACGAGTGTTGGCGCCCCTGTAGCAAAGACGACGGGCAATCTCAACGTTTGGCTCACCGTTTGCTATCGGCTATCGCATACGTTTGGCGAGAAAGAGGCTTGCAGCAACTGCAAACACGGGGCCGAGCGGCAGAAACAGCCGGCTGCCGAGCACAGCGAACTGATAGATCGCGCTCGCGCTGGTGAAGGCAAACTGGAAGAACCAGACAAGTGAGCCGACCGGCTCGTGCCAGCGTTCGTAGTGGCTGCCGTAGTCGAGCGCAAAGAGCGCTGCCGTCACCGCGAGCGTGCCCAGCGACAAAATGGCGGCAAACACCAAGAAACGTGCGGCAAACGGTTGGCGGTGGGCGAGGAAACGCGCGACCGGAAGGGCGATGGGCCAAGAAAGCAACCCGCCGAGGAAGAGAAGGACGATCAGCGCGGGCGCATCCGCCCCATCAAGTCTTTCCCGCCGGTAGAGCGCGAACGAAGCGGCCGCCCCCATGAGTGCAGCCCACGACGGTGCGCCGAGTAACAGCACGGGCCATGGCGACACGGTGGCGGTAAGACGCGAAGGTGCAGTTTCTGACTTTACCGCCTCAGTTTGCTCCACCGCGGCCTCGTTCGGCGGCGGCGCGGAGTTCAGCGACTGTGTGCCGGTAGGCGTCGACCGATTCACCCTTGAAGATCGCAGAACCGGCGACGAGGACGTTCGCGCCGGCGGCGGCGACGATCGGTGCCGTTTCGGTGGTGACGCCGCCATCCACTTCGAGTTCGATCGGCCGGTCACCGATAAGGGACTTCACACGGCGGATCTTGTCAGCCATTGCCGGGATGAATTTCTGGCCGCCGAAGCCCGGATTGACGGACATGATGAGAATGAGATCGACATCGTCGAGAACGTCTTCCAGCGCCGAAATCGGCGTTGCGGGATTGATGGTCGCGCCCGCCTTCTTGCCGAGATTGCGGATCTTTTGCAGGGAGCGGTGCAGATGCGGTCCAGCCTCGGCGTGGACGGTGATGCGGTCGCAGCCGGCCTTGGCGAAAGCCTCCAGGTAGGGCTCGGCCGGCGATATCATCAGGTGGCAATCGAAGGTCGCGTCCGTATAGGAACGCAGCGATTTGATGACGTCCGGCCCGAAGGAGATGTTGGGCACGAAGTGGCCATCCATGATGTCGAGATGGATCCAGTCGGCACCGGCGGCGGTTACGTCGCGCACTTCCTGCCCCAGTCGGGCGAAATCGGCGGCGAGGATGGAGGGCGCGATGCGGATCGGAAGGGTCATGTCACAATGTCCGGTTTGAGCGGAATATCGGGTCTGGTGTCCGCCATATCATTCCGCGCCGACGGCGACAACCGCCGTCGCCTTGCTGCCCCGGCGGCCGCTTTACGGTAGCGTAAGCCGGTGACGATCTCTCAAGCACAGCGGGGGCTTTCATGGACGACCGTGCGATCATCTTCAGTTACTTTCAGTCGGCGTTGGGCCGTATGCAATATTGGCAGGACGAGCGCTCTAAAACGACGACGCTTGTGGTGGCTGCCATCACTATTCTGAGCGCGGCCATCGGCTACGACCAGAAGATCGCGGGGGCGGCCGATGCCTTCCTCGCACTGGTCGTGATCGTCGTCGGCATTATCGGGCTGTTGTTCGTGCTGAAGACGCACGAAAGGGTGATCTTCTTCCGCGAGGTGTCCGACAGCTTGCTGAAGGACCTGAACGTTGCCTCGATCGCCGCCGCCATCGAGGCGTCAGGCGCCTTTTGTGCCGGCAAATACCGGTTCGCCCACCGGCTGAAACTCTACGACGTCTATCTCTTCATGATGATGGCGTTCGTCGTTTACGGCGTGGCTTTGCTGTTCATCGCAACGGGCCTGACCGGCATCAAGCCGCCAGCCGGTTGACGTCCTCACTCGGCGGCGGCATTGGCGGGCAGAAACTTGCCGCCTCTCCATTCGACGAGCCGAAAGGGATTGTCGGAAAGCTCATGGTCCGGTCCGAACTTGACGGCGCCGATAACGGTCGAAAACGTCGTGCCGATCAACTTCTCGAACAACGGCTTGTTTTCCGAAATGGCGCCGCCGACCGCCTGTCCGGCAACGAAGGCGGCCGCCGCCGCCGGCAACACGTAACCCTCCGGCTCGATGCCCTTGTCGCGCAATGCCTGTGCGATGGCTGCGGCTTCCGGCAGGCCTGCATAGTCGGGAAGTGCGACCGCCTGGACACCGATCGCAAGCGGCAGCGGCTGATCCGCCGAGCGCATGGCATCTCCGCCCATCAGCACGAGGGGTATGTTTTCAGCATGGGCGTCGCGGGCGATGATCGCCACGTCGGCCCGGTCGCCGCCGATGAAGATATGGGTGACGCCAGCTTTACTTAGGCGGCGAACGAGCCCGATCTGTTGGTCCTGACCGGGTCGGAAAGTGTCGACGAAGGCCGGCTTTAGCCCTTTTTCCTCAAGTGCGTTGCGAACCGCCTCGACCAGCTCACGGCCGTGGATCGTGCCGTCGTCGACAAGAGCGATCGGCTCTGCCGTCCAAGTCGTCAGGATGACGTCGACGATCTTTTCTGCCTCGTCGCCATCGACAGGCGCCATGCGAAACAAAGGCCAGCCGTTCTTCAACGCATCTTCCATAAGGATGCGCGAGCGTACGGAGACGGTGATGGCTGGAATGCCAGCTTCCTTCAGCCGGGGTAGCGCGCCTTCCAACGTTTCGGTGCAGAGGAACCCGACGGCAATCTGCACCTTGGCGTTGATCAGCGCTTCGGCCGCGGCCTTGCCGCCATCGACGGTGCAGGGCTCATCGACAGCGGTCACAGCATTCTTGGAGGCTTCAGCCTCGAAACCGGCGCCAGCGGCGATCTGGGCCCCAAGGCTTGCGAAGTTGCCTCCCGACGGCGCCACGACGCCGATGTTGACCCCCGCGGCATAGCTGGGCCCGGCTGCAAGAAGCAGTACCACAAAAACCGGAATGCTCAGCCGACTGTTCATGCTAGGGAGTAAATCCTGACAAATTCTCTTGCTCTTTTATCCGGCCCTTGCTTGCCGTCAAAGAAAAAGCAGCGAAGTCAGGTGCTTTTGGCATTCTTCATTGTAGAAAAGCTAAGGCCTCGCGGCCATATTTACGCTAGAGCATGAGTGAGACCGCAGGAGAGACTAGGTGTTGGATAAGCAGCATATGGACCCGATGCGATATCGTGACGCGATGAGCCGTTATGCGGGGCATGTGCAACTGGTGACGACGGCGCTCGGAAAGGAGCGGCGAGGGGTTACGATCACGGCTGCCTGTTCGGTGTCCGACAGTCCGCCGAGCGTGCTGATCTGCCTCAACAACAGCAACCGGAAAAACGATATCTTCCTGGAAAGCTCGATCTTCGCGCTGAACACTCTAGGCGCCCAGCATCGCGGCCTTGCCGATGCCTTTTCCGGTAAGACCCACCTCACAAACGACGAGCGCTTCGACAGCGGAAATTTCGAAACGCTTGTCACCGGCGCGCCGGTGCTTGCCGATGCGCTCGCCGTCTTCGATTGCCGCGTTACCGAAGTGCACCGCGGCTCGACCCATAACGTCATCTTCGGCACGGTGGTCGGCGTCCATTTCAGCGACGCCCAGCCCGCACTTCTCTATTGGAACCGGGATTATCATACGCTCTAGATCTGGAGCCGGATGATTTCAGCTGGTCGAGGGCGCAGGAATGGAAAATATCGACATCGAAGAGATGTTTCAGTCACTTGGCCCAGTGACGATCAAGCGTATGTTCGGCGGCAAGGGCATCTACCATCTCGGCCGCATCGTGGCCGTGGAGGTGAGGGGGGAAATGCTCCTGAAGGCAGATGGAGTGAGCGCGCCTGAATTTGAGACGGCGGGCGCTCGCCAATGGGCCTATGAAGGAAAGCAGGGCAAGCCCGTCAACATGCCTTACTGGTCGATACCCGAAGACGCCTTCGACGATCCCGACGTCATGGCCCATTGGGTGGCGCTCGCCTATGAGGCGGCTGTTCGCGCCGAGAAGTAAGTGGAAATCCGTCGCTAGGACGAGGGAGATCGGAGCCGCTACCGCAGCTCGTCTTCGGTGAGGTGCGCGATTGCGGCCTGCGTAAACGCTGAGAGCGGCTGCGGCAGATCGTTGCGGCCGAACCAGCCGAAGTCGGATAGCTTGTCGGGTTCCATCAGCCGCGGCTCGCCCGACACGTCCTCGGTGACATAGATCAGGGACAGCCAATGCTGGCGGTCCGCTTCGATAATATGTTCGGTGGTGCACAGAAGCGCCATCTTGCCGACGGAAAGGCCGCTTTCTTCCTCCGCCTCGCGGCGGGCGGCAGCTTCGGCCGGTTCCATATGATCGACCTTGCCGCCGACGATGTTCCAATAGCCTGCCTCAGGCGCCCTCATGCGCCTGTAGAGGAGGATCTTGCCGTCGCGAAGGATGGCAAGACCTGTACCGAGGCCGGGAAAATCGATGCCGGGCTTGGCCGTCATGCCTTGGCGTTGGCGACAATCAGCATGAAGGCGGGAATATCGTCGCCGAAGCCAACCGGCGTCGGGCCGTCGTCGTGGTCGCGATGGTAGCGGCGGCGGTCACGGTTGTCGTCGTTGGCCGGATAGGGGCGGCTGTTGCGCGCGCCGTTGTTGGACTTCTGCTCTGCCTTGCGCTCGTTCTTCACGGTCTCGACCTTTGCCGGTGCTGCTGCTGCTGCAACCTGTTCCGTTACAGTATGATCGGCTTCGATATCAGATTTGTGACCCGAGCCGCCACGGCCACCCCTGCGGCCGCGATCCTTTTCCTTGTCCTTGACGCCGCGGCGTGGACGTTCGCTGTCGCGGCTCTCGTCCACCGGCGGAAGCGCCGTCAGATCGCCGTTCAGCCACGCCACCTTTTCACCGATCAGCTTCTCGATCGCGTCCGTATGCTTGGTTTCGCGCTTGGTCACGATCGTGAACGCGGCGCCCGAGCGACCGGCGCGGCCGGTGCGGCCGATGCGGTGGACATAATCTTCCGAGTGGATCGGAACGTCGAAATTGAAGACGTGCCCGACATCGGGCAGATCGAGACCGCGAGCCGCCACGTCGGAAGCAACCAGGAGCTGGATCTGGCCGTCGCGGAAACTCTGCAGCATATTGGTACGCGACCGCTGGTCCATGTCGCCATGCAGCGCGCCGACCGAGAAGCCGTGCCTATCGAGCGAACGGAAGAGATCGGCGACGTCCTTCTTGCGATTGCAGAAGATGATCGCGTTCTTGAGGTCGGTCTGGGCGCGGATCAGGTCGCGCAGCGTCGAGCGCTTCTCATAATCCTTGCCGTGCGAGGCGACGAAGCGCTGCGTCACGGTCATTGCGGCCGTGGCAGGCTTCGCCACTTCGATGCGCTCAGGGTTTTGCAAGAAGCGATCGGCCAGCTTCTGGATCTCCGACGGCATGGTTGCCGAGAAGAACAGCGTCTGGCGGGTAAAGGGAATAAGCTTCGCGATGCGTTCGATATCGGGGATGAAGCCCATGTCGAGCATGCGGTCGGCCTCGTCGATGACCAGGATCTCAACGCCGCTCATCAGAAGCTTGCCGCGCTCGAAATGGTCAAGCAGGCGGCCGGGCGTGCAGATTAGCACGTCGGCGCCGCGCTCAAGCTTGCGGTCCTGGTCCTCGAAGGAGACGCCGCCGATCAGAAGCGCGATGTTGAGGCGGTGATTCTTGCCGTACTTCTCGAAGTTCTCGGCGACCTGCGCTGCGAGTTCGCGCGTCGGCTCGAGGATGAGGGTGCGCGGCATACGCGCACGGGCGCGGCCCTTTTCAAGGAGGGTCAGCATCGGCAGCACGAACGACGCCGTCTTGCCGGTACCGGTCTGCGCGATGCCGCAGATATCGCGGCGCTGGAGCGCGAATGGGATGGCGCCAGCCTGGATCGGGGTCGGTATCGTGTAGCCGGCGTCGGTGACGGCGGAGAGGACTTTTTGGCTCAGGCCAAGGTCAGCGAATGTTGTCAAAGGGGGGGCTATTTCCGTTCCGTTCGGTCGAGCTCTGGATGAGTCGACACGCGTTGCATGCGGCAATGCAGCGCCACATAGTCCCAAAGGTCCACGGAGTCAAGGAAAGGCGCGGTTTTGCGCCGTTCTTCGGTTAAAGATGCCGCAATTTTTCAAGTCGCTTTGGACTTTCCGTAGTTTTGCTGAATTAACGTCCGGATTTTTCAGGTCAAGAGCGGCCGGAAAACTTCGCCGTTCACAAGACTAGTCGATGTAGCTCGCCAGCTTGGCGCCAGCGCGGACGAAGTAGAGAGGGTCGATGGGGTGGCCATCCTCGCGCACTTCGTAGTGCAGGTGAGTTCCCGTTGAGCGGCCGGTGCTGCCGGCAAGCCCGACGATGCCACCGGTCTTGACGGTGTCGCCAACCTTGACCAGGATTTCTGTCATGTGCCCGTAGCGCGTGGAAATGCCATTGCCATGGTCGACCTCGACCATGTTGCCGTAACCGCCGGCCCATCCGGCCGATATCACCTTGCCAGGCGCCGTGGCGGTGACCTTCTCACCCGGCGCGAAGCGGAAATCGACACCGGTATGGAGCGCAAGCCGGCCGAAGAAAGGATCCTTGCGGTTGCCGAACAGGCTGGTGATTTCCCGTCCCGGGGCCGGATTGCGGAAGGGCAGGCTTTCGGCTTCTCCGCGTATGGCTTCGAGGTGGGTGAGTGCCGCGTCGAGATCGACGAGCGACTGATCGAAAGCATCTTCGCCCGCGGGCGGCACATAAGGGCCGCCGACAGCGTCTTCCACATCGGTGCTTGCGCTTGCGTTCGGCAGGCTGACGCCGACATGCTTGATGATCGACGCGATGTTATCAGCCGTTTCCGAGGCGCCGGTCGTCAGTTGCTGAATGCGCGTCAGTTGGTCCTGCTCGATGCGCTTCAACGACAGCGTGACCTTCGAAAAGACGCGGTCGGCGCGGTCGGCTACCGTTTCGGGTGCCGGGACATAGGCGAGTGTAACATTGTCGGGCGTCGCATCAGTGGGGCCACCCGCGAGGCTGGCTTCGATCGCCTTCAGGCCGCCTGCGAGCGCCGCATGCTCGTTCTTCGCGGCGGGCTTGCCCTTGGCGTCCGGCAAATCCTTGTCCATCAGGCCGGAATTTTCGGCGCGGTCGAGCAGGGCGTCGAGCTTGCCGTGACGTGAAGAAAGCGCTTCCTGCTGCTGCAGCAGTTTTTCGACCTTGTCTTCGACGACCTGCTGATCGAGAAGCTGCCGGGAGGTGACGCGGTCAACTTGCGCGCGCAGCGCGGCGATCCGGTCTTCGTAGTCGTATTGCATGCGCGCCTGGCGGGCCATGGTGGCCCCGATCAGGTCGTCGCGCAGAACCAGATAAGACGTGGCGAGTAGGTAGCCGATGGCGAAGATTGCGACGACCGTCAGGCCAACTGCTGCCATCCATGGGCGGACGGCCATATGCCGCACCTTGCTGCCGCTTGCCAGGATGATGAAGTGCTGCTCAGTCCGTCTTCCGAAAACCCGGTTCTGATGCCCGATCGTCACGGAGAATCTCCCAGTTGCCGCCTTCCAGCGCGAATGGGCCGATTACACTGCATTAAGGTTAATATTTGCTTTCGCTCGCCGGTCGCCTGCAGGGTAAACGCATGGAATGCCTTGCGGATCAGGCATTGCTGATCGCGGTCAGCGATCGGTAGAACGAAGGCGTCAGCCCCGCCTCGGCGCGGGCGATGTCGTTGAACGGCGCTTTGAGCGAGCCGCGGAAATTCGCCCGTACCAGTTCCTGGAAGGTGCGTGCGGGATCCCGCTTTTCGCGGGCGCAAAGGAAGCGGAACCATTTGGCGCCCACGGCGACGTGCCCCTTCTCGTCGTTGTAGATGACGTCGAGCACGGCCGCGCTTTCGAGATCGCCGGTCTCGCGCATCTTCGCTTGCAGGGCGGGCGTGACATCGAGGCCGCGCGCCTCGAGAATAAGCGGCACGACGGCGAGCCGCGCCGTCAGATCGTTGCGTGTGGCGTGCGCCGCCTGCCAGAGGCCGTCATGGGCGGGCAGGTCGCCGTAGTCCGCGCCCATGTCGCGCAGGCGCTCCCGCACCATGCGGAAGTGCTTGGCTTCCTCGAAGGCCACCTGCATCCAGCCGTCGAAAAAGGAGTTGGGAACCGGCTCGGTCGCGAATCGGGCCACGATATCAAGCGCCAGATCCACGGCGTTGAGTTCGATGTGGGCGATCGCATGGAGAAGCGCGATGCGGCCCTTGGTGGTGTGCAGCGAGCGCTTTTTCATATGTTTCGGCGGGATAAGCTCCGGCTTTTCGGGCCGTCCGGGCCGCTCAGGAAGCGGCGGGTCGAGCGGCGAGCGCAGCGACAGGCTGCGCTCGAACCATCGGGTCGCCGACAGCTGTGCAAGCGTGGTCTTCAGATCGAGGTCGGCCGAGCGGATGGCTTCGATCGCGCCGCCGCGCAGCGAGGTAATGACAGGTAGCGACATGGTCTGACCAGGCGCTCTCAAAGGCTCTTGACCGCCTGAAGCACCTCTTCGGCATGGCCGTCAACCCTAACCTTCTCCCAGATCCTGACGATTAGGCCATCCGCGTCGATGAGGAAGGTCGTTCGCTCGACGCCCATGTACTTGCGGCCGTACATGCTCTTCTCTTTCCATACGCCATAGGCCTCCAGGATGGACTTCTCCTCGTCGGAAGCAAGGGCGACGCCAAGCGCGTGCTTCTTGACGAATTTATCATGGCGCTTGACCGAATCCGGCGACATGCCGAGAAGTGCGGCGCCGGCCGCCGAGAATTGCGGCGCAAGTGCGGTGAAGGAAATCGATTCGACCGTGCACCCTTGCGTGTCGTCCTTGGGATAGAAGAACAAGGCGAGCGGCTTTCCCTTGAATTGCGAAAGCTGGACACGCCCTTCACCGTCGCGGGGGAGGTCGAAATCAGGGGCATGATCGCCTATGCCGAGTTCGGCCATGGGAAAACCTTTCTTTTGCCAGTATTTTGCATGACTATAGCCGCGTCGATATATAGTGGCGAAGCATGCCGTCCAGTCTTACGCTGCGTCATCCAGAAAAAAACAAAGAACGGGAAACGCACGGCGGTGATCCGAGGCGAAAAGGTAAAATTCCGCAAGCAGGATATCGTCTCTCTCGATCGGCTGCCGTCGTCGCAGGTCGAGGATTCTATCCTCGTGAACTGCCCGCCGCCAGCCCGCCGCCGCTCCCATCTGGGCCATGCGGCACGGATCACTTGCCTCTTCGTCGCCCTCATTCTGCTGGTTCTCGGTGCTTTTGTCGGCACGGTGGAAAGCGGCGTTTTCGACAAGCCTTTGTCGCTCAAGGCTCAGGCCGCACTCGATTCGGCCATCGGTCCCGACTATACCGCCGAGGTTGGTTCCACGGTGGTTCGCTTTACCAGAGGTTTGCGACTGGCGCTCGTCGCGCGCGACGTGAAGATGATCGAGCGCGTGAGCGGCAAGCACCTGTCGACGGCCGACAGCGTGCGGCTCGTACTTGATCCCTTGGCCTTATTGGATGGACGGATCGTGGTCGCCGATGTCAATGCCAAAGGCATCGCGCTCGACACCACCCTCTTGCCCGAAAGCGACCCAATCGATCCGGCCATGCTTCGCGTTGATCGCATCCCGGTCGGCGTGGAGGCGATCTTCTCCAATCTCGATTTTCTTCGCCAGGTCGTCACGCGCGGCGGCACGGAGGCGATGCAACTCTCCGGATTGGCGTTGAAGATCGCCCGCCAGGACGGCAGGCCGCCGCTTTCGGTGATCGTCGACAGCCTTGCATTTTCTCAGCCTGATGCCGCAACGCTCAGGTTGAACGGTCAGATATCGATCGAGGGGGTTCCGGCGACAGTGGATGTCGTGGCCAAACAGGAACTGGGCAAATCCCACGCTCTGACGGCATCGATCAAGCATCTCGACCTGGCGTCCCCGACCTTGGCCTATACCCCGCAGGGTCAGCCGCGCCAGGGGATCAAAAGTTTCGCCGACGCGACCGTTTCGGCCGAGCGCGGCAGCAATGGTGGCGAGCCGACGCTGAAAGCGGCCATCACTCTTGAGCCTGGCACGCTGTACATGGATCGTGACGATCAGCTTCTCTCCGGCGCCAACATCAATCTCACCTACAACGCGAGCCACAAGACACTGGAAATCCTGCCGTCGGAGGCGCATTTCCAGGCGACCACTATCCCGTTCAGCGGCGCGTTGATCGATCTCGATCGTATAGATCCGCAGGCGGAAAAAGGCTTCGGCATCGATTTCGTGATCAAAAACGGCACGGCTGCACCACTGGCGTCCGGCGAGGCGCCGCTCACCTTCGATGGGCAGGCAAATGGCCGCTACCTGACGGATGCGCGAGAATACCAGTTCGACAATATCGCCGTGTCGAGCCCGCTCGGCGCTCTCTTCGGCTCGCTGAAGCTCAGAATGGGTGGGGATTCGCCGGAAGTCAGTTTCGGCGGGCGCGCCGAGATGCTAAAGACCACGGCCATCAAGCAGCTCTGGCCTTTCTGGATGTCGACAAAGGCGCGCAACTGGGCCCAGACCAACCTTTTCGGCGGAACCGTCACCAACGCGACGATATCCGTTTTCATTCCTCAGGGACGGCTAGCCGAGGCGGCAGTAAGCGGCGGACTGAAGCTCCAGGAAAACGAACTGCACATCGCCTTCGATATCGCCGACACCCGCATGAACGTGCCGGGCGAAATTCCTCCGATCCGTGATTTGGGCGGCCATTTCGATCTCACCGGACCAGACTTGAAGGTCGACGTGAAGAGCGGAACATCCTATTTTCCCTCTGGCCGAGCTGTCGTGCTTGGCCCGAGCAGCTTCTCCATACCCTCCACCTACGACAAGCCTCTGATGGCCAAAATGAAGCTCGCCTTGTCGGGCGAGGCCGAGGCCATCGGCGAATTGCTGACGTTCGAGCCGTTGCGTGTCCTTCAGCGCACCGAGTTCAAGCCTGATGATTTCGGCGGAAACGTCAGCGCCGACGTCGAGGCAACGCTCGGGCTGATCAATGACCAACATCCGCCGCGCCCGGTCTGGAAAGCGACGCTCGATCTTCAGAAGGTGGATATATCCAGGCCGGTTTCAGGTCGAAGGATCACCAAGGTGGACGGGCGCATAGAGGCTGATCCCGAGCGTGTGCATTTGACCGCCGATGCGCAGATCGACGGTCTGCCGGTCGAGATCAATATGACCGAGCCGACGGAGGCAAATTCCAGCGTCAAGCGCGAACGCATCATCACGGTGACACTCAACGACCAGCAGCGGGAAAAGCTTGTACCGGGCGTGTCTGATGTGATCGACGGCCCGATCACGGTCGAACTTACGCGGCTCGACGATGACCGGCAGGGCGTGAGCATCGATCTTGCCAAGTCGACATTGACTGTCCCGTGGATAGGCTGGTCAAAGGGCAGCGGCATTCCGGCCACCGCCGAATTCGAGGCAAGCGGGCCGACGGACCAGCTTTCCATCCGGAACTTCGTGCTCAAGGGCGATGGGTTCGGCGTCGCGGGCGACATGACGGTCGGAAAGAACGGGCTATCGCAAGCCAATTTCTCGAGGGTTCGCCTGTCGAGTGCGGATGACTTCTCGCTGGTGCTCAAGCGTGCCAAATCCGGTTTCGATATCTCCATCTCGGGCGAGGCGGCGGATGTGCGCCCCATTGTCAAGCGGCTGAAATCGTCGGGCCGTGGAAACGACGGCCACTCGCTCGACGCGACGATCCGCGCCAAGCTGGATAAGGTCGTCGGCTTCAATGACGAGACAATCGGCAATGTCAACTTGGCCTATTCGATTGCCGACGGCCGGGTCACGGCGGCCGACTTCTCCGGCGTGACGCGCAGCGGTCAGGCGGTGGTGAGTGAACTGGTCAAGGGCGGAGCAAACGGCACGATCCATGTCACCAGCGGCGACGCCGGGGCGGTGGCGCGTTTTGCCGACATCTACCGCAACATGAAGGGCGGGCTGCTCAATCTTTCTCTGCGTGGTGCAGGCGAGGATCGCTGGGAAGGCTCCATCGACATCAGGAATTTTGCCATCGTCAACGAAAAGCGTCTGCAGTCGATCGTCTCGACCCCGACCGGTCGAGGCGGGGAGAGCCTGAGCTCGGCCGTGAAGCGCGAGATCGACACGAGTTCGCAGAACTTCCAGCGCGGCTTTGCCCACCTCGTCGTACGCGGCGGAGCCATCGCGGTCGAAAACGGCGTGGTTCGCGGCGAGCAGGTCGGCGCGACCTTCCAGGGCATCCTCAAGAATGCGGCGGGCAATATCGACCTGACGGGCACTTTCATGCCGGCCTATGGCCTCAACCGGCTGTTCGCCGAGGTGCCGATCGTCGGCTTCCTGCTCGGCAACGGCAAGGACCGCGGCTTGATCGGCATCACCTTCAAGCTGACCGGCGACTTCGATTCCCCCAACCTGGCGATCAACCCGCTGTCGATCATCGCGCCGGGCGTCTTCCGCCAGATTTTCGAGTTCCAATAAGCGCCTAGCCGGACGATTTCAGGTCGGACCGCCGTGAAATCTAACCGTCTGTAGATCAACCATCCAGAGCATGACGCTTTGCGAAAGCTAGGCATATTTCTGACACCATGCTCTTGGCGCCATCGCTATGCGCTAGAGACGGCCGGGATTACGAATACGGTGAAAGCTGTGGGTTTAGATTGAAGAAAGAATTATAGACAACTTTTCCGCGACATGGCATTTTCCGGACCCTACGATGGGGCCTGCCAGTTGACCGAAATCAAGAATTCACCTCGCTTCAAGCCGTTGATGCTTGGCGACTTCCAGTTCATCACTTAAGAATGTTTGGGTTAGAGCTTGCTGAAGGCGACGTGACCTTCACCATCCCGGCACAGCAGCATGCTTTGAAATCCCACCCCGGCACATACATATCGTGCTTGCCGTACTTGGCCCAGACTGTCGTCGATCCGACACATGTGGGACAATCACCAAAACACGCTGGTCAGGGATTCGAGCTAGTGCGTGCGGTCAATGCGGCAGGGCTCATAATTTTGGTCGCAGTGCTGATAAAGCCCACCAAGCGGGGCATATATATTGTTAAGTCGACATATCCGATTGATAGCGGCAAACTTGAAAATCGGCTTCGAAAGGGTCATCTTATATCAACAAAATAAAAAACCCCGCACGCGGCGGGGCTTTCTATTTTCGCTAGGTTGCCAAGTCCCAGATCTCTTCACCTTTCGGCTACTAACCCTTGCGGGTGCGTGGGGAGGCCGTTACCACCTCGAAACTGTTGATCCGTATATGGGCTATGTACGAGTGTTTGTCAACGTTTCTGTCGGTCACTTGTATGCGCCTGCATCCTTGGCGCGCAAAGGTTCACTGTACATCCACTACTCCCCACATTGCGCTGCCAGTTTCAGGTCCGGGCGACGGCATCTGCTCCTAGCAGCACATGGGCTTGCAACACACCTGGCTCCCGGCCCTTGTGACAAACGACGAAGCCGGCGATTGCCGCCGGCTTCCTTGAATTATCGACCCGGACAAGTGTTTTGCCAATCAGGCCTCTGGGCGGATCAGAATGTGCTTCTTCTTGCCGAGAGAGAGCTTGATGACGCCGTCGGCGGTGACTTCGCCGCTGCCGATGATCTTGCGCTCGTCGCTGACCGCCTCGTCGTTGACGCGCACAGCACCGCCTTGAACATGCCGACGGGCCTCTCCGTTGGAAGCGGCAAGACCGGCGCGGACGATCAACGCGAGCAGGCCGATCCCGGCATCGAGATCAGAGGCGGAAACGTCGACCGACGGCAGGTTGGCGGCAAGGCTGCCTTCCTCGAAGGTTTTGCGGGCGGTTTCGGCGGCATCTTCGGCGGCGACGCGCCCGTGCAGGATCGCCGTAACTTCCGTGGCGAGGATCTTCTTCACCTCGTTGATTTCCGAACCGGCAAGAGCGCTCAGCCGCGCTATCTCGTCCATCGGCAGCGTCGTGTAGAGCTTGAGGAAGCGCGAGACGTCGGCATCCTCGGTGTTGCGCCAGTACTGCCAGAAATCATAGGCCGACAGCATGTCGGCGTTCAGCCAGACCGCTCCCGTCGCCGACTTGCCCATCTTCGCGCCCGACGAGGTCGTCAGAAGTGGCGAGGTCAGCGCGTAAAGCTGCTTGGTCCCCATGCGGTGACCGAGGTCGATGCCGTTGACGATGTTGCCCCACTGATCGGAACCGCCCATCTGCAGGCGGCAGTCGTAGCGCTTGGCAAGCTCGACAAAGTCGTATGCCTGCAGGATCATATAGTTGAACTCGAGGAAGGACAGCGACTGCTCGCGGTCGAGGCGGGTCTTGACGCTGTCGAAAGACAACATGCGGTTGACCGAGAAATGGCGGCCGACATCGCGCAAGAATTCGAGATAGTTGAGCGAGCGCAGCCATTCGGCGTTGTTGATCATCAACGCATCTCTTTGACCTTCCCCGTAGGTCAGGTAATTGGAGAAGACGCGCTTGATCGAGGCGATGTTCTCCTCGATCTTGTCGACGGTCATCAGCTGCCGCGCTTCCTCCTTGAAGGAGGGGTCGCCGACCATGCCGGTGCCGCCGCCCATCAGCGAGACGGCTCGGTGGCCGGTCGCCTGCAACCAATGCAGCATCATGATCTGGATGAGCGAGCCGGCATGCAGGCTCGGCGCTGTCGGGTCAAAGCCGATATAGGCAGTCACGATTTCCTTGGCGAACAGATCGTCGAGGCCGGCCTCGTCGGAAATCTGGTGTATGAAGCCGCGCTCCTGGAGGGTGTGAAGGAAATCGGATTTGAATTCGGGCATGGTCTCTGTCTCTTGGACGCCGGCTGCGGGGTGAGGCGGCGAAAACGCTATTGTTGAACCGTTGCGGCGCGTTTAGCACTGTTTTGTAGATCAGTCACCACTTGGATAACGTGCTTTGGGCGAGGGCGCATGAGCGAAATGAGAACGGCGATCGGGTTGATGAGCGGCACGTCGATGGACGGGATCGATGTGGCGCTGGTTCGAACGGATGGGCTCGCCCAGGTCGAGCGCGGGCCGTTTCTCTCGGTTCCCTATGATGCCGGTTTCCGTGCGCGGCTGAAGGCGGGGCTTGTCGATGCGCGCACAATCGAAGACCGCAGCCAGCGGCCGGGCGATCTCGTCCTCCTCGAGCGGGACCTGACGCTGCTGCACGCCGTCGCGGTCCGCACGTTCCTTCATGTCAACGGCCTCAGCGCCGCGGAGATCGATGTCATCGGGTTTCATGGACAGACCGTTCTCCATCGGCCGGATGCCGGGCTGACGGTGCAGCTCGGCGACGGGCCTCTTCTCGCCGCCGAAACCGGCATCGACGTCGTCTACGATATGCGGGCGAATGACATGGTTCACGGCGGCCAGGGCGCGCCGCTGGTTCCCGCCTACCATCAGGCGCTCGCGGCGGGGCAGGGCCAAACGGACGCGCGTCCCCTGGCTTTCGTCAACATCGGTGGGATTTCCAACCTGACATTCGTCGGCGATGGCGATCCTGTCGCCTATGATAGCGGCCCAGGCAATATGCTGATCGACCAGTGGGTGGAGTTGCATACGGGGCAGGCCTTCGACGAGGGCGGCCGCCTTGCCGCCGGCGGCGTCGTCGATGAGGCGCTGGCGGCCCGCTATCTGCGCCATCCCTTCTTCACCGCCAATATCAGGCGCTCGCTCGACCGTGGCGATTTCGTGGTGCCGGCAAAGCATGAGATCGGCCTTGCCGACGGCGCAAGAACGCTCGCCCATGTCGCTGCCGCCTCCATCCTCAGTGCCGCCCGCCATTTGCCCGCGCAGCCCAAGACCTGGATCGTCGGCGGCGGCGGACGCCTGAACGGCACCATCATGGCCGACCTTCGCGCGCTGGCCGCCGAAAAGGGAGCTCAAGTACTGGCCGCCGAGGATGCCGGCTTTAACGGTGACGCGATGGAGGCCGAAGCCTGGGCCTATCTCGCGGTTCGCTCGCTGGACGGACTGCCGCTGACATTTCCGGGGACGACCGGGGTGAGCGAGCCTGTGTCCGGCGGGGTTCTGGCGAGAACGTCGTCGCTAGGCAAGGCCGGATATCATTCTCCAGATTGAATGGAAAAATGGAAACGGCGATCGATAATGGTTTGGCGCCGTGTTCGTCGACAACGTCAGCTTTCCAAGATCGCGGCCGCTCGTTGCCCTTCCTCTCCCTCGACATTTGCTGGCAGTCGAACCCTCATCCGAAAGGCGAGCGTCCATCGTCTTTTGAATGATATCGGCGATTTTTGGTGGGTCGGGCACCCCAATAGGCCAACTTTCAAAAATGGAAGTTGAAGCAGAATATCATGCAAAGCAGTCGTAACCCGAAAAGGAGATTGCTATGTCTTCAAGGGAGAGGGGACCCTCACAGCTTAACCTCGCGCGACGTCATTTCCTCGGGCTGGCTGCTGCGACGGGTGCCAGGGTAGCGGCGATCGGTACTCTCACGGCGACGATATTGCCTTCGTTCAGTGCCCAAGCCGGGAACGGCAATGGCAATGGGAACGGTAATGGGAATGGCAACGGGAATGGAAATGGCAACGGGAATGGCAACGGTCTCCGGTGCTTTCTCCGGGGCACCTCCATTTTGACCCCAACGGGCGAAGTTTGCGTCGAGAAACTTCAGGTCGGTGATCTTGTCGAAACGGTGCGCGGCCAGGCCCTGCCGGTAAAATGGATTGGCCGGGACGTTTATAAGCGAAGCGGTCTATTCTGGAATGCCGAGGTAGTGCCGATCCGTGTTTCGCGACACGCGCTGGATGACCGGACGCCTCACAGGGACCTCTATCTCTCCCCTGGTCACGCCTTGTTCATCGATGGCCACCTCATTCTCGTTAAAGATCTTGTCAATGGGAGCTCCATCGCGCCGGCCACTCCTGGGGACGGAGAGGTAATCGAGTATTTCCACGTTCTGCTCGAAACCCATGAAGTCGTCCTCGCCGAAGGAGCGCCTGCCGAGACCTTGTTTCTCTGGGGAGACAGCCACGAACGCTTCACGAATTTCGCTGAATTCAAGCGCCTCTATCCTGCTGGCCTTCCGATGACGCGATTTGCACCGATCGCGGGTTTTGAATCCGGCCGCGATCATCTGAAGGCTCTCCTCCAGTTCGGGATGCGTCCATTTCTCCCCGGGCTTGAACCACTATCTGACCCACGCGAACCGATACTCCGTGCCCACGCGAGAATTGCAGCACGCGCCGAGCGTCTCTTGGCGTGAAACGACCTCATGCCGGGTGTGAGGAGCGTTAAGTTTAGGCTTCTCCAGTATATCTAAATTGGCGGGCAAAAGGCCCGCTGTATCACGCTTATGCGCGCCATCCATAGCGAACCGCCCGCTGTTGATGTTGCTAGGCGTTGACCAGAGACGGCAATCTGACATTGTACTTTAAACGAAGAACGGCCACGATTCCCAGCGTGCCGTAGGGCTGGTGGCGTATGCAATCTCTGAGAGCGTGGAATACCCCGTCTTGGTTCGCCAGGGGTGACGCGGTGGCCAGATGACAGTAGCCAGCAGCCTGATCGTACTGGTCATAGATGAGAACCGCATCCGCGCCTCCGTCATTGAAGAGGGGCTGCGTGAGGCTGGCTACAGTCGGGTTACGATCATCCACGATATGCAGGGGCTTGCGCGGCGCATCGCTGAGATCAATCCCGACGTGATCGTCATCGATCTCGAAAACCCCAACCGCGATATGCTCGAGAGCTTCTTCCAGATCTCGCGCGCGGTTCAGCGGCCGATCGCGATGTTCGTCGACAAGTCCGACGAGGCCTCCATCGAGGCGGCGGTCGACGCGGGCGTCTCAGCCTATATCGTCGACGGCCTGAAACAGGAACGCGTCCGGCCAATCCTCAAGATGGCGATCACTCGGTTCAACGCCTTTTCGCGACTGAGCCGCGAGCTTGAAGAGGCACGCAGCGAACTGGAAAACCGCAAGCTGATCGAGCGTGCCAAGGGATTGCTGATGCGCTCGCGCGGGATCTCGGAAGAGGCTGCCTACGCGATGCTGCGGAAAACCGCCATGAACCAGAACAGGAAGATCGTCGAGATCGCCCAGAGTCTCGTCACCGCCGCGAGCCTTCTCGATCCAGGAACGGACGCATGACGAAAACCTACGATATCACAGCGGGCTTCGTGCCTCTGCTGGACAGCGCGCTTCTTGTGGTCGCGAAGGAAAGAGGCTTTGCCAAGGGCGAGAACGTCGATCTCACTCTTGTTCGCGAGCGGTCATGGGCATCGATCAGGGATCGATTGGCGGTCGGGCATATCGAAGTCGCCCATATTCTCGCGCCGATGCCAATCGCTTGCAATCTCGGGCTGACGGCTCCGGCGCCGCGTATGATCGTGCCGATGGCGCTCGGCCTCGGGGGCAATGCGGTGACGGTGGCAGCCGAACTTTGGCGGCAAATGGCCGATCACGGTGCAAGCGGCGATCTCGATGCGCGCTCAAGCGGCCAAGCCCTGCGGCGTGTGATTTCCGGGCGGACGGGCGAAAGGTTGCGCTTCGGCGTCGTTCACCCCTATTCGGGCCACAACTACGAGCTGCGCTACTGGCTTTCCGCAAGCGGCATCGATCCCGACCGAGATATAGAGATCGTCATCCTACCGCCGCCAGACATGGCCGATGCGCTGAAAGAGAACGTCATTGACGGCTATTGCGCCGGCGAGCCGTGGAATACCTTTGGCGTTCTGGAGCGCGGTGCGCATCTTGCCACCGTCAAGGCCGCGATCTGGAAATCGAGCCCGGAAAAGGTGCTGGGGGTGAACGGCCGCTGGGCAGATTCCCATCCTGAGGCACTCGCGGCGCTCTTGAACGCGCTCTACAAGGCCTCGCTCTGGTGCGCCGATCGCGCCAACCACGAGGAGCTTGCAGCGCTGCTTGCCAAGCCCGCCTATATCGATCGGCCGGCGGAATGGCTGCTCCCGGCGCTGACGGGCGTGCTTTCGATCGGCGGTAACGAGACGCACGCCGTCAAGGATTTCTTCGTTCCGAACGCGAAGGCGGCGACGTTCCCCTGGAAGAGCCACGCATTGTGGTTCTACACGCAGATGGTCCGCTGGGGCCAGGTTGCCCACAGCAAGCCGCATCGGCAGGTCGCCGCCAACACCTTTCGGCCGGACATCTACCGCGAGGCGCTGAAGACGCTGGGCGTCGCCATGCCTTCGGCGAGCGCCAAGGTGGAAGGCGCCTTGCAGGTCGAAACCCCCGTCGGCTCCAGCGGCGCCCTGACGCTCGGTCCAGACGGTTTCTTCGACGGCAATCTTTTCGATCCCGACCGCCTCGACGACTATATCGCTGCCCAAAAATCGGGGCAGTCCGGCGCCTAGATTATAAGCACTGCACAATTTTTAGCATTCTCGGCGACCGCGTTTGCGGCAATGCACTGCGTATCGCGGTCGATTTTCGCTGAAAACCGTGAAGCGCACCCTTTTTTTGAAATTGGCACGCCCCTTGCTTCGTAATCGCTAAGGCCCACGGGCCGCAGTTTTCGGCGTCCAACGACGGGCGCCTCCAGCAAAGCCGCTGATCAGGATTTTTCGCGCACCTTTGGGTGTTGCGTACCTGACCAGCGGCTTTTTGTTTTTAACCCCAAGCGATGAATTGGCACGACCTTGTCGGGCCCTGGAGAAGCCATGTCTGTCCTTGAGAAAACGCAAACCATGTCCGCCGGCGAACCGGCCAAGGCGTTGTGGATGTCCACGATCGCCTTCACCCTCTGTTTTGCCGTGTGGACGATCTTCGCGATCATCGGCATCCGCATCAAACAGGAACTCGGCCTCAACGAGGCTCAATTCGGATTGCTCGTCGGCACCCCGATTCTCACCGGTTCGCTCGTGCGCATCGTCCTTGGCATATGGACCGGCCGTTACGGCGGCCGTCTCGTCTACACGCTCACCATGCTCGCGGCAGCGCTCGCGACGTTCCTGCTATCCTATGCCCACACCTACACCGAGATGCTGATCGCCGGCCTCGGCGTCGGCCTTGCGGGCGGGTCGTTTGCCGTTGGCGTCGCCTATGTCTCGCCCTTCTTTCCCGCCGAAAAGCAGGGAACGGCGCTCGGCATCTTCGGCGCCGGCAACGTCGGCGCGGCAGTGACCAAGTTCGCTGCCCCCTTCGTTCTGATTGCCTGGGGCTGGCAGGCCGTGGCACAGATCTGGGCGGTCGGCCTGGCGCTGATGGCGATCACCTTCTGGTTCACTACAACGGACGATCCCGCCTTCCGCCTCCGCCGCGAAGGTGGCGCCGCCTCCAAGAGCCTGCTCCAGGAATTCGCGCCCTTGAAGAACACCCAGGTCTGGCGCTTCTCGCTCTACTACTTCTTCGCCTTCGGCGGCTTCGTCGCGCTCTCGCTATGGCTGCCGCGCTATCTGGTCGGCGTCTATGGCTTCAGCCTGGAGGCCGCGGGCATGATCGCCGCTGCCTATTCCATTCCCGGCAGCGTCTTCCGCGCCTTCGGCGGCATGCTCTCTGACAAGAAGGGCGCGCGCAGCGTCATGTACGCCATGTTCGGCGTGTCGGCTGTCGCGACCCTTATCCTGTCGCTTCCGGCGGCCGGCACTGCCCCCGCCGTCTTCATCGTTGTCATCTTCGTGCTCGGCTTCGTCATGAGCCTCGGCAAGGCGGCGGTCTACAAGCACATCCCCGCCTACTACCCCGAAAGCGTCGGCGCGGTCGGGGGCATCGTCGGCATGATGGGCGGCCTTGGCGGCTTCATCCTGCCGATCGCCTTCGGCCTGCTCAAGGACATGACCGGGCTCTGGTCGAGCTGCTTCATGCTTCTGTTCGTGGTCGTCATCGTCTCGCTTGGCTGGATGCACCTGTCGGTCAAAAAGCTCGACCGCCGGGGCCTCTCCGCAGAAGCCGTCGCCGCCACCTGATCCGAGGATTTGAAACCATGACTGAGAAACTTGTCATCATCGGAAACGGCATGGCACCGGGCCGCATGCTGGAACACCTGCTCGAAAGGGCGCCGGGCCAATACGAGGTCACGATTTTCAATGCCGAACCGCGTGTAAATTACGACCGCATCATGCTCTCGCCGGTTCTCTCCGGCGAAAAGGACTACGAGCAGATCATCATTCACGGTGACGGCTGGTACATCAAGCACGGGATTACCCTCTACAAGGGTCACAGGATCGTCGCGCTCGATCGCGACACGAAAACCGTCACCTCCGATCACGGCGTCACTGAAAGCTACGACAAGCTGGTGATCGCGACCGGCTCCGTGCCGTTCATCATTCCCGTTCCCGGCAAGGACCTGCCGGGCGTCATTACCTACCGCGATCTCGACGACGTGCAGGCGATGCTGCTCGCCGCCCAGTCGCGCGAAAAGGCGGTCGTCATCGGCGGCGGGTTGCTCGGCCTCGAGGCCGCCGCCGGCCTTGCGTCCCGCGGCATGGACGTCACCGTACTGCACGTGATGCCGACGCTCATGGAGCGTCAGCTGGATCCGGCCGCGGGCTACCTGCTGCAGAGGGCGGTGGAAGAACGCGGCATCAAGGTCATCTGCAAGGCCAACACCAAAGCGATCGTCGGCAACGGCAAGGTCGAGGGGATCGAGCTCGAGGATGGCCGCATCGTCCCGGCAACGCTGGTCGTCATGGCGGTCGGCATCCGTCCGAGCGTCGGACTCGCAAAGGATGCCGGCCTTGCCGTCAATCGCGGCATCGTCGTCGATGATGGCATGCAAACCTCCGACGGCAGCATCTTGGCGCTCGGCGAATGCGCCGAGGTCGGAGGCAACGTTTACGGTCTGGTTGCGCCACTCTATGAGATGGCCCGCGTCGCCGCCTCGCACCTCGCAGGCGATCGCTCCGCCGCCTTCGTGCATTCGGATACGCCGACCAAGCTGAAGGTCACAGGTATCGAGCTCTTCTCGATCGGCGACTTCGCCGACGGCGATGGCCGCGAGGAGATCGTGCTGCGCGACGCGTCCGCCGGCGTCTACAAGCGCCTCGTGCTGAAAGACAACAGGATCATCGGCACCGTACTTTACGGCGAGACCGCCGATGGCGCGTGGTTCAACGACCTGAAGAAGAAGGCGACCGACATCTCGGAGATGCGCGACACGCTGATCTTCGGCCAGGCCTACCAGGGAGGGTCCCCGCTGGACCCTATGGCGGCCGTTGCAGCCTTGCCGGATGATGCGGAAATCTGCGGCTGCAACGGCGTATGCAAGGGCAAGATCACCTCGGCCATTGCCGCCAAGGGTCTCACCTCGTTGGACGATGTCCGCGCCCACACCAAGGCGTCGGCCTCCTGCGGCTCCTGCACCGGCCTCGTCGAGAAGCTGATGACCCTGACGCTCGGCGACAGCTACAACCCTGCCGCCGTCCAGCCGATGTGCACCTGCACGGAATTCGGCCATGACGACGTGCGCCGCCTGATCAAGGCCAAGGGCCTCAAGAGCATTCCGGCCGTCATGCAGGAACTGGAGTGGAAAACCTCCTGCGGCTGCGCCAAGTGTCGCCCGGCGCTTAACTACTACCTCGTGTGCGACTGGCCGGACGAATATGCCGACGACTACCAGTCGCGCTTCATCAACGAGCGCGTCCACGCCAACATCCAGAAGGACGGCACCTATTCGGTCGTGCCGCGCATGTGGGGCGGCGTCACCAACTCGCAGGAACTGCGCGCCATCGCCGACGTGGTCGACAAGTTCGAAATCCCGATGGTCAAGGTGACGGGCGGCCAGCGCATCGACCTTCTCGGCATTGAGAAGGAAGACCTGCCAGCCGTATGGGCAGACCTCGGCAAGGCCGGGTTCATCTCCGGCCAGGCCTATGCCAAGGGGCTGCGCACGGTGAAGACCTGCGTCGGCTCCGACTGGTGCCGGTTCGGCACGCAGGATTCCACCGGGCTCGGCATCCGCATCGAGAAATTCATGTGGGGTTCGTGGACGCCTGCCAAGCTGAAGATGGCCGTCTCCGGGTGTCCGCGTAACTGCGCCGAGGCAACCTGCAAGGACATCGGCGTCATTTGCGTCGACAGTGGCTTCGAGATCCATTTCGCCGGTGCGGCCGGCCTCGACATCAAGGGCACGGAAGTGCTCGGCCTCGTCAAGACCGAGGACGAGGCGCTGGAGCATATCGTCGCGCTGACCCAGATGTACCGCGAGCAGGCCCGCTATCTCGAGCGCATCTACAAATGGGCGAAGCGCATCGGTCTCGAGGAGATCCGCCGGCAGATCATGGAAGATCCCGAGAAGCGTCAAGCCTACTACGAGCGTTTCGTCTTCTCACAGAAGTTCGCGCAGGTCGATCCGTGGTCGGAGCGCGTCTCCGGCAAGGACAAGCACGAGTTCAAGCCGATGGCCACGATCGGCTATTCGCAGGCAGCCGAGTAAGGAGATGGATATGAACTGGATTGCAATCGGTGACATCTCTGACATCCCTCTCAGGGGCGCGCGCTGCGTAAAGACACCGCAAGGCAAGATCGCCGTCTTTCGCACTGCCGAGAACGAGGTCTTCGCCATCGAGGATCATTGCCCGCACAAGGGCGGGCCGCTGTCCCAGGGCATCGTCCATGCAAAGGCGGTGACCTGCCCACTGCACAACTGGGTGATCTCGCTCGAAACCGGCAAGGCACTCGGCGCCGACGAGGGCGAAGTGCGGACCATTCCCATCCGCAACGAGGACGGCGCCCTCTTCATCGCTCTCGAAAGCCTGATGATGGCGGCTGAATGATGGAAACAGAAGTCAAGACAACCTGCCCCTATTGCGGTGTCGGTTGCGGCGTAATTGCCAAGGTCGCGGACGACGGCAAGGTTTCCATCAAGGGGGACCCCGATCATCCATCGAACTTCGGAAGACTGTGTTCCAAGGGGTCGGCGCTCGGCGAAACCGTTGATTTCGACGGGCGGATTTTCCATCCCGAGATTGCCGGGGAGCGGGCAGGGTGGGACGATGCGCTCGACCTCGTTGCACAGCGCTTTTCGGATGCCATTGCCGAACACGGGCCCGATTCGGTTGCCTTCTACGTCTCCGGCCAGCTGCTGACCGAGGACTACTATGTCGCCAACAAGCTGATGAAGGGTTTCATCGGTTCGGCCAACATCGACACTAATTCACGGCTCTGCATGTCGTCGTCCGTCGCCGGCCACCGTCGGGCCTTCGGCTCGGACACTGTGCCGGGAACCTATGAGGATATCGAGCTTGCAGATCTCGTCATCCTCACCGGCTCCAACCTCGCGTGGTGCCATCCGGTCATCTATCAGCGGCTGGCGGCGGCCAAGGCCGCCCGACCGTCGATGAAAGTTGTCGTCATCGACCCGCGCCGCACGATGACCGCCGATATCGCCGATCTGCATTTGTCGATCCGCCCCGACGGCGACGTCGCGCTTTTCGCCGGACTGTTCGCACATCTGATAGCCGGCGACGCCGTCGACCAGAACTATATTGCCGAGCATACACGCGGCTTTACGGAAACCTTTGCCACGGCCTTCGCGCTCTCCTTCAGCGATCTTCTGGATCTGACCGGCCTGCCGGCAATGCAGCTTCGCGAGTTCTATCGCCTATTCGCGACGACCGAGAAGGTCGTCACCTGCTACAGCCAGGGCGTCAACCAGTCCTCGTCGGGCACCGACAAAGTCAACGCCATCATCAACTGCCACCTCGCCACCGGCCGTATCGGTCGGCCCGGCATGGGCCCCTTCTCGCTCACCGGCCAGCCGAATGCCATGGGCGGGCGTGAAGTGGGCGGGCTTTCCAACATGCTCGCAGCTCATATGGCAATCGAAAGCGCCGAGGATCGCAACCGCGTCCAGCGCTTCTGGCGTGCGCCGACAATTGCCGACAAGCCGGGCTTGAAGGCTGTCGACATGTTCAGGGCCGTCGCTGATGGGCGCATCAAGGCGCTCTGGATCATGGCGACCAACCCGGTCGTTTCGATGCCGGATGCCGATGCCGTCGAAGCCGCGATCAAGGCCTGTCCGTTCGTCGTCGTCTCCGACGTCCTGAAGAATACCGATACCGCGCGTCATGCCCACGTCCTTTTGCCTTCGCTTGGCTGGGGCGAAAAGAGCGGCACGGTCACCAATTCCGAGCGCCGTATCTCCCGCCAGCGTTCCTTCCTCGATGCGCCTGGAGAAGCCCGAGCCGACTGGTGGCAGCTTGCCGAAGTCGCCAGGCGGATGGGCTTTCCCCAAGCTTTCGATTTCGCCTGCGATGCGGAGATCTTTACCGAACACGCCGCGCTGTCCGCCTTCGAGAACAACGGCGATCGCGACTTCGACATTGGCGCATATGTCGGTATGAACCGTCAGTCCTACGACGAACTTCCTCCGTTCCAGTGGCCACAGCCCGCGGGCCAGGATGCGCTCGAGACCCGTTTCTTCGCAAAGGGCGGCTTCTATCATGCCGATGGCAAGGCTCGCTTCATCGCCGTCAAGCCGGTCGCGTCTGATCGCACCAACGCCGACTATCCTTTCACGCTGAACACCGGCCGTATTCGCGACCAGTGGCACACGATGACGCGCACAGGCAAAAGCGCGCGCCTTTCCTCCCATATCGCCGAGCCCTTCGCGGAGCTGCATCCGCGCGACGCCATCGAGATCGGCGTCGGCAACGCCGGCCTCGTCGAGATCGCCAGCCCGCACGGCAAAGCCGTCGTTCGTGCCCTGATCACCGAGCGCCAGGCGCGCGGAAGTATTTTCGTGCCGATGCACTGGAACGACCAGTTTGCCGCCAAGGCCCGCATCGACGCCGTCGTCGCACCTTTGACCGATGCGATCTCGGGTCAGCCGGCCTCGAAAAATGTCGCCGTCGCCGTCCGGCGCTTCAAGGCGGCGCGCTACGGCTTTGCCGTTTCCCAAGCCAGGCCGGCGGATCTTGATGCCGCCTATTGGGCTCTGGCGAAGGCGGACGGCGGGTTTCGGCTGGAGCTGGCCTTCGACCAGCCAGTCGAGGACTGGTGCGCGTGGTGCCGCGCGACCTTTTCCATCCCCGACGGCGTCGAGCCGCTCGGCTACGCCGACGAGCAATCCGGCAACCTGAGGCTAGCCTTCTTCGACGGCAGCCGGCTGTTGGCGGCGCTGTTCCTGGCGCGTGAACCGGTGGCGGTTGCCCGCAACTGGGCAATCTCCCAGCTCACTGCCGAACACCCCTATCTGCGCAAACGTTTCGCTCTCGTCGCCGGTCGCCCAGGTGCGGACAAGCCCGATCCGGGCGCCACCATCTGCTCCTGCTTCGGAGTCGGCATCAATCAGATCGTCGCCGCCGTCCGTAGCGGCTGTCAAAGCGTCGAAGCCGTCGGCGAGGAACTCAATGCCGGAACCAACTGCGGCTCGTGCCGCGCCGAAATCAGGGGGATCATCGATGGATGTCTTGCAGCCGCCGCGGAATGATGCGCCAGCGCGCATGCAGCCGCTCGCCAAGCTTCCGGTCTTCTGGGCGCTGGAAGGCAAGCGGGCGATCGTCGCCGGCGGCTCCGATGCCGCCGCCTGGAAAGCCGAGCTTCTCTGCGCCTGCGGCGCGGAGGTGCATGTCTATGCGCCAGAGCTTTCCGAAGCCTCCGAAACGCTGATCGCACGTGGCGCCGAACATCCTCGGGGGAGGGTGATCTATCACCCGCGCGCATGGGACGGGACAATCTTCGTCGGCGCAGCCATCGCCATCGCCGACTGCGAGGACGAAGACGAGGCGAAAGCCTTCGTTGACGGCGCCCGCGTTGCCGGCGTGCCGGTCAATGTCATCGACAGGCCTGCCTTTTGCCAGTTCCAGTTCGGCTCGATCGTCAATCGCTCGCCCGTCGTCGTCGCGATCTCGACCGATGGCGCCGCGCCTATTCTCGCCCAGGCAATTCGCCGGCGGATCGAGACATTGCTGCCGCAGGCACTGAAGGGCTGGGCGGAATTGGCGCAATCACTGCGAGAAACCATCAATGAGCGGCTGGCGCCCGGCCCGCTGCGCCGCGCCTTCTGGGAGAAGTTTGTCGATCGCACCTTTTCAAGTTGCGATAGGCCGGAGGAGGACGTCGGCGGCCAACTCATCAAAGAAGCCGAGCAACTTGGGAAAGCGTCCGCCAGCTCTTCGAGGGGCCGCGTGACGCTGGTAGGCGCCGGCCCCGGGGATCCGGAGTTGCTGACGCTGAAGGCCGTTCGCGCCCTGCAGGCTGCCGACGTGATCCTCTTCGACGACCTGGTTTCGACCGAGGTACTGGAACTTGCCCGCCGCGAGGCAAAGCGCATGCTCGTGGGCAAGCGCGGCGGCCGCACGAGCTGCCGCCAGGAAGATATCAACGACATGATGGTGAAGCTCGCCAAGGCAGGCAAGCGCGTCGTCAGGCTGAAATCGGGAGATCCGATGATCTTCGGCCGCGCAGCCGAGGAAATCGCCTGCCTTGATCGTCAAGGCATTCCTGTCGACATCATCCCCGGCATTACCGCCGCAAGCGCCATGGCCTCGACCCTCGGGATATCGCTGACGCATCGCGAGCACGCGCAGTCCGTCCGCTTCATCACCGGCCATTCTCGCCATGGCGGGTTGCCAGCGGATATGGATTGGCGCTCGATCGCCGATCCGCAGGCGACCAACGTCTTCTACATGGGAGGGAGAACCGCACCGCTTATCGCCGAGCGCCTGATCGATGCCGGTCTCTCGCCTTCCACGCCGGCTATCGTCATCAGCGATGTCAGCCGCCCCGCTGAGCGCAGATGGCACGGAACGCTCGCAAGGCTGACGGAAGGCATCGACGAGATCGGCTACGACAGTCCGGTTTTGATCGCGGTCGGCGCGGCGCTCGCCGCACGCCAAAAGAACCAAAACGATGCGAACCATTTCGAATGTGATCGTCGCTTAGTCGCAGGAGCAATCTGATGCAGTTTCACCTGATCGCGCCTGCCTTCCTCATTCTCGCAATTGCGCTGAGCGCGCCGCGTTTCCTCAGCATCTTCGACGCGGGAACGCATCCCGCAACAGCAACGGCACCGCTCACGATGATTGCCTGCGCTGTTTGCCTCTCCGCCGCCGCAATGGCCTTCGCCGGCAACGGGCCATGGGTTGGCACGCTCGTTGTGACGCCCGGCCTGCTGCTCGCCGTGGCAATGCGAGGAAGCAAGCCGGTGCTCGCCATATCGATGTCAGCGATCAGCTTGGCCGCCTATCTGCACCTTGGCCTGGTTGCGGTGTAGTCAAGCAGGCAGCGCGCAAACAAGGTCGTCGTGATCAGCACGACGGTCGATGTCGGCACGGGCGGAGCCGCGGCGGGTGGAGCGCAGTCACCGAACGTCTCTTTGACCATTGAATGCCAAGGCCTTATTCGGCTCACACGGCTTTCACCGATTGCCTACGGGTGCTACTATTTAGACGTGATCATGCGTATGGGATGCGCGTCATGTCCGAACTGCCCGCAGAACAATTGTCGGGTACCGATTTTCGCTCGCGACGGCGAACGGAAATCCTGACCTTTCTTGTGCTTGCTTTTGGCATCTGGCCGCTCGTCGCCGTAGGCGTCGTTGGAGGCTACGGTTTTCTCGTCTGGATGCTGCAGATCGTTTTCGGTCCTCCGGGACCTCCACCCACGCTCCATTGAGGCAATCATGACCGTCCGCGATGCGCAGATGACGAGACGGAGTTTTCTGAAAGGGCGCCTGCCGGAACGCGACTTCGTTGCGGGCGTTGCCGAAAACTGTCTGCCGAAGTCCGGGATCGATTGTCAGGCGTGTCGGGATAGCTGTCCCACCGAGGCAATCCGGTTTCGACCGCGCCTCGGCGGTCCTTTCCTGCCGGACATCGACAGCAGCCGTTGCACCGGTTGCGGTGCGTGCATCGGTGTTTGCCCGGTCGCGGCGATCGATCTTCGCGAGCATATGCGGGAGAACGCGAATGTCTGAGGCCCGCCATCACATCTCCAGCGCCGTCATCGTCACGCGCCAAGCCGACGAACAAGCCGTGGTTGCCCTGCTCGCATCCATGTCGGACGTCGAGGTGCATGCCCACGAGCGCGGCAAGATCGTCGTCGTCATCGAGGGTGCGAGTACGGGCGCGCTCGGCAACTGCCTGCAGCGGATTTCCGATCTTCCCGGCGTGGTGGCCGCGAACATGGTGTTCGAACATATCGAAACAGAGGAGACAGGCGGCTATGACTGTCGAACTGACGCGGCGTGACATGCTGAAGGCGCACGCTGCTGCCATTGCGGCGGCAACGGCCGGTATCTCGCTTCCTGCTTCCGCACAGCCAGTGCCTGGCGGTGTCAGCGCGCTCGAAATCAAGTGGTCGAAAGCGCCCTGCCGTTTTTGCGGCACGGGCTGCGGCGTGATGGTCGGCGTCAAGGAAGGGCAGGTCGTTGCGACGCATGGAGACATGCAGGCCGAGGTCAATCGCGGGCTCAACTGTATCAAAGGCTACTTCCTCTCGAAGATCATGTACGGCGCCGATCGCCTGACCACGCCGCTTCTGCGCAAGAAGGACGGCGTCTACAGCAAGGACGGCGAATTCACGCCGGTCACCTGGGAGGAGGCGTTCGACGTGATGGCCGACCAGTGTCGGAAGGTCCTCAAGGAGAAAGGGCCGACCGCAGTCGGCATGTTCGGATCCGGGCAATGGACCATCTTCGAGGGCTATGCAGCGACCAAGCTGATGCGCGCCGGCTTCCGTTCCAACAATCTCGACCCGAACGCGCGCCATTGCATGGCTTCCGCAGCCTATGCCTTCATGCGCACGTTCGGGATGGACGAACCGATGGGCGTCTACGACGATTTCGAGCATGCCGATGCCTTCGTGCTCTGGGGCTCGAACATGGCCGAGATGCATCCCATCCTCTGGACGCGGCTGGCCGACCGGCGGCTGGGAACGGAGCACGTCAAGGTGGCGGTGCTATCGACCTTTACCCATCGCAGCATGGATCTCGCCGACATCCCGATCATCTTCAAGCCGGGCTCGGATTTGGCGATCCTCAACTTCATCGCCAACCACATCATCAAGACGGGCCGCGTCAACGAAGACTTCGTCAAGAACCACACCGTCTTCATGCGTGGCGTTACCGACATCGGCTATGGTCTAAGGCCTGATGATCCGGTGGAAACGAAGGCGGCGAACTCGGCCGACCCGGCCAAGACGGAAGCCATCGATTTCGAGGCCTTCAAGGCCTTCGTCGCCGAATACACGATAGAGAAGGCGGCGGAGCTCAGCGGGGTCGACAAGGGCTTCCTCCTCGAACTTGCCGAGCTCTATGCCGATCCCGCCCGCAAGGTCATGTCGCTCTGGACCATGGGCTTCAACCAGCACGTCCGCGGCGTGTGGGCCAACCAGATGGTCTACAATATTCATCTGCTCACCGGAAAAATATCCGAACCCGGCAACAGTCCGTTTTCGCTGACCGGCCAACCGTCGGCCTGCGGTACCGCGCGCGAGGTCGGCACCTTTGCCCATCGCCTACCGGCCGACATGACCGTGACCAACCCCGAGCACCGCAAGCGGGCCGCGGAGATCTGGCGCATTCCCGAAGGGATCATTCCGGAGAAACCCGGCTATCACGCCGTGCAGCAGGATCGGATGCTGCATGACGGCAAGCTGAATTTCTATTGGGTGCAGGTCAACAACAACGTTCAGGCGGCTCCCAACACCAGCAACGAAACCTACCCCGGCTACCGTAATCCCGATAATTTCATCGTCGTGTCCGACGTCTATCCGACGATTACCGCCATGAGCGCCGACCTCATCCTGCCCGCCGCCATGTGGGTTGAGAAGGAAGGGGCTTACGGCAACGCCGAGCGGCGGACCCAGATGTGGCGACAGCTCGTCCAGGCGCCGGGCGAGGCGCGCTCGGATCTCTGGCAACTGGTCGAATTCTCCAAGCGCTTTACCACCGACGAAGTCTGGCCCGCCGAAATTCTCGAGGCCAATCCCGATTTCAAGGGCAAGTCGCTCTATGAGGTGCTGTTCCGCAACGGCGAGGTCGATCGCTTCGCGCTGAGCGAAACCAGCCCGGACTACGACAACAACGAGGCAAAGGCCTTCGGCTTCTACATCCAGAAAGGCCTGTTCGAGGAATATGCGAGTTTCGGCCGCGGCCATGGCCACGACCTTGCGCCCTTCGACCGCTATCATGAGGAGCGCGGACTGCGCTGGCCGGTGGTCGACGGCAAGGAAACGCTCTGGCGTTACCGCGAGGGGTTCGATCCCTTCGTCAAGCCGGGCGAGGGCGTGCGGTTTTACGGCCGTCCGGACGGCAGGGCGGTGATCCTTGCCGTGCCATACGAGCCGCCGGCGGAATCGCCCGACGACGATTACGATGTCTGGCTGGTCACGGGCCGCGTGCTGGAACACTGGCATTCCGGCTCGATGACCATGCGCGTGCCGGAGCTGTTCAGGGCCTTTCCCGGCGCGCTTTGCTTCATGAACGCCGACGACGCACGCAAGCGCGGGATCAACCAAGGGGCGGAAGTCCGCATCGTGTCGAGGCGCGGTGAAATCCGTTCCCGCATCGACACGCGCGGACGCAATCGCATGCCGCCGGGCGTGATTTTTGTGCCGTGGTTCGATGCAAGCAAGCTCATCAACAAAGTGACATTGGATGCCACCGATCCCATCTCGAAACAGACGGATTTCAAAAAATGCGCGGTCAAGATCCTTCCTGTCGCATAACCCGAAATCGCAGATGGCAGTTGGGTGCCGCGGCGGCCCTGCTGCTTGCGGGAACGGGCGCGATCGCCCAGGTCGCGCAGATCACGATGGTACCGCAGCTCACCGGACAGCAGCCGCCGATGAGCATACAGCCTGCCAAGCCCGTGCCGAAATGGGTGGTGGACGACGCCCGCCGGATGCGGAACTATCCCGACCAGCCGCCGATTATCCCGCATTCGATCGAGGGATACCAGCTTTCCGTCAACGCCAACCGTTGCCTGTCGTGCCACAGGCGCGAGTTTACGCAGGGCTCGGGCGCGCCGATGATCAGCGTAACGCACTACATGACGCGTGACGGGCAGATGCTCGCGGACGTTTCGCCGCGGCGCTACTTCTGCACTGCCTGCCATGTGCCGCAAGCCGACATCGCCCCGCTCGTCCAAAACAAATTCCGAGACATGAGCGATATGGGCGTCAAGCCGGCGGGAAGCGAGTAGGCGATGGCGTGGATGATGGGGGTTCTCCGCTGGGTCTGGAAAATGTTGACCACGCCGGCAGCAACGCTGAGCCTCGCCTTCCTGACGCTCGGTGGCTTCGTCGGCGGCGTGATGTTCTGGGGCGCGTTCAACACCGCGCTCGAGCTGACCAATACGGAAAAATTCTGCGTCTCGTGTCATGAGATGCGATCGAACGTATATGAAGAACTCACTCGCACGATCCATTTCTCCAACCGCTCCGGCGTGCGCGCGACTTGCCCGGATTGCCATGTGCCGCACGCGTGGACCGACAAGATCGCCCGCAAGATGCAGGCCTCGAAGGAGGTCTGGGGGAAGATCTTTGGAACGATCGATACGCGGCGGAAATTCCTCGATCACAGGCTAAAGCTGGCACAGAACGAGTGGGCGCGGATGAAGGCGAACGACAGCCTCGAATGCCGCAACTGCCACTCATCCGTTGCCATGGACCTGTCGAAACAAACGACGCGCGCCGCCGAAATCCACACGCGCTACCTGCTTGCCGGCAAGGCTACCTGCATCGACTGCCACAAGGGCATAGCGCACGAACTACCCAACATGCAGGGCGTGGATCCGGGGTGGAAAGTGGCGCCGGAACTCCAGGGCGAGCCGACGCCCGCGGCTTCGGCGATCGATGACCTGCAGCGAGCCATGGCCGAAGCCCATACGAGTGTGATGATGGATAGCGCTCAGCCCTAAACCAAATCGGCTTGCTGTACCGGGCGGCGTTCCGGCTCTACGTGTCGAGCCTCGCCTCCTTGACTATCTGGCGAGCCTTGTTGATCCCATACCCGACGCACACCCCGACGGCCGCTCCGATAGCCTTTACGGAGGCATCCTGAAGCCGCGCGTGCCTGGTATGGGATAGAAGCTGCAGAAGTTCCATCGCAGCCGCGCCACAAATGAGGAGAAGGGCGCAAAGCCAAAAACGCTTGGGATAGGCGGTTACGAAAAGCATCGCCACCACCGTAAAGGATAGTGCGCGATCGGCATCCACCGGCAGGACGTCCCGCGGACGCAAGCCGATTGGGGATATCGTCACGAAGATGATCGCGCAAAGCGAGAGCCAGGCGGCCACTTTGATGAATCGATCGAGATACATCTTGCCATGCTAGGCGAACGTGCAGTGTGGCTCCAGTGGGCCGAGACCGTCCATTCGACGTAGAGGCGCCATGCCAAATAGTGAGAGTGGAGCGTTCCCCGGATGTGGACCGCTGGCGCATGCCAGGGCAGGTGGTATCGAAAACTATTTCAGCAGCGACAAAGGGCGTGACGCCCTACGCGGAAGGCGGCGGGGCCGAAGCCCCGCTGTCTTGCATTATTTAAACTACGAAAGAGATCTCGGTAGGCGTGGACCACAAGGCTCAGTGGCGATTGGGCTCGAAACCACCGAGCCCTGCGATCCAAGCGCCTAACAGCCAACGGCTAGTCTCGTTGGCTCTTCTCAAGAAGGCCACCACGGCCAATCCTCGCGCGGAGCGAATGCTGTAATTTAGCGTCAGAAAAGACGGTTGGCTTGCTAGCCGTTGCCAATGATTTTCGAGGCAAGCGCCACTGCTGGAACGATCACGATCACGGCAAGAATCGCACTATAGATCAGGGCTTTCATGGTTGTGATCTCCTCTCGGTGATCGCATAGAGGTGGCGACGCCGCCATCGAGGCGCAATAATCCTTAGGTACGAGGAATTGGGTGATGCTACCTAACCCCTGGGGGAGCAGCTTCGCTTTTGCTGAATAGGTAACATATTGTTTTTACGCCAAAAAATGGCGGAAGAGGTGGGATTCGAACCCACGGTACGGTTTCCCGCACGCCGGTTTTCAAGACCGGTTCCTTAAACCACTCGGACACTCTTCCGTCGCTCAGATGGGAACTCGTCGGCGATGTTTCCTCGGCGACGTCCATCAGGTGGTGGTCCGGGGCTTTATAGCGTTTCGCATGCCAGCGTCAACCGGCGACGACGGGTGTCACGGCTGCTGGAAAGCGAGCGCGCGGACAGAGAAAAGCGTGTGAAAGCGGCCGACGACAGGGATCGCATAGGGATCTGTTGGCGCCAAGGGGAGGCGGAAAGCAAGGCTTGGTTAACCATGATCGTTAGAATTGTTCGGATATTGCCGAAATGCATCGCAAATTTGACACGATATAATCATGATTAATGGGCCGTTAGTGCTTGCGGGGGTAGTTGTCCGCTGAGGGGTGGACACGGTCTTCCCGGTCATGTGTGCATCGAGTAACGGCGTAGGACAGATGAATTTTCAGATTGCTGCGGGGACATACGCAACGGCTTTGCGAGGCTTCGGTTTGTCGCTGATGTGCGCGACGGTGACCGCTTGCGGCTCGACGCATGTCGCTGAGAAGCGTAGCCACGGCAAGGAATATTTCGCCGAAAAGGAATATGGGGTGAAGGCCAGTCCCCGTGTCGCCTACGGCAACAATATTCCGAAGGGCGGCGGCCGCTACATGGTCGGCGATCCCTATGTCGTTCGCGGCAAGTGGTACTACCCGAAGGAAGACTATTCCTACAACAAGACCGGCGTCGCCTCCTGGTACGGTTCGGCCTTCCATGGGCGCCTGACCGCGAACGGTGAAGTCTACGACCAGCTCGGACTGTCCGCCGCACATCCGACCTTCCCGCTGCCGAGCTATGCGCGCGTGACCAACGTCGAAAACGGTTCTTCCGTCGTCGTTCGCGTCAACGATCGTGGCCCCTATCATTCCGACCGTCTGATCGATCTTTCCAACAAGACAGCGGACCTGCTCGACATGCGCGACAGCGGCACCGGCAAGGTGCGCGTCCAGTATGTCGGCCGCGCGCCGCTCGACGGTCACGACATGCCATATCTCATGGCGTCCTACATCCCGAAGGGTTCGCGCGTTCCGAGCATCAATCCCGGCGGGCAGATTGCGACCGGCGTCATGGTGGCCTCCAATCGCATGACGGCGGACCAGTTGCCGGCCTATGACGGCGCGACGGAACGTGCGCCGAAGCGGGTCGCTTTAGCGCCCGTCGCAGTTCCCGTGCCGGCACCTGCTCCGTCAGTCGTCCCCGTTCCGGTTTCTTATTCCGCGACCGCCTATGCCGGCTCGACGCCGAGCGCGCCAGCCCGCGGCCGTGAGCCGACCATGGTTTGGGGCGGCGTCGCGCCCGTGCCGCAACCGGCCGCCGTCGGTACGGCCGTTCCGGCGGCGTTGCCGCTGGTCGTTCCTATTCCCCAAGAGAGGCCTTATTCGCGGGGAAAAGTTGCCAGCCTCGATACGCAGCTGGTGACGGCCTATGGCGAGGAGCCGGTGAAGACCGTGTACGTCAAGCTCGCCTTCGATGCGGTGATGGTTCGCAACGATGGGCTTACCGAACAATCGATCCTGGCCGCATATAAGCGCGAGCGGCAGGGTACCGTCGTTACCGAATGACGCTGTGGCGCGGCATGGCGGCGACTGCGAGATCGTGAACGCAGGGCGCATATTTTCGCGCGGCGCCCGCCGCGTATAGGAATTAGAAACTCTCACCGGGCACTCTAAACATATTGCTCTTGAGCTTTGCCCGCGGCTAGTCTGGTCGCGGCTGGATCGGGTTTTGGGGAGCCGACATGCTGAGGCGCGTTGGAGTAGCGTTGTTCCTGATTGGCGCGTGTGGCGTCGCCGCGGCGGCGGACAATGCGCCGCCGTCCTTCGAGACCAAGGCGCAGCAGGCCTTCCTCATCGAGGGATCGACGGGGACTGCTCTGCTTGCCAAAAACGAGGATGCGCCTTTTTCGCCGGCATCGCTCGCAAAGCTGATGACGCTAGACGTGGTTTACGATGCGCTTCATCGAGGCACGATCACGTCGGACACCGAATACACCGTCTCCGAAAATGCCTGGCGTACCGGCGGGGCGCCCTCGCGCGCCTCGACAATGTTTGCGGCTTTGAAGTCGAAGATGCGCGTTGCGGATCTGGTCCAAGGCGTTGCGATCCAGCAGGCAAACGACGGCTGCATCGTACTGGCGGAGGGTATTTCGATCAGCGAGCGGGAGTTTGCGCGCCGAATGACGCTGCGCGCCCGCGAAATCGGCATGCCGAGGGCGGTATTCGGAAATTCCACGGGACTGCCCGACGCGCCGAGCAAGGTTTCCGCGCGGGAACTTGTGACGTTGGCGCAGGACCTGCAACAGAATTTTCCGGATCAATACAAATATTTCGGACAGCCGGACTTTACCTGGAACAGGATCTTCCAGCGCAATCGCAATCCGCTGCTTCCTTTGAGTATCGGCGTCGACGGCCTTGGCACCGGCTATGCGGAGGGCGAGGGATTTTCGATCGTGGCATCCCTCGAGCGTAATGGACGTCGCCTCTTTGTTGCGCTCGGCGGGCTCGGCAGCGACAAGGAACGGACCGAGGAAAGCAAGCGCGTGCTCGAATGGGGCCTCAGCAACTTCCAGAGCCAGCGCATCTTTGCCGAGGGCGAGGTGATCGGTGCTGCCAGCGTCTACGGCGGAGCGTCGTCTTCGGTTGCGCTGGCCGCGAAATCGGCAGTCGACGTCTATGTGCCGATCAACAACCCTGAAAGGCTTTCCGCCCGCATCGTCTATCGCTGGCCGCTTTCGGCGCCGCTCGAGGCGGGATATGAGGCGGGCACGCTCAAGGTGTTCTCGGGTGCGCGCATCGTTCGCGAGGTGCCTCTCTATACGGTCGACGCCGTTTCGCGCGGATCGCTTAGCAGCCGGGCCTACGACGCGCTTGTCGAGCTTACGGAAACGCTTCTGTTTTCATGGCTTTGGGACGCTCCCGCTGCGACCTGAGATCAGGCGAGGGGCCACCTTCAAAAATCTCTGTTCAAATCCGCAAAAACTTCGCCCAACGCGTTTGTGGTTGGATTTGTTAAGCGTTGTCTTTAGGCTAACTCAACAAATCGACGAAACGACGCCGCGCGCGTCGCGCATGCAGGATGTGAGCATTGCTGAACGAAACCGGGTTGTTCGTGAGCTTCGAAGGCGGCGAGGGGGTGGGTAAGTCCACGCAGATCCGCCGCCTCGCGGAGGCGTTGCTTCGCCGCGGCCACGATGTCCTGATGACGCGTGAGCCGGGCGGTTCGTCCGGTGCGGAGGCAGTGCGCCACGTGCTTCTGTCGGGCGCGGCCGAAATGTTCGGCACTCGAATGGAGGCGATCCTCTTTGCCGCTGCGCGCAACGATCACGTCGAGGAACGCATTCGCCCCGCGCTTCACCGTGGCACGATCGTTCTTTGCGACCGCTTCATGGATTCGTCGCGGGTCTACCAGGGCGTCACAGGCAATCTCGAGCCGGAATTCATCGAGGCGCTGCAGCGCATTGCGGTCAACGGCGTCGTTCCCGATTGCACGGTGATACTCGATCTGCCCGCCAGCGTCGGCCTGGAGCGGGCGCGAAGGCGTGGTGCCGTCGAAGCGACGGGCGAGCCGGATCGCTTCGAGAAGGAGGAAATCGAGACGCACGAAAAGCGGCGTTTGGCATTCCTGGACATCGCCGCGCGCGAGCCTGAGCGCTGCCGGGTGGTTGATGCGATGCAGGGCGAAGCTGAGATTGCGGCGGAAATTCTTGCCGTGGTCGAAACGTTCCTGATGCCGAAGTTGGCACCGCTCGCCAATGCGGAGCCGGCACGATGAGTGAAGAAAGGCCGGGCGTTCTCGATGGCGCCATTCCGCCTGCGGAAAATACGCGTCTCTTCGGTCACGAAGCGGCAGAAGCGTTTCTGGCGCAATCCTATCGATCGGGCAAAGGGCACCACGCGGTTCTGATCGAGGGGCCGGAGGGGATCGGCAAGGCGACGCTCGCTTTCCGCTTTGCCAATCACGTACTCAATCATCCTGATCCGGCTACGGCTCCGGATACTATCGCCGATCCGGATCCGGCTTCCATGGTGAGCCGCCAGATCGCTGCCGGCGCCTCGCACAACCTTCTCTATCTGTCGCGTCCGGTGGACGAGAAGACCGGAAAGGTGAAATCGGCGATCACGGTCGACGAGGTGCGGCGCGCCGGCCGGTTCTTCTCGCAAACGTCAGGGACGGGAAACTGGCGTATCGTGATCATCGATCCCGCCGATGAGATGAACCGCAACGCGGCCAACGCCATTCTCAAGATTCTGGAGGAGCCGCCGAAACGCGCATTGTTCCTGGTGCTGTCGCATGCGCCGGGCAAACTCCTGCCGACAATCCGCTCCCGTTGTCAGCCGCTGCGGCTGTCGCCTCTCGGAGATGCGGCGCTGAGCAATGCGCTCGCCCATCTCGGCGTTGCCACAGCCGACAGCCAGGCCCTGCTCGGGGAAGCCAAGGGCAGTGTCGGCGAGGCGCTGAAGCTTTTAAACTACGGCGGTGGCGATATCATCGAGGCCTACGAGCAGGTGATTGGATCGCAGGGGCCGGCGGCGCGTCGGGCCATGCATCGCCTGGCCGATGCGCTTTCCGGCAAGGACAGCGACACCATCTTCGGTTTCTTCGTGTCGCACATCGGAGACGACGTCATGCAGCGGGCGCGTGCCGCCGCTATGCAGGGCGGGATCGGCCGGGCTGAACGACTGGCGCGGCTCTACGCCGACATCAATGAGCGGATCACGGTATCGCAGGCCTATAATCTCGACCGTAAGCAGACGATCCTCACGGTGCTTGGCGAGTTGAAGCAGCAGCTTTCCGGCGTTTGAGCGCTATCTATGGCGGAAAACTGCTCCGTATTTCGTCGATGTGCTCAGGCAACCAGCTTACAGCCGACGATGACGAGCGTTGCCGCAAGCACCATGCGGATCACGCGCTCATGCACGCGTGGAGAGATAAGGCTGCCGACGACGATCCCGGGTATGGAGCCGATCAGCAGGGCCAGCAGCATCACCCAATCGATCTCGCCGATCATCCAATAGCCCAAGCCGCCGATGAGCGTGAGCGGCACCGCATGCACGATGTCCGAACCGACGATCTCGCGGACATCCAAATGCGGATAGAGCGCGAGAAGCACCGTTACGCCGAGCGCGCCGGCGCCGACCGAAGTCAGCGTCACGAGCACGCCGAGCACCAGGCCGAGAATGACTGTCATCAAGGCGATCGTGCGGGCGGATACTGCCTCGCGTTCGCCGCGCCAGCGTCGCGCCGCCTTTAAGAGCGGGTTGCGAAACACCAGCATCAGCGCCGTTATGAACAGGAGACAGCCAAGCGAGAAGGTAATCGCGTTGGTGACGGACAGGCTCCTGCGATCGACGCCGGCCAGAGCCCACAACATCAGAAGTGCGGCGGGAACGCTGCCGGCAGCGAGTGTCCCGGTAATTTTCCAGTTTACGCGGCCATGAAAGCCGTGGACCGCGGTTCCAGCGGATTTCGTGACCGCTGCGTAGAGCAGGTCGGTGCCAACAGCCGTGGCGGGATGGACTCCGAAGAGCAACACCAGCAAGGGCGTCATCAGCGATCCGCCCCCCACGCCGGTCAACCCGACGAGCATGCCGACGACGAGGCCGGAAAGAGAATAGAGGGGATTGAAAGCCTCGGCAAAGCTCAAGGTTTGTATTCCTGCGCGGCGCTGAAAAACGTTTGATGAAAGGAAGTCAGTCTCACGTTTTTGTTGGTCCTCGCCGCTGCTTTTCCCATGGGTAGACGGCGGGCCGAGGTCGAGTCAAGCCGACAGCCGGGCACGGGTGTCGGTTTAGCTCTGCCGAAACTTAATGTTTCGCTTGGGCGGAACTTGCGCTAAGAGCGTGCGGTGCAAAAATAACAATAGACCCGCCATAGGGACGATGCCGGCCATGACTGAAAAAACCCCGTTCTACATCACCACCGCGATCTCCTATCCGAACGGCAAGCCGCATATCGGCCATGCTTACGAATTGATCGCGACGGACGCCATGGCTCGCTATCAACGTCTTGACGGCCGCGAGGTGTTCTTCCTGACGGGAACGGACGAGCACGGGCAGAAGATGCAGCAGACGGCGCGTGCCGAAGGCGTCGCTCCGCAGGAACTGGCAGACCGCAACTCGGCGGAATTCCAGGCAATGGGCAAGCTGCTCAACGCCTCGAACGATGATTTCATCCGTACGACGGAACAGCGCCATCATCTGGCGTCCAAGGCGATCTGGAAACGGATGGCGGCAAACGGCGATATCTACAAGGACAGCTACGCCGGCTGGTACTCGGTTCGCGACGAGGCCTACTATCAGGAGAACGAAACCGAGCTGCGCGCCGACGGCGTGCGCTATGGTCCGCAGGGAACGCCGGTGGAGTGGGTGCAGGAGGAAAGCTATTTCTTCCGCCTCTCTCAATACCAGGACAAACTCCTGAAGCTCTATGAGGAGAACCCTGACTTCATCGGCCCGGCGGAACGCCGCAATGAAGTCATTTCCTTCGTGAAGTCGGGGCTGAAGGATCTGTCGATCTCGCGCACCACTTTCGACTGGGGCATCCAGGTGCCGGACGATTCGGCGCACGTCATGTATGTCTGGGTCGATGCACTGACGAACTACATCACCGCAACCGGCTATCTCGACGATGAGAACGGCCCGCGCGCGAAATTCTGGCCAGCCGATATTCACATCATCGGCAAGGACATCATCCGCTTCCACGCCGTCTACTGGCCGGCCTTCCTGATGTCGGCGAAGCTGCCGCTGCCGAAACGCGTCTATGCCCATGGCTTCCTGCTGAACAAGGGCGAGAAGATGTCGAAGTCGGTCGGCAACGTGGTCGATCCGGTCAACCTCGTAAACCATTTCGGCCTCGACCAGGTGCGTTACTTTTTCCTTCGCGAGGTCTCTTTTGGCCAGGACGGCAGCTACAGCGAGGAAGCGATCGCGACCCGCATCAACTCCGACCTTGCCAACGGCATCGGCAATCTCGCCAGCCGCTCTTTGTCGATGATCGTAAAGAATTGCGACGGAAAGATTCCGGAGTGCGGACCTCTGACGGACGAGGACAAGGCGATGCTGGCGCAGGCCGATGCGCTGCTCGACATCACGCGCCAGGACATGGAAAAGCAGCTCATTCACCGCGCGGTGACATCGATCATCGCGGTGGTCTCGGAAGCCGATCGCTATTTCGCCGGCCAGGAGCCCTGGGCGCTGAAGAAGACGGACCCGGCGCGCATGGCGACGGTGCTCTACGTCACGGCCGATGTCGTGCGCCAGATCGCGATCCTCTTGCAGCCCTTCATGGCGGGCTCGGCGGGCAAGCTGTTGGATCTCGTCGCCATTCCCGCCGACAAGCGGGATTTCGCAAGCCTGGGTGCAGCCGGCCGCCTTGTGCCGGGCACGCCGCTAGAGGCTCCCAAACCGGTGTTCCCGCGCTATGTCCCACCGGAGACGACGGACTGATCAACGCGGCGTACCGCGCGTGAAGCCAGAGAGTGCCGGGCGTGCCGCGCCCGGTGTCCATGCCGGAAGAAGACAGACAAGATGCTGATCGACACGCACTGCCATTTGGATTTCGCAGATTTCGTCGAGGAGCGCGACGATATCGTGGCGCGCGCCCGCGCGGCCGGTGTCGGCCAGATGGTGACCATTTCGACACGCGTGCGCAAACTCGACGGGCTGTTGGCTCTTGCGCGTGCCTATCCCTCGGTATTCTGCTCCGTTGGCACACACCCGAACAACGCCGACGAGGAACTCGACATTCAAATCGCGGATCTGGTGCGCCTTTCGGCTCACGAGAAAGTCGTCGCGATCGGCGAGGCCGGCCTCGACTATTTCTATGACACCGTGAAGCCAGAAGATCAGAAAACCGGTTTTCTTCGCCACATCGCCGCCGCGCGCGAAACGCAGTTGCCGTTGGTCATCCATAGCAGGGCGGCTGACGAGGACATGGCGGCGATCCTTGTCGAGGAAACCGGGAAGGGCGCATTCCCCTTCATCCTGCACTGCTTCTCGTCAGGTGCCGCACTTGCAAGGACCGGCGTCGAGCTTGGCGGCTATGTCTCGTTTTCCGGTATTCTGACGTTTCCGAAATCGGAAGAGTTGCGCGAGATCGCGAAGACGATCCCGCGTGACCGGTTGCTGGTGGAGACCGATGCGCCTTACTTGGCGCCGAAGCGCTGGCGGGGAAAACGCAACGAACCGGCCTATGTCGTCAATACCGCCGAGGTGCTTGCCGACACGCTGGGCGTGAGCTTCGAGGAGGTCAGTGCCTTCACCACGGAGAATGCCTATCGTATCTTCTCCAAGTTGCCGAGGATCTGACGGCGTGACCTTCCGGCGACGCTTCACCATTCTCGGCTGCTCGTCGTCCCCCGGCGTACCTCGTATCACCGGCGACTGGGGCGCTTGCGATCCGAAGAACCTGAAGAACCGTCGCACGCGCGCCGCGTTTCTGGTCGAGCAGATCGGCCCGGACGGCGGCCTGACAACCGTGGTCGTCGATACCGGCCCCGATTTTCGCGATCAGATGATCCGATCGGGTGTCGCGGCGGTCGATGCCGTACTCTATACGCACGCTCACGCGGACCATATTCACGGCATGGACGACTTGCGCGGCTTTTTCCACACCGCCCATCATCGGATTCCGATATACGCGGACCAGCCGACGATGGAGCGCATTCGCGAAGGTTTCTCCTACTGCCTCGAGACGCCACCCGGCAGCAACTACCCCGCGATTGTCGACCCTGTGATCATCGAAGATCTCGAGGCGCCGTTCGTCATTAACGGTCCGGGCGGGGCCATCGATTTCCAGCCCCTTCGGCAGGTACATGGCGACATCCGCTCTTTGGGATTTCGAATCGGGAGCGTCGCTTATTGCAGCGATGTCAGTGATTTCCCGGCGGAAACTGTTGCAAGACTAGAAGGCCTTGACGTCTTCATCGTCGATGCCCTGCAATATCGTCCGCATCCGAGCCACCTGTCGCTGGAGCAGTCGCTGGCGTGGATCGAGCGCCTGAAGCCGAAGCGGGCGATCCTGACGCACATGCATACGCCGCTCGACTATGAGACCGTGCTCGCCGAGACGCCACCACATGTTGAGCCGGCTTTCGATCAGTTGCGTTTCGAGATTGACGTGGAGGATGAGCACCTGTGAGCGAGGACATTAAAAAACTGTCGAGCCTGGAGCGTGTTGAAGAGGCCGCGCGCGAGCTCGGCCTCGATATCGTCGTCAGACGCATGGAGCAGTCGACGCGAACAGCCGAAGAGGCCGCAAGCGCCGCCGGCTGCCACGTCGGCCAGATCGTGAAATCGCTGGTCTTCGTCGATGCGGAAACGAACCGGCTCGTGCTGCTCCTCGTGTCCGGAGCGCACAATGCCGACGTCGCCTTCATTGCCGCGACCTACGGACTTCGCCTGAAGCGGGCTGATATCGATCGTGTGCGGGAAGAGACCGGATTTGCCATCGGGGGCGTTGGCCCGATCGGGCATCAGGTCGCGCTGCCGGTGTTCCTGGATGAAAGCCTCTTGGCGCATGAGGTCGTCTGGTGCGCCGCAGGCCGGCCGGACAGCATTTTCTCCTGCGATCCAGGGGTGCTCGGCGAAAAGATCGCAGCGACCGTGATCAGGGTTCGGGCGGACGGATAGGCGCGCCTATCGCTTCTGCGTGCCGGCCGGTTGCGGCTTGGCTACCGCGAAGGGGCTGGTTTCGCCCTGCTGCGGCACATCCAGATAGCTCATGATGTTTTCGACGTGATCGACCTGCGAGCGCAGGTTCGCGAGCGATTTGCCCTTGAGGTTCGTTCCGGCCGGCAGGGAGGCCGTCATCGGATCCTCGTAGCGTCCGTTGACGCGAAGTTCATAGTAGAGGTGAGGGCCGGTCGAATAGCCAGTCGAGCCGACGAAGGCGATCGTTTGTCCCTGCGTGACGCGCTGGCCCACCTTCAGGTCCGATACGGCAGACGCGATATGCGCGTAGGTGGTCTCATAGCCCGAATCGTGGCGAATGCGGACGTATTTTCCGTAGCCGGTCTCTTCCGAGATCTTCGAGACGATGCCGTCGCCTGCCGCCAGGATCGGGCTGCCCATCGGCGCACGGAAATCGACGCCGTTATGGAACTTCTTCACGCCGAGAACCGGATGGATTCGCCAGGCAAAACCATCGCCCAGCTTGCCGCCGGGAACCGGCTTGTGGGCGAGAACCTTTGCAACCGAGCGACCAGCCTCGTCGTAGAACTCGGATGGAGCGTCCGTTCCGTCGCGGTGAAGATAGAAGCGGTGCGCCTCGTCGCCGGTGTGGAATTCGATGAACATAAGCTCCGTCTTGCCGTCATCGGACTTGCGAAACAGGAGATCGATGCTGTCGGGGGCATCGTCGCTATCGTCGAGCGCGACATCGTTCGCCTTCGCAAGCCGCATGAGATCGGCGACGGCATTGGATGACAGCCCGGCATTCTCGAGCCTGCGCTTGAGCGCGCCCGCGCCGCGCATGCCCTTGAGATCGACGGCGGCAACTTCGGAGGACGACGGCGCGTCGGCCTGGCCTTCGCTATAGAGCGTCGAAAACAGGCGGTCGTCGGCAAGGGGCACGAATCCGTTGGAATCGTCCTTCGCAACCACCTTTTCGTGGCGGCCTTTTTCGCCGTTCAGCTTGGCCATGATGAGCTTCGGCTGCGCGTCGGAAGGATCCGTTTCGAGCAGTAGCTCCAAGCTGTCGCCTGGTGCTACAGCGTCCGTTGCGAGCGCTCGCGCAAGTTCCTCGCGATGGTCGGCGCTGACGCCGGCGCTCTCAAGAATATCGGCCAGATCCTGGCGGCTCTTCGGCATCGTCACGAGCCGCTTTATTTCGCGCGTCGGCGCCGGCCCGGCGGCAGCGACGCTCATGTTGAGCGGCACGCCGTTGAGGGGGAGACGCGCGCGTTTCGCGGTGGTGCGAACGAGCGGGATCGTGTCAGTCAAATCGCGGAAATCGAGGAATGACGGACCGGGCAGGAAATCGTCTATTTCGGGCCGCGCCCTTGCCGACACGAGAGTGGCTTCGGCTCGCTCGCTGTCTCCCCTGAACACCAGCGTCGTGCGGTGGTACTTGAAGATGCGTGTCTCGCCGCTGGAAAGCTGCTCGGCCACCTCGGCAAAGCGGTTCCCGTCGAAGCGGCGTTTCGTTGCAAGCCGGGCGCTTTTTTCCATGGCGGGAATGGGCGGGACGATTTCTGCTGGACGGGCGGGCACAGCGGCCGCGACGGCGGTTCGGGTAGCGATCGGATAGAGAACCGCCGAGAGCAGCGCCACGGACGTGCAGGCGGCGAGGCCAACCGCAAAGGCGTGTCTGAGGTGGGGAGAACCAGGAAGGAGAGGGATGCCTGACGCGTTTGCCACAGTGCTCGCCGGAATGGCCGATTCCGGCGGATACTGAACATTCAACAAATTGTCGGCCATGAAATGCGAATGCCCTGCCCAAATTCTTTGAGGCTCAAACTATTGGGGATCGTGGCGGAATCTAGGCGATTGTCGAAACGTTGTTAATTTCTACGTCTTTAGCCGGGAATTCGCGTTAACGAGTGGAAATATCTCAGTCCGGGCGTGGGCAGACCGCGCGATACGCGGTCTGCGGAGCGTTCATTCGGCAGCTGATTCGGGTCGCGGCAGGGTGTCGCGAACGACACCGTATTCGGCTCCCCATCGATCCGTCATGTCGCAACGGATATCCCAGAGCTCCGGGAAGAAGCGATGGCGAGCGCCTGCCTGCAAGAGGTCCACGGGACGGCCCTTCAGCGACTTCGAGCCGAGACCGATGGAGCGGTGGATAAGGTAGACGTGATGAGCCCGGAACTTCTGGAACAACTCATCGAATTCCACCAGCGCTTCCGCCACGACATAGCTGTCGCCGTGGTCGTACTTGGCATCGTAGACGTCTTCGACGGTCAGGTTGCGGCCTTCGAGATAGGTGGTCCTGAAGGCTTTCCAGAGATCAGGGGGGATGCGCAGCAAAAACTTGAACCCCGGGGATTCCTGGCCGCTGCCGTTGCCGAGTTGCAGGCGAATCTCCTGGTATTCTTTCGGCGACATGGTTTCCAGGAGATCGAGCTGCTGCGTCATCATGCGCATCAGCCGGTGGACGCGTCCCATCAAGGTCACGATGCGGTGTGTGTCGGCCTTTTCGAGGTAGTCGATGACATCGACGAGCGTATACGCCATCAGCTTCATCCACAGCTCTTCGACCTGATGGACGACCTGGAACTGCAGCTCGTCGGCGTTGACCATGTCGGAGAGCGGCTTCTGACAGTCAAGCAGCTTGTCGACCTTGAGGTAGACCCCGTAGTCGCGCAATTCGGGCTGCTCGATGCGAGCGTAGTAGTCTTCCTTCTGCATGTGCCGTTCCTCGTATTTGGCGCTTTAGTAATAAAAGGATACGGAATTTTCACTTGAACATTGTTTCTAATTGTCATTCAAAATGCAGGATAACGAGAACGTATGCTGCATCCAATGGGAAAATTGTAGAACGATGGACCTCAATCCACTTGATCAGAAGATTGTCACGGCTCTCGAGGCGGACGCGCGGCTTTCGTTTGCGGCACTGGCCGACCAGGTGGGTCTCAGCAAGACGCCGTGCTGGAAACGGGTGAAGGCGCTGGAAGAAGCCGGCGTGATCCGTGGCTACCGCACGATGCTCGATCCGGCTCTGCTCGGCTTCGGCATCGAGGCTTTCGTCCAGATCTCGATCGACCCGGAGCGCTTCGAAGCCTTCGAGGCGGCGGTGCGCGAGCATCCGCTCATCTGGCGCTGCCATGCGACGACAGGTGAGGCGGACTATCTGCTCCACGTGCTTGCCGCCGATATGTCCGACCTAGATCGCCTGCTGCGGCAGGAATTGAGCCGCCTTCCGGGGGTCCACCGCACGATCACCTCGATGGCGACGCGGGAGATCAAGAGCGATATTTCCTTTGCAAGCGCCGCCCTTCACCGTCGCCGGCGAAACGGGCAATAGTGTCGCGCCGGCTGGTGAAGACATCTGAATGCAATCGAGGAGAAGGCATGCCGCTTTACATCAAGGACGACGCCGTCGACCGGCTGGCGCGACGTTACCAGACACTGACGCAGGCGCCGTCGAAGTCGGAGGCCGTGCGCCGCGCGCTTCAGAAGGCTCTCGACGAAGAGATGACGAAGCCGGCGCTGGAGGATATCGCGGTCGCCTTCTGTCGTGAGTTGAGGAAACGGGCGGACAATGCTTCCGCCCCAGGCAAGGTGGATACCTGATGTTCGTCGATCACTCCGTGATTGCTGCCATGATGAGCGATGAAGAGGCAGCACGAGTGTTCGCCCGCCGGCTGCAGACCGCTTCCAGTCGGATGACGTCTCCGATCGAGGCGGCGCGGGCCGCCATTGCCGTTTCGCAGACGCTGTCGCTGCCGATCGCGGATACCGACGCCGCCGTCAGGGCTTTTCTGCAGGTCGTCAACATCCAGTGTCTCGCCGTGCCGCCGCGAGCCGCCACGCTTGCATGCGAGGCCTATGCGCGCCGCGCCGGCGAGGAAGGTGTGGCGGCTCTCGATCTCAACGACTGCATGACCTATGCATGCGCCCGCTACTATCGTCAGCCGCTGCTCAGTGCGTCGGATCGCTTTCGCGGCATGGATGTTGCTCTGGTCTGAGCATTTCTCAAGCGAGAGCGCGGCCGTTCTCGGGATCGAAGAGGTGCATTGCCTGCTCATCGAAGACCAGCGTCAATTCCGCGTCTGTCGCCACGGCTGAACGCGGCGGCAGGTTCGCCATGATCCCTTGATTGCCGACGAGCGCAGTCACCACCAATTCCGGACCGGTCAGTTCGGCCACATCCACGCGGGCCTTCAGCGTCAGGCCACCGCCTTCGCCGAGGCGCATAGCCTCGGGCCGCACGCCGAGGATGAGCCTGCGCCCATCGGTCGCGATGCCACGAAAGCGCGCCGGAAGCGGCAGAACCATCTCGGAATTGTCGATCGCCAATTGCTCACCCTTGACGGTCACGTTCAGCATGTTCATCGGCGGCGCGCCGACAAAGCCGGCGACATAGAGCGTGGCCGGTTGATTGTAGACCTCCTCCGGCGTGCCGAGCTGTTCGATCCGTCCGTCGCGCATGACGGCGATGCGGGTTGCAAGCGTCATTGCTTCGATCTGGTCGTGGGTAACGTAGACGACCGTGGTCTTCAACATCTGGTGCAGACGCTTCAGCTCGGTGCGGGTCTCCATGCGCAGCTTGGCATCGAGATTGGAGAGCGGTTCGTCGAACAGAAAGACCTCCGGCTTGCGGACCAGCGCGCGGCCGATGGCGACGCGCTGGCGCTGGCCTCCAGAGAGCTGGCTGGGTTTGCGCTCGAGCAGCGGTTCGATCTGCAACAGCTTTGCAGTATCACGCACCGCCTTGTCACGGACGTCGGCGGGAACCTTGCGCATCTCAAGGCCAAAGCCGATGTTGCGATGGACGGTCAGGTTCGGATAGAGCGCATAGGACTGGAACACCATCGCGATATCCCGATCCTTCGGATGCACGCCAAGCACCGAACGGCCGCCGATCAGAATGTCGCCGCCGGTCGGCTCAGCAAGGCCGGCGATGATGTTCAACAGCGTTGATTTCCCGCATCCAGAAGAACCAAGCAGCACCAGGAATTCGCCGCTTTCGAGCGAAATGTCGATGCCCTTCAGCGTTTCGACGTCGCCATAGGTCTTGCGGATATTCTGGATATCGAGCGCGCTCATCGGCGAAACTCTCCGGTTTCGGGCGACGATGGGCCGCCATAGCTGCGGGGCAGGGTGGAAATGGCGCGGGAGGCGACGGTAGTTCCTGCTTCGAGGCAGGCGGCCAATGGCTTCTCCTCGGCAAGCGCCGCAAGGAAGGCGGCGTTGAAGACGTCGCCCGCGCCAATCGTATCGACCACCTTGACGGTCGGTGCTGCGGCTAACACAAGCAAACCGTCGGCATCGATCGCAATGGCGCCTTCGGGCCCCCGCTTGACGACGACGATAGCGCCGGCCGGCATGTGGCTCTTGAGATCCCGTGCCGCCTCGATCGGATCAGAAAGACCCGAAAGCGTCGTCGTCTCGACCTCGTTGAGCAAGGCGCATCCGCAACGCGACAACCAGCCGCGTGTGGCTTGCTTGTTCGCCTCCGTCCAGCCGTCCATCGGCCAGCCGGTATCGAGCGCCACCGTGATGCCATGGCGATCCGCCCAGTCGAACAAGCCGGGATAAGAGGCGGTGAGGTCGTCGGTCAGGAAGGAGCCACACAAAAGCGCGTAGCCGCCGGAAAGCGTGTCGCCGTCGAGAACGGAAAAGACGTCCGCCAGCGAAAAGCGCGGCAAGTGTCCCCGCGTGGTGAAAAAGGTCCGCTCGCCGTCCGGATGGGTGATCCCGACCGAAAGCGTCGTGCCTTCGGGGCCGACAGTCCACTTCTCAGCGCGGTCCCCAAAGGATTCGCGCAGCCAGCGGCCAAACTCGTCGGCGCCGACATGGGCGGCAATGTCGAAATCAACGCCAAGCGCTTCCCAAGCAAGTGCGCTGTTGCCTGCCTGGCCGCCAACGCGAAGCTCGTCGTGGTCGACGATAACCTCGGTCCCCGCCTTGGGCCACGGCTCGGCTGGTCCCAGGATCAGGTCCACATTGACGTTGCCGATAACTGCAAGCGGACGCATCTCACTCACTCCGGGTGATCTTGGTCGAGCGGACCGGCGTCCCTGCGTTCTCGACGCGAGCGTCGGCGAAGGCGACCATGAAACGCTGCGCGACAGGCAGCATCGCAAATATCGCCGCCATGTCCGCAGCGGGCTCGAATGGGATCGTCGTTGCACCCGCTACGGCCGCCTCGCCAGAGGAGTCGAAGATGATGACGGGCGAGCCGGTCTCCACGGCCGACACGGCCATCGCGGTCACAAGCGCGGAGGTGTGATCCTGCCCGCGGAAGAGCACGACACCGATCTCCGGCCCCAGCATCTCCATCGGTCCGTGACGAAGCTGACCGCCTTCGAGCGAAAAGCAGGGGCGGCGAGAGAGTTCGGTAAGGCCAAGCGCCAGTGCTTCCGCAAGGCCCTGCAGACGGCGGCCAGAGGTGACCACCGCTGAAACATTTGCGAAAGCGGCGAGCGCCGGCGCGTTGTCCTTCGTGGTTTCTTTCTGAAGCGCGGCAAGTGCGGCCGTGGGATCGTTGCCCAAGGCGGCGAGGATCGCGAGATGCAACGCGAAGCTGACCGTCAAGCTTCGCGTCGCGGCAAAGGCAAGCTCGGTGCCACCGGCACCGACGAGCGACGGTGCGGTCTTGGCGAGCGACGAGGAGCCTTCCAGCGTCAGGCCGAAGGTGTGTTGCGTGCCGCCGTCGTTTTCCTGGAACCAGCGCAGCACCTCGGCGCTCTCACCGGATTGGGACGTGATGAGCACGGTGCGATCGTCGATCGGCAGCGGCTGGCAAAGTTGCTCGGAGAGCGGAACGGCGATCGCTTCGATGCCCACCGCGCGGTAGAGCGGCTCGACGGCGCGGTTGACGGCGTGCGAGCCGCCCATGCCGAGCAGCAGAATGCTGCCGGTGACCTCCACCGAGGCGGCGACTGTCGCGGCTGTCTCACACGCGCCCTCGAAGGAGGCGATGGCGTCGACGTGCTGGCGGGCCATCTCGCGATCGATCGCCTGCAAGCCGGTTGGGCGGTTGCTGTTCGAGTTCATGGTCATCCTTTGACGCCGCCGCTGGTCAGCCCTGAAATCAAGGCGCGTTGCATGACGAGACCGATCACGACGGGTGGCAAGGCGGCAAGCACGCCCGCGGTAGCGATCAGTCCGTAGTCGGACACGCGGCCGCCCGCGAGATCGGCGATGGCGACGGTGAGAGTTTTGGCACGCTGGTCCGAAGTGAAGAGCAGCGCGTAGAAGAATTCGTCCCAGGCAAGCAGCAGCGCGAACAGCGCCGACGTCGCGAGCACCGGTGCGGCGAGCGGCAGCGTGATGATGCGGAGCGTCTGGAACAGGCTCGCGCCATCCATCATCGCCGCGGCTTCGATTTCGCGCGGGATAGAATCGAAACCGGACTTCATCAGCCAGGTGGTGAACGGCGCAAGTATGGTGAGGTACACCAGCGCCAGCCCAAAGACATTGTTGAGCAAGCCGAAATAGGCAAGGCCCATGTAGAGCGGCACCGCAAGCGCGACCGGTGGCAGCATGTAGGTGGCGATCACCATGTAGAGTGACCAGCCGACCGACGGCGTGCGCGAAACCGCCCAGGCGGCAGGAATGGCGAGTGCGACGGCCGCGATCGTTGCCATTCCCGATACGATGAGGCTGTTGAAGAGCGAGGCAGTGAAGGCCGCGCCGGCGCTGTTTTGGAGCCGGGAGAGCAGCACGGCATACCGCGAAAAATCGACGGCCTGCGGCCACCAGCGCAGCGGCTTGGCAGCGAGATCAGCGGCCGGCGATATGCTCATGACGAAAAGCCAGACGAGCGGCGCCAGGATGACGGCCGCAAGAACGAGCGCGGCGACATACACGAAAGCGGTGAAGACAGGGCTTTGGCGTTCCATCAGGCGGCACTCCCCGCGCTTTTGCGCACCAGGGCTGCGTAGGCGGCCGCAAGCACGCTCACCAGCAGCGTGACCATCAGCGCAAGCGATGCACCGGATCCGGCACGCTGGAAGGAGAAGGCCTCTTGATAGACGAGGATCGACAACGTGCGGGTGCTGTTGGCCGGTCCCCCTCGTGTCATGACCCAGATGATATCGAAAACCTTGAAGGCTTCGATCGTTCGAAGCACCAGCGCCACCATCAGCGGGCCGGCAAGATAAGGCAGGATCACGAAGCGAAACCGGTTGAAAGCGCCGGCGCCGTCGACCAACGAGGCGGCGGTGATGTCGCGCGGCACTGCCTGCAGGGCGGCAAGCGCTATAAGCGCCACCAACGGAAAGTTCTTCCAGCAATCGGCGACGATAAGTGCGGCCAGCGCGGTGCCCGGCTCGCCGAGCCATGAGCGGTAGGCGTCAATGATACCGAGCTGGGTGAGCGCAGCGTTCAACGCGCCGTACTCGGGATTGTAGATCAGTCGCCATAGTGTGGCGTTGACCACGGTCGGCAGTGCCCAGGGCAGGATCATCAGCCCGCGCAACAGGGCACGCCCTCGGAATTCCTGATTGAGTAGCAGCGCCGCGAGGACGCCGAGCACCATTTCGGCAAAAACGGAAATGACGGCGAATTGCGTCGTGGTGATGAGCGTGCGCTGGAAGTTGGCACCGCTGATCATCTTCACGTAGTTGTCGAGCCCGACGAAGGTGCCAGGCGTGCCGACGAGCTTGGCGTCGGTGAAGGAGAGCCCCACGGTATCGACGAGCGGCCATCCGATGACGCCTACCATCACCGCAAGCAGCGGAAGCATCAGGAGCCAGGCGCGGGTTGTCATCGAGCTGCCGGACATGAGGCGCTCCTTCGTGAACATCTGAGTTTGCAAAAACGGATCCGGGCGGCGTGGGAGGAACGCCGCCCGGACATCGGCGGATGCGATTAGGCTTCCGTCAGAGGCCGCTGTTGTCGGCGGCCGTCTTCAGCGCATCTTCCGGTTTTGCCTGGCCAAGCAGCGATTCCTGGATCGCCTGCTGCAAGGCGGTGGAAAGCTCCTGATACTTCGGCGTCGTCGGGCGCGGGAACATTGCGGCAAGTGCATGCTTGGCGGCGGCGATCAACTCTTCCTGGCCCTTTGTGACCGCCGGATCGTCATAGGACGTCGCCCAGATCGGCAGGCTGAGCTTGGCGTACTGGTTTTGCACCGGCTGCGAAGTCATGAAGACGATGTATTTCCAGGCTTCGTCCTGATTCTTGCTGGTCGCGGTGATGCCGAGACCCATCGAGCCGTTGACCGCCGAGACTTCGCTCTTGCCGGCAACCCCGGGAGCTGGCACGACACCGACCTTCCCGGCAACCTTGCTTTCCTTCGGATCGTTGGCAAGGTTGTACATATAGGTCCAGTTCAGCGCGAAGGCGGCATCGCCGTTCTCGAATACCTTGCGGACGTCTTCCTCAAGGAATTCCTTCGAGTTCGGATTGGTGACGCCAGAGGCATAGCTGGAAACCATATATTTCAGCGCATCGAGACCGCCGCCGGTCTGGAAGGCCGGCTTGCCGTTATCGAGGAACTTGCCACCATAGGCGCTGAGCAACGTGGTGTAATCGCAGATCGCGGCTTCGGCCTGCGACCAGCTCCAGGCGATCGGGGTTGCGAGCAGGCCCTTGTCCTTGATGGTCTTTGCCTGTTCGGCAAGCTCTTCCCAAGTCTTCGGCGGCGCCTTGATGCCGGCCTTCTCGAGAATGTCCTTGTTGTAGAATAGGTATTTGGTGTCGAGGATCCAGGGCATGCCGTAGGACTTGCCGTCATATTGGACCGTCGTCCACGCACCGGGCAGCACGCCCTTTTTCATGTCGTCGGTAATACGCGAGGAAACGTCGACCATCACTTTGTTGGTCGCATACTCGGCAGGCCAGATCACATCGAAGAGTGCGACGTCATAACCGCCGCCGGAGCCCTGTGCCAGCACCGTCTTGTCGTGCAGGCCTTCGTAGGGCACGAATTCGAGATTGACCTTGATGTCCGGATTGGCCTTGGTGAAGGCCTCCGTCATCGCACGGATATCCGCCTCGCTATAGGCCGCCTGCGCCATGAACAGCGCGTTCAGCGTCGTTTCGGCATAGGCGTGCGTTGCGAACGATGCTCCGATCAGAGCGGCGCCGAGAAGCGCTGTGTGTCTTGATTTCAACATTCCATCCTCCAGTGACTGACGGTCGCGATGACATGCGATGTCCACACTGACGATGGCGCATCGCGGGTACGGATGACGTCGCGCGAACGCGGCGCCGGCAAGCATGTCGGAGCGTCGTTGGGCGTTTGGACCGTAGCGGTCTTCCGCCTCTGCGTTCCCCCGGAACTCTGCGGTTCCTTATTAAGTCAATTGTCTTGACTTATTTGTTCTTCAACATTCTACTTAAGTCAAGAGGGAATTAGCCAATGGATGATGTTCGCCCGATCCGCGCCAAAACCGGCACCAATCAGGAAGGCGCCAGCGCCCATAACCGGCGTGTGATCATGGATGCGCTGAGGGTGAACCGCTCGCTTTCGCGGGCGGATCTGGCGCGCGCTACAAGGCTCACGAAGCAGACCGTTTCCAACATCGTAGAAGAGCTCGAAGGCGACGGGCTCGTTGTCTCGCTCGATGCCGTCAGGCGTGGCCGCGGTCAACCATCGACGCCATACCGGCTCGTGGCCGAAGGCGCCTTTGCCATCGGCCTACACATCGACAGATACCTGACCAGGGCTGTCGCGGTCGACCTGCTGGGCAACGTGCTGGTGCGCGCAGAAACAAGCCTTTCGCTCGGATCTCCCGCCTTGGGAGTGAAGGCGATCCTCGACCTGATAGAGGGTGTGCGAAGGGACCTCGGGACACTCCACCGGCAATCCGAAAAGCGATTGGTGGGTCTTGGCGTTGCCATGCCAGGCCCGTTCGGGTTGGAGGCCAAGGATGACGACCCCTGGATGATGGCGGCCTGGCAGAATTTTCCGTTGCTGGAAACGCTTGCTGCCGGAACGGGGCTCGAAGTCGGCCTTCAAAACGATGCCGCCGCATCCGCCACCGCGGAGCGGATGGTCGGGGCCGCGCATGGCCTCGATCATGCCGTCTGCCTCTATCTCGGCTACGGCATCGGCGCCGGATTGATTTTGAACGGCGAACTCTACAGCGGCTCGACCGGCAATGCGGGTGAGATCGGCATGGTCCTGTCGCCTCCCAGCTCAGAACAGGGCGAGCGCCGGCCGCTGGAGCATCGCGCGTCGCTGGCCTCGCTTTATCAGCATATGGGTATGAACGCCGCCGATCCGGATCTCTATCAGGCGCTGGCGGCTGCCTCGCAAAACAGGGATCCGATGCTGATGTCGTGGATCGGCTCGGCGGCCACGGATCTGCGCTGGAGCGTTCAGCTCATCGAGACGATATTCGACCCCGAAAGCGTCATCCTTTGCGGTACGGCGCCGGAACCGCTGGCGCGTCTGCTGATAGAGGCCATGCATCCGCTCTTGCCCTCGATTGCGGAGCACCGCGACCGACGCGCGCCTCGCCTTCAACTCGGCATGAGCGACCCCTGGGCAAGCGCGCTCGGAGCTGCGGCCGAACCCATCAGCCGCACCTTCGATCCAAGGTTCTCAGCCATACTGAAGACGCGAGACAGCGCATAATCCCTCGAACCGAAGCGGTTCGATCCAAGGGGATAAGCGCAAGTCACACGTTTCGATGCGTCACTGGCAACCGGAAATGGCGCCGAGATTATACGTGTTTGCCCGGTTGCCGACCGTGTTCGGGCTCGAGTCGCACTGAAGCCGCGGCTGGCTGAAGCTATTGGTGTCGTTGACGCTGCCGGTAATCGACGGATCGAGATTGATGTTGCCATTCGGAAGGATCGAATCCTTGGAATGGTCAGTACCTGAGAAGGCCTGATGCAAACGCGGCCCCTTGAACATTTCCGTCGTGCGCGTGTCGTTCTGCGCGGCGGCGGTACCTGCTATGCCGATGATGAATGCCGAGATTGCAACTGATCTGAGGAACATCGCCCTAGTCTCCCGGGTTGGTGGCGAATCACTGAAGTCGGGAGATCTCCAAAAGTTCCGCGTTTTTATGTCATCACGAAAAATTGATGGGAAATACACGGCGGCAACAACCCAAACGACGCGCGTCATTCCTCCGAATAGCGCTGTTCTCGCCAGGGATCACCGTACATGTGATAGCCGTTCTTCTCCCAGAATCCGGCCTTGTCCGCCGTGAGAAATTCTATGCGGTGCAGCCATTTGGCGCTCTTCCAGAAATAGAGATGCGGCACAACAAGCCGCATCGGGCCGCCATGATCGCGCGAAAGCGGCATGCCCTCCCAACGCGTTGCCAGGATGGCATCCTCGGCTGCGAAATCGGCAAGGGGCAGGTTGGTGGTGTAGCCGTCGTAGCTTGTCAGCATGACGTAGTTCGCTTCGGATTTGGGCATGGCGTGATCCAGCAATTCACGTGTCGACACGCCCTCCCAGGTGTTGTCATAGCGCGACCACGTCGTCACGCAATGGATATCGGTGAGGCGACTGGTGTGATCGAGCGATTGAAATACCGCCCAGCTGAGATCGAGGGGGTGGTCGACAAGCCCGCGGACCTCAAGACGCCAGCTTTCCAAGGCGATGACCGGTTGCTGACCAAGGTCGAGGACGGGCCAGTTTTTCACCAGATGCTGACCGGGTGGCAGTCGCTCCGTTTCGGGCCGGCTGATGCGCCCGGTCAGGAACTTACCTTCGGCGGCCCAGCGGCGCTTCGACAAGGTCAGCTTGCTGTCGGTGGGTTCGCTATCGTCGCTCATGCAGCACTCTCCAGATCGGCTCGCGGCGATAGGATAGGCCGTATGGCTGCACGTCAAGAAGCGGTGCTGACCGAATGTCTATACCTGCTCAATCGCGATCACGAAGTATCGCCCTTCGCCTGAGAGCACCACCTGACAGTGGCCGTGTATTACGAGGCAATCGCGTGCGGCAAGGCTTGCGTTCAGTTCAGCCCCCGTGACATCGAGGCGGCTGCCGTCACACAGGATGAGCGTCGTTGCCGTCGTCAATTCGATGGTCCGTCTGTTGTCCGCAACCGCGCGCGCAACGCTGTGCCGGTGCGCGCCGCGCCGCGTCATAACGTTGAGGTCGGTGATTGCGCCTTTCACAAGCGTCGCGGAGGTTGGCGCGTCGGCGGCGAAGGGCAGCGGCTCGCTGTCTTGGGTCAACAGGACCGGTTCGCGGCCATCGATCGCAAGCGTCATGCCGGCGCCGTCGATAATCGACAGCGTCCGATCGATCTCGGGAAAAACGGAAAACGGACCATCGGCGGCAACGGTTGCCATGCTGATCCGCCACTCGAATTCGGCAAGGCCGGCGCCTTCAGGAAAGACCGCGATCTCTACCGTCTCGCCGCCGCCGTTCTTCCACGGCATGCGGCGATAATCCTTGGCCCTGAGGATCGTCACGAGGGGATTACCCATGCAAACGGCTCGCTTTCTCTGATTTGCAAATAGCGCTACGGTAAACTAAGTTTAGTGGACTAAGTCCACGCAAGAGACAGACATGGAAACCGTCAACATCCACGAAGCGAAGACCCATCTCTCGCGGCTGGTCGAAAAAGCCGCCAAGGGCGAAAGCTTCATCATCGCCAAAGCCGGCAAACCCATGGTCAAGGTCGTTCCGATCGACGAGGCCATTGTGCCCATGAAACGGCGCATTGGGTTTATGAAGGGCATGTTCACCACGCCGGACGATTTCGACACGATGATGGCCGATGAGATCGAGGCCATGTTCGACCGTAACCTTGAGGACAAATGAGGCTCCTTCTCGATACTCATTTTCTTCTCTGGCTTGCCGAAGGCTCGCCACGGCTTCCGAGCAGCTTGATCGAAATGGTCGAAAACCCGGAGAACCAGCTTTTCTTTTCTGTTGCCAGTATCTGGGAAATCGCCATCAAGGTGGGGCGTCGGCCGAACTTTGACGTCACCGCCACCTTGCTTCGACGGCATCTTCTCGACAACGGCTACGAAGAACTGGGGGTCCACGGCAATCACGCCGTTGCGGTCGAGAGTCTACCTCATATCCACAAGGATCCGTTCGACCGCATCCTCATCGCCCAGTCTCTCGTCGAAGACTTGGCGCTGCTTACAACTGACAAGACCGTCGCGAGATACGGCGGCCCTGTCATGCTGCTGTGAGCCGTCAGTTTCCGAGTATACCCGGTAGTCGGAGGCCCTTTTCCTTCGCGCATTCAATGGCGATTTCATAGCCGGCATCGGCGTGGCGCATGACGCCGGTTGCCGGGTCGTTCCACAACACGCGCTCGATGCGGCGGTCTGCATCTTCGCTGCCGTCGCAGCAGATGACGACGCCCGAGTGCTGCGAGAAGCCCATGCCAACGCCGCCGCCGTGATGCAGCGACACCCATGTGGCGCCCGAAGCGGTGTTGAGCAGGGCGTTGAGCAGCGGCCAGTCGGACACGGCATCCGAGCCGTCCTTCATCGCTTCCGTCTCACGGTTCGGCGAGGCGACCGAGCCCGAATCCAGGTGGTCGCGGCCGATCACGATCGGCGCGCTGAGTTCGCCGTTGCGGACCATTTCGTTGAAGGCGAGGCCGAGGCGGTGGCGGTCGCCGAGACCGACCCAGCAGATGCGCGCCGGCAGCCCCTGGAAGGCGATGCGTTCCTTGGCCATGTCGAGCCAGTTGTGCAGGTGCTTGTTGTCCGGCAGCAATTCCTTGACCTTGGCGTCGGTCTTGCGGATGTCTTCCGGATCGCCCGAAAGGGCAGCCCAGCGGAACGGACCGATGCCGCGGCAAAAGAGCGGGCGGATATAGGCGGGGACAAATCCCGGGAACGCGAAGGCGTTTTCGAGACCCTCATCCTTCGCGACCTGGCGGATGTTGTTGCCGTAGTCGAAGGTCGGTACGCCCAGGTCCTGGAAGGCAATCATCGCCTCGACGTGGACGCGCATGGAGGCGCGGGCGGCCTTTTCAACGGCCTTCGGATCGCTGACGCGCTTTTCCTTCCACTCTCCCATCGTCCAGCCCATCGGCAGGTAGCCGTTGACCGGGTCGTGGGCGGAGGTCTGGTCGGTGACCATGTCGGGGCGAATGCCGCGACGGACCATCTCGGGGAGGATTTCGGCGCAGTTGCCGAGCAGGCCGACCGACTTTGCTTCGCCAGCCTTCGTCCAGCGGTCGATCATCTCCATGGCTTCGTCGAGCGTTTCGGCCTTGGCGTCGAGGTAGCGGGTGCGCAGGCGGAAATCGATCGAGTCGGGATTGCATTCGACCGCGAGGCAGCAAGCGCCGGCCATGACAGCCGCGAGAGGCTGGGCACCGCCCATGCCGCCGAGACCGCCGGTCAGTACCCACTTACCGGTAAGGTTGCCGTCATAGTGCTGGCGGCCGGCTTCGACGAAGGTCTCGTAGGTACCCTGAACAATGCCCTGGGTACCGATATAGATCCACGAGCCGGCGGTCATCTGGCCGTACATGGCGAGACCCTTCTTATCGAGCTCGTTGAAATGATCCCAGGTCGCCCAGTGCGGCACGAGGTTGGAGTTGGCGATCAGAACGCGCGGCGCGTCCTTGTGGGTGCGGAAAACGCCGACCGGCTTGCCGGACTGCACCATCAAGGTTTCGTCTTCATTGAGCGTCTTCAGCGTTTCGACGATGCGGTCGAAATCAGCCCAGGTGCGGGCAGCGCGGCCGATGCCACCGTAGACCACCAGTTCGTTCGGATTTTCGGCAACGTCGGGATCGAGGTTGTTCATGAGCATGCGCAGGGGCGCTTCCGTCATCCAGCTTTTTGCGTTGAGCTGATTGCCGCGCGGGCTGCGGATTTCGCGGACATTGTGGCGAGGATTGGTCATGATGGGGTTCCCTTAGTTACTGTGCGAGGCCGAGCGCGATCTGTTCGATCCGCACGAGCACGTCCTTGAGATGAATGCGAAGCCGATCCGCCTTGGCGGGATCGTAGGCGAAAGGCGGCGCTTCGGTCGCCAGATGCGTGGACTGGGCAAGCTCCATCTGGATGGCGTGAACGCCGGTTTCGGGTTTGCCGTAATGCCGTGTCGTCCAGCCGCCCTTGAAGCGGCCGTTGAGAATGCTCGTATAGCCCTCGGCCGCGGCCGTTGCCGTCACCGCCGCCTGCTCTATGGCAGAGGCGCAGGTGACGCCGTTGTCGGTTCCGATGTTGAAATCCGGTAGCTTGCCCTCGAAGAGAAAGGGGATGCGCGCGCGGATCGAATGGCAATCGTAGAGCACGGCGATGCCGTGGATTGCCTTTACACGCTCGATTTCCGCGGCGAGCGCGGCGTGGTAGGGCGCGTGAAAGTCGCGAAGTCGCGCGTCGATATCGGCCTGCGTCGGCGCGGCGCCGTCCTTCCAGATCGGCTTGCCGTCGAAATCCGTTTCGGGCACGAGGCCGGTCGTGTTTTGACCGGGATAGAGGGAGACGCCCGCTGGATCGCGGTTAGCGTCGACGACGTAGCGATGGAACGTGGCGCGCACCGTCGTCGCGTCGTCGAGAAGCCCGTCATAGAGCCTGTGGATGTGCCAATCGGTATCGGCAAGGATCTTGCCGTTGTCGTTGAGGCGATCCCAGATCGTCGCCGGCACGTCGGTTCCGGTGTGCGGAAAGCCGAGGATGACGGGGGAGGAGCCCCGTGCGACTTCGAAAACCGCCATATCAGCCTCCCAGGCTCGGCAGGATGCCGCTCGAGACGGAGCCGTTGAGCTTGCCGCTGGCGACGAGATCGGTGGCGGCGGAAAGATCGGTCGCCATGTAGCGGTCCTCCTCGAGCGACGGCACTACGGCGCGGATCGCGGCGATTGATTTTGCCAGTTCCGCGCTGGTGATCAGCGGCGCGCGCAGTTCGACGCCTTGCGCCGCCGTCAGCGCTTCGATGCCGATGATGGCAAACAGGTTGTCGGTCATCTGCAGCAACCGGCGGGCGCCGTGGCAGGCCATGGAAACATGGTCTTCCTGGTTGGCGGAAGTGGGCGTGGAGTCGACGGAGGCCGGGTGCGACATCTGCTTGTTTTCCGACATCAACGCGGCGGAGGTCACCTCGGCGATCATCAGACCGGAGTTGAGGCCGGGTTTCTTGGCGAGGAAGGCCGGCAGACCGTAGGAGAGGGCGGGATCGACCAGAAGCGCGATGCGGCGCTGGGCGATGGCCCCGATCTCGCAGACGGCAAGCGCAATCTGGTCGGCGGCGAAGGCGACCGGTTCGGCATGGAAGTTGCCGCCGGAGACGACCGAATTGTCGGAAAGCACCAGCGGGTTGTCGGTGACGGCGTTGGCTTCGATCTCAAGCGTGCGTCCGACCGAGCGCAGCAGGTCGAGGCAGGCGCCATCCACCTGCGGCTGGCAGCGGATGCAATACGGATCCTGCACGCGCTCGTCGCCTTCGATGTGGCTTTCGCGGATCACCGAGCCGGCAAGCAGGCCTCGAAGGGCTGCCGCTGTGTCGATCTGGCCCTGGTGGCCGCGAAGCGTGTGGATGTCGGGATGGAAGGGAGCGGAGGAGCCCATCGCGGCGTCTGTGGACATCGCGCCGGTGATCAGCGCGGCTTGCGCGGCGCGGTGAGCGCGGAAAAGGCCGGCAAGCGCCAGCGCCGTCGATGTCTGTGTGCCGTTGATCAGCGCCAGGCCTTCCTTAGCGGCGAGTACGACCGGCGTCAGGCCCGCCTCGCGGAGCGCTGCGGCGCCGTCCATGCGTTTACCAGCATAGAAGGCCTCGCCGTGACCCATCATGACGGCTGCCATGTGGGCGAGAGGCGCCAGATCGCCGGAGGCGCCGACGGAGCCCTTTTCAGGGATCAGGGGAATGACGCCTTTTTCGAGCATGTCTTCGATCAGCCGCACCAGTTCGATGCGGACGCCTGAGGCGCCACGACCGAGCGATACGAGCTTGAGGGCCATGATCAGGCGAACAATGTTTTCCGGCAGCGGCTGACCAACGCCGCAGCAATGCGAGAGGATCAGATTGCGCTGAAGGGTCGCGACGTCCGCCGCGTCTATCTTGATCGAGGCGAGTTTGCCGAAGCCGGTGTTGATGCCGTAGACGGGCGCGTTTCCGGCCGCGATTTCGGCGATACGGGCGGCAGCCTTGAGGATGCCGGCATCGAACGACCTATCGAGCCTTGCCGGCTCTCCGGTCCAATAGATGGTTTCGAGATCCCTCAAGGAGACCGATCCGGGGTGAAGCGCGATAGTCATCGATCGATCCTTTCGCCCTCGAAAATGCGGGCATGCAGTGGGTTGAAGCCGATGCGGTAGACGAGTTCGGCGAGACTATCGACATCCCAGATGGCGAGATCGGCAGACTTGCCGGCCTCAAGCGTTCCGGTGCGGTCGAGAAGCCCGAGAGCGCGGGCGCCTTCGCGCGTAGCGCCGGCGATGCATTCCTCCACGGTAAGCCCGAAAAGCGTCGCCGACATGTTCATGGTCAGAAGCAGCGAGGTGAGCGGCGAAGTGCCGGGATTGCAATCGGTCGCGATCGCGATACGGGTGCCTGCCTCCCGCAGAGCCTTGACCGGCGGCTTCTGCTTCTCGTTGATGGCGTAAAAGGCGCCGGGGAGGAGCACGGCAACGGTGCCGGCGGCGGCCATGGCCTTGGCCCCTTCCTCGTCCAGATATTCGACATGATCTGCCGACAGTGCGCCATAGGAAGCAGCGAGCTTGGCGCCCCCCAGATTGGAAAGCTGCTCGGCATGCAGCTTTACGGGAAGGCCAAGGGCTTTGGCGGCGTCGAAGACGCGGGCGATCTCGTCCGGCGAGAAGGCAATGCCTTCGCAGAAACCGTCAACGGCGTCGACCAGTCCCTCGCTATGTGCCTGCGCAAGGCCGGGAAGAACGACGTCGGTGATATAATCGCCGTTGCGGCCCCTATATTCCACCGGCGTCGCATGCGCACCGAGATAGGACGTAACGACGCGCACCGGGCGGATGGCCCCAAGCGCGCGGGCAGCGCGCAACATCTTCAATTCGGCTTCGACATTGAGGCCATAGCCGGACTTGATCTCGATCGTCGTGACGCCTTCGGAAAGCAGCGTGCCGAGGCGGGGCAGGGCGGCATCGACGAGGCCTTCGACCGAAAGCGCATTTGTCGCCTTCACCGAGGAAACGATACCGCCGCCGGCCCTCGCGATTTCCTCGTAGGTCGCGCCTTCGAGGCGCATTTCGAACTCGCGTGCGCGGTTACCGCCGTAGACGATGTGGGTGTGGCAGTCGACGAGGCCCGGCGTGACCCAGCGGCCTTCAAGATCGACGATATCGGCGCCTTCGATGGCCGATGGCGGCAGTTCGCTTTCGGCCCCGACAAAGACGAAACGTCCGTCATCGGTGACCAACGCGCCCTTCTCGATGATGCCGAGACCTGCGTCTCCGGCGAGCGTCGCCAGACGCGCGTTACGCCAGAGGGTTTTGGTCCTCGAGAGCATGCCGTTGTTGGAAAAATTGTTCCCGCCCATTTGCTTTACGCCTTTCCTTCCCCACAAACATGTATATACATATTCATCGGAGTGACAAGTGGAAATTTATGCGCTTCCGTGAAAAAGAAAGAGCGGCAGCGTCCATAACCGAGGAAGGAAGTGGCCATGATCAAACTTCACGCAAGCACGGCATTGCTCGTCGACGGATGGCACAAGGATGTGCGCCTGACCCTCGACGGCGGCCGCATCACCGCGATCGAGACCGGGGTCGCGGCAGCCGCGGACGATGAGCGCCACGCAGTCCTCGTTCCCGCCATGGCAAACCTGCACAGCCACGCTTTCCAGCGTGCCATGGCCGGCCTTGCCGAAGTGCGCGGACCCGCAGACGACAGCTTCTGGAGCTGGCGCACGGTCATGTACAAATTCGCGCTTTCGATGACGCCCAAGCACGTCGAGACGGTTGCCGCGCAGCTCTATATGGAGATGCTGGAGGCGGGCTTCTCGCGCGTCGGCGAGTTCCATTACCTCCACCATGACAAGGACGGTACGCCCTATAATAATATCGCCGAGCTTGCCGAGCGGATTGGTGCCGCCAGCGCTGAAACGGGGATCGGCCTGACGCTGTTGCCCGTCTTCTATGCTCACTCAGGGTTTGGCGGCGCAGCGCCGATCGAAGGGCAGCGTCGTTTCATAAATTCCGTCGATCGTTTCGAAGCGCTGATGGCCGGCTGCCGGACGGTGGTCGGTCGGCTGGACGGCGCCGAACTCGGCGTCGCTCCCCATAGTCTCCGGGCGGTGACGCCGGAGGAATTCGCAAAGGTCGTGCCGCTTGCGGGCGACGGCCCAATCCACATTCATGTCGCCGAACAGGTCAAGGAAGTCGAGGATTGTATCGCCTGGTCCGGCGCGCGACCGGTCGGCTGGCTGCTCGATCATGCGCCTGTCGACGGCCGCTGGTGCCTGATCCATGCAACGCACATGACGGAGGCGGAGACGCGTGGCATGGCGCGGAGCGGCGCGATCGCCGGTCTCTGCCCGGTGACCGAGGCCAATCTTGGCGACGGCACGTTCCCGGCTCCGCTGTTCCTGGAGGAGGGTGGGCGCTATGGCGTCGGCTCGGATTCCAACGTGCTCATTTCAATCCCCGAAGAACTACGACAGCTCGAGTATTCGCAGCGCCTGGCGTTGCGCGCCCGCAACGTGATTGCAACGCCGGGCGGCTCGACGGCGCGTGGGCTTTTCGATCAGGCAATCGTCGGCGGCGGAGCGGCGCTCAAGGCTCCGGGCGGCTTGCGTCAGGGCAATTACGCCGACATCGTTTCGCTGGATGTGAGCGCCGTGCAATATCTTGCGGGCGATCAGCTGCTGGATCACTGGGTGTTCGCAGGCGGCGTCCGCATCGACAGCGTCTGGGCGCTCGGGCGCAAGCGGGTCAAGGAGGGTCGCCATGTCGGCCGTCAAGCGATCGAGCGACGCTTCCGCGATGCAATGACGGAATTGCTCGGCTGACGAGGAGCTTGCCGTAGTCGCTGGTGGATTTTATCGGCGGTTGCGGCTACTCCATAGGGTCATGACACGCGCGGTGGTGCCTGTGGTTTGAAAAGGATACGACGAACTGCATGAGCCCTCCCAAGGAAACGATGACACTCCACCAACGCATTCTGGGCGAGATCGAAGGCCGCATCGTTTCGGGCGAGTGGCCGCCGGGGCACCGCATCCCGTTCGAGGTGGACCTCGCCGATCAGTATGATTGCTCGCGCATGACGGTGAACAAGGTAATGACGCAGCTTGCCAAGGCAGGGCTGATCGAACGCAGGAAGCGTTCAGGCAGTTTTGTCTCACAGCCGCAGGCGCAGTCCGCTGTCCTTGAGATCCACGACATCAAGGCGGAGGTGCTATCGCTCAACCTGCCTTATTCCTACACGATGACCAAGCGCCTCATTCGCAAGAGCCGGGCCGAGGATCTTCGCCGGTTGGAACTGCCGACTGCTTCTCAACTCGTTGAAATTGCCTGTGTCCACTACGCCGGCAAGCGCCCGTTCTGCCTGGAAGACCGTCTCATCAGCCTCGTCACCGTGCCTGAAGCCGCCGAAGCCGATTTCGATGCGATTGCGCCCGGGGCCTGGCTTATCAATCAGGTTCCCTGGAGCGCGGCTGAAAACATGATCCGCGCGATGGCGGCCGACGCGGATGCCGCAAAGGGATTGGACATCGACACCGGCACGGCTTGCCTCGTCGTCGAGCGGCGAACCTGGAGCGGAGCAGGGCCGATCACTCATGTGCGCTTGACCTATCCGGGTGACCGCCATGTGCTCGTCGCCCGATTTGCACCGGAACAGGCGAGATAATCACTCCTGATGGTTTGATGGAACTGCTGCTTGCTGCGCCTGATTGGCTGCGGGCACGTGAACGGTGGCTTCGATGTTCGCGCTTTCGGTCTGCTGGCCGTTGCCTGACTTGCCAAGGAACGTGATGCTGAGGACGGAGACGACCATCAAGATTACGACGAGTATCATCAATCGCATGGGTACCTGCCTCGTTGTTGATCCCTGAAAACAACGTCTGGCGGCAAGCAACGGTTCCGGACGCTACTGTTGCGGGCTGGCGGTGGGGGCCGGCATGAGACCCGTCGATTCATGCATGGGCCGCGTCGGATTGACGAGCAGAATACTGAGGACGATGAGCACGAGCGCAGCGATGAGGCTGATGCCGATCAGCAGAGAGCGTATTGCCATCAGTCTGTCCTCCTGGCGAACGGAATCGTACACTAGCAGCTACCTGGTCGTATTTTGAGGCAGCCGCTGTCGAAAATTATGTTCGGCGCGGATGGTTCCCTATACAACACGTGCAAGGCAGCTAGTCGTCTTGAGGCACGCCGCTTTGTGTCTGCAAACGGTAGCGCTGTCCGGGATAGACGAGCCGCGCGACCGAAACCGCCTGCCTTGCGGACCATGTGCGGCGCCGGATCATCAGGCACGGTTCGGTCTTCAAGATCATCAGAAGCTTGCATTCCCATGGCTGCGGCATGGCTGCTTCGACAATATGTTCGGAGCCGCTCAAGGGGGCGGCGTTTGTGAGATAGGCGTTTGGCGTCGTGTCGGTGAAATCCTGCTCCAGATAGGCCGGCGCCATGTCAGGATTGACGAAGCGGTCTTCGATCTGCACGGGAACGCCGTTCTCGCTGTGAACGATCAGCGAATGAAATACCGGAGCGCCGATTTCCACTGCGAGGGCATCCGCAACCTCCGGAGAGGCCGTTTCGCGGGCTAGAATGACCACCGAGGCCTCGTGCGAATGACCACGCTCGTGGATCTCGTCGGCGATGTTGCGTACCTCGAACAGCGCCGAATATCCCTTGCGCTCGGCGACGAACGAGCCGACGCCCTGGATGCGGACCAGTTCACCCTCGTTTGCCAGTTCGCGCAGTGCGCGGTTGGCGGTCATCTTGCTGACGCCGAGATCGACAACCAGTTCGTTTTCCGAGGGCACGCGATGCTTCGGCGGCCATTCGCCGCTATGGATGCGATCGAGGATTACTTGCTTGACGCCGGCATAGAGCGGGCCGCCGTCGTTTTTGGCAAGTTCGCGTTTCATGTCGCGTGGACGCATCATTGCTCTTCCTTGTGTGGTGGCCTGTTTGGCTTCATAACTCCACTTACGACTTGCATATCATAAAAAATCTCATATGGTACCCTATACAACTGATCTGCTCGATCCTCCGGGATCGACAGGTCGGGCAAGCCGGCGCAGATCGGCAAGAACCGGATAAGTTAAGACCCGTTTCGATCTCAAGAGGAGAACTCCGTATGAAAATCAAATCCCTATTGATGACCGCCGCCGTGGCTCTCTCTGTCGTTGCCGGACCGGCCGCGCAGGCGAAGGACTGGAAGACGGTCACGATCACTCTCGAAGGCGCCTATGCGCCCTGGAACATGACCAATGCCGACGGCACGCTCGGCGGATTCGAGCCGGAATTGGCGAAGGTCCTCTGCGAGAAGGCTGGCGTCGAGTGCAAGCTGGTACCCTCCGATTGGGACGGCATGATCCCGGCGCTCAATGCCGGCAAGTTCGACATCATCATGGATGCGCTTTCGATCACCGACGAGCGCAAGCAGGTCATCGACTTCACGATCCCCTATGCCGCAACGCCGGCAGCCTTTGCAACGGCCAAGGATAGCCCGGTGGCGAATGCCGCAGGTTCGGGCGCCGCAGTCAAGATGACCCCGGGCCAGACAGGCGTGAAGGAAATCGACGCGCTGAAGGAAGCCTTCAAGGGCAAGACCATCGGCATCCAGGCGGCGACGGTTTATGCCAAGTTCATCTACGACAACTTCGGCGACATCGCGACCATCCGCGAGTACAAGACCGGCGCCGATCGCGACCTCGACCTCCAGACCGGCCGTATCGACCTCGGCTTTGACGATGCCGTCTATTTCCAGACGGCCTTCGATGCCGCAAACGGCGCACTTGTCTTCACCGGACCTGAAATCACCGGCTCGATCTGGGGTGCCGGCGAGGGCCTTGGAGTTCGCAAGGCCGACACCGATCTTCGCGACATGTTCAGCAAGGCGATCGAGTCCGCGCTTGCCGACGGGACCGTCAAGAACCTGTCGATGAAGTGGTTCAAGACGGACGTTTCTCCGCAATAAAGCCTATTGCTTCCGGCTCTTCGGGTCGGAAGCAATCCGCGCGAGAAGGGCACGACCTCGGGCGCTTTGGGTAGTCCCGAACTGCCTCATGGCGGTATGCGGGATTGGAATGCGTTCCCGAGAGCTGGCGCCTTCAGCGCGGAAGAAGCCACAAACTGCCGAAGAACTGCGCTTGTGCGCTCGTCCGTATCGGACTGGCAGCGCCGGGCGCAAGAACGGGGATACCGGCAATGTCGATATTTGAACTCATTGGCTTCGGCGCAAAGGGTTGGGGCGCGCTCCTCCTCCTGGCGACGTTGATCACGCTCTGCGTGACCGCCGTCGCGTTGGCGATCGGCGCGGTTTTCGGTGCGATCGTCGCCTCGGCGAAGCTCTCCGGCAACGTTGTTTTCGCGACGCTCGGCAACGCCTATACGACCGTCTTTCGGGGCGTTCCCGAGTTGCTCATCATCTACCTGATCTATTTCGGCGGATCGAGCGCCGTGACGGCGATCGGCAAGGCGATGGGCTATGAGGGTTTCCTCGGGCTGCCGTCGTTTATCGCCGGCGCGCTTGCGGTCGGCATCATCTCCGGTGCCTATCAGGCGGAAGTCTACCGAGGCGCCTATCTTGCGATCCACAAAGGTGAATTGGAAGCGGCCGAAGCAATCGGCATGCATCATGGCATGCGCTTGCGGCGCATCATCATGCCGCAGGTCTTGCGCTTTGCCATTCCAGGGATCGGCAACGTTTGGCAGTTGAGCCTCAAGGATTCGGCGCTCATCTCGGTTACGGGACTGGCCGAACTCATGCGAACGAGCCAGGTGGCCGCCGGCTCGACGCGGCAGTACTTCCTGTTCTTCATTGTGGGCGGCTGTCTCTACCTGATCCTGACAAGCCTTTCCGACCGCGTTTTCACCCGCGCCGAGCGTCGCGCGAACCGCAGCATGCCGTCCGCGGCCATGGGTCAGGCGTGAGGAGGCGGTCATGGATTTTGCATTCCTCTCCCAGACCATGATCACGTTGCTCGCGGCAGTACCGATGACGCTGGCGCTGTTTTCACTGTCGGTGTTTTTCGGCTGCCTGCTGGCGCTGCTGATCGTTTGGATGCGCGTCGGCGGGAACCCCGTCCTCTCCGCCTTCGCCAAGGGTTACATTTTTATCTTCCGCGGATCGCCGCTGCTGATCCAGATGTTCCTCGTGTTCTATGGTCTCGGGCAGTTCGGCTTCATTCGCTACAGCTTCCTGTGGCCGCTGCTGCGCGAGCCTTTCGTCTGTGCAGTGCTGTCGCTGGCGCTCTGCACCGCGGGATATTCGGCGGAGATCTTTCGCGGTGGTATCCGCGCGGTCTCGCCGAAGGAACTCGAAGCCGCGCGGTCGATCGGCATGTCCGGTTCTCTTCTCGTCCGGCGCATCCTCGCGCCGATCGCCTTTCGTCACGCGCTTCCGGCCTATTCGACCGAAGTGGTGCTGATGATGAAGTCGACGGCGCTTGCGAGCCTTGTCACCGTCTGGGAAGTGACCGGCGTGGCCCAGCGGCTGATTTCCCACAGCTACCGCACCATGGAGGTCTTCCTCTGCGCGGCGCTCATCTACCTGACCCTCAACTTTATCATTCTGCAGGCCATGTCCTTGCTGGAATACAGGCTGTCCCGTCACCGCAGAGCCGCACCGGCGGCGCTGAAGGCGTGACAAGAAAGCCCAAACGGAATTGGAGCGATCATGCCCGGCGTAACTCGACTTTCGGTTCGCAACATTCATAAGAGCTTCGGCACGCACGAGGTCTTGCGCGGCATTTCCCTTGATGCCGAGGATGGCGATGTCATTTCGCTGCTCGGCTCTTCGGGCTCCGGCAAGTCCACATTTTTGCGATGCATCAACCTCCTGGAGATTGCCAACGACGGCGAGATCTGGGTCGATGGCGAACAGATCCGCATGGTTCACAAGGGCGGCAAGACCCGGCCTGAAAGCCAGAAGCAGGTTGATCGCATCCGCTCGGAACTCGGCATGGTGTTCCAGTCCTTCAATCTGTGGTCCCATATGACGATCCTTCAGAATGTCATCGAGGGACCGCTTCATGTGCTGAAGCGCCCTCGCGCCGAATGCATCGCCGAGGCCGAGGCGCTTCTCGAAAAGGTCGGCATCGCCGACAAGCGCCATGCCTATCCCGCGCATCTGTCTGGAGGACAGCAGCAGCGCGCGGCCATTGCCCGTTCGCTCGCGATGAAACCGAAGGTAATGCTCTTCGACGAGCCGACCTCGGCGCTCGACCCCGAACTTGTCGGCGAAGTGTTGAGGGTCATGCGTTCGCTCGCGGAAGAAGGTATGACAATGCTCGTCGTCACGCATGAGATGGGCTTTGCCCGCAACGTCTCGAACCGCGTCGTTTTCATGAAACAGGGCCAGATAGACAGCTCCGGCGCGCCGGACGACATGTTCGGCAGCGGTGCTTCGCCGGCTTTCCGCCAGTTCATCGGACACTTTGGAAACCCGTCATGACTGTGACTATCAATGATGTCGTAAGCTGGCGCTGCATCGGCCGCGTCGCCGAAGGCGAGGCTTTGACGCTCTCGCAAGCCGCCTGGCAGCGCGTGGAACTGGCGAGCCGTATCGTTGAGCGCATTGTTGACACCGGCGTGCGCGCCTATGGGGTCAATACCGGCGTCGGAGCCCTTTCCGATACGGTCGTCGACCGGGCCTCCCAGAGCAGGCTGTCACGCAACATCATCCTCAGCCATGCGTGTGGCGTCGGCGAACGGCTGGCGCCGCGCGAAGTACGCGCGGTGATCGCAGCCCAGATCGTCAATTTCAGCCACGGCCATTCCGGCGTACGCCTTGAGATTGTTCGTCATCTCGCCGCCTTTCTCGAAAAGGATTGCATTCCCGACGTCCCGTCGAAAGGTTCGGCAGGATATCTGACCCATAACGCGCACACGGCGCTCGTGCTTTTGGGGGAGGGCAGCGCACGGGTTGGCGGCACCGACATGAACGGCAAGGACGCCCTTGCGGCAATCGGGCTTGCGCCTCTTGTTCTCGGCGCCAAGGAGGGGCTCAGCCTCGTCAACGGCACGGCTTGCGCCACCGGGCTCGCGAGCGTGGCGCTGCTGCGCGCCCAACGCCTGCTCGAATGGGCGGATGCGGTGGCTGCGCTGACGCTGGAGGCGGCGGGCTGCCAGATGACGGCCTTCGATGACGCGGTGCTGGCACTCCGCCCCTCCACGGGGATCGCGACGGTCGGCGCCTCCCTGCGGGCGCGCCTGAGCGGCAGTGGCCTTGTCGCCGCAGCGCTTGGTAAGCGGACCCAGGATGCGCTCAGCCTGCGCTCCGTTCCGCATGCTCACGGCGCTGCGCGTGATGTCTTCGACAACACGGCGGCTGTGGTCGATCGGGAGCTTGCCTCCGTCACCGATAACCCGGCGGTTTCCGGAACGGTGGACCGTCCGCTCGTTTCCTCGGAAGCCCACGCCGTCGCGCCAGCCCTTGGCCAGGCTGCGGACAGTCTGGCGATCGCACTGGCGCAGATCAGCGCCATGAGCGAGCGCCGCATGGACCGGCTTGTCAACCCTCTGGTGAGCGGCCTTCCGGCGTTTCTGGCCAGCGACGCGGGCAGCAATTCCGGCTTCATGATCGCGCAGTACACGGCAGCGGCGCTGAGCAACGAAAACCGTCGCCTCGCCGCGCCTGCATCCACGGATGGCGGGCTCACTTCGGCTCTGCAGGAAGACTTTCTCGCGCACCCGACGGCGGCGGCGAACAAACTTCTCTCGGTCATCGACAACGCCGAATACATTCTGGCGATCGAGTTGATGGCGGCGTCTCAAGCGCACGACTTCCTCGCCTCCACCGCCGCTCGTGCAGCAGGAACGGACGAGATCTACGGGCTCGTGCGCGGCCGGATCGCGCATTATGCCGACGATCGCCCGCTCAGCGGCGATATCGAGGCAGTCCGGGGACTGATCCGCGAAGGCGTGCCGCCGTCGGCCTGATTTCGCCGGCACCGACTTCCAAGGAGACTGCTTGATGACAGCGCAATTCGACGTAGCCGTGATTGGCCTTGGCGCCATGGGAAGTGCCGCACTCGCCTTTCTCTCGGCGCGGGGCGTCCGGGCGATAGGGATCGACGCGCATTTTCCGGCGCACGCGCTGAGTTCGTCGCATGGCGATAGCCGGTTGATCCGCCTCGGCTATTTCGAAGACCCGTCCTACGTTCCCCTGCTTCAGCGTGCCTACGAAAACTGGCGCATGCTTGAGGCACGGCTGCGAACGGACGTGCTGACCACGACGGGCGTGCTGCAGATCGGCGCACCCGACAGCAAGATCGTCGCCGGTACGCGCGCCTCGTGCGCTTTGCACAGCCTCGCCTATGAAGAACTCGACCGGCAGGCCATGGCGGCGCGGTTTCCCGCCTTCTCGCTCGACGAGGGCGAAATCGCGCTTCTCGATCCGCAAGGGGGATATATTCGCCCGGAAATCGCTGTTATGGGCTATTTGACCACTGCGGCGGCCGACGGAGCAGTGCTGCATCTCGGCGAGAAGATTACTTCGATCGAGCCGGATGACGCCGGCGTGACGATCACGTCGCCGCTAGGATCCTATCGCGCCGGAAAGGTCATTGTCTCAACCGGGTCCTGGATAGCGGAACTGGTGCCGCAGCTGAAGCAGCATGCCGTGCCGATCCGTCAAGTCGTTGCCTGGTATCAGCCGCGGAACGGCTTTGCCACCCAGCCCCAGCGCATGCCGGTTTTCCTGCGCGACGAGGGCGCGGAGGGATCCTATTTCGGATTTCCGGCCATCGGCGCCGATGGCGTCAAGGTGGGCCGCCACGCCCATTTTCGCGAACCGATCGATCCCAACCAGCCGAATCCGCCCGTGAACGAGACCGACACCGCGCTATTGGACGGCTTCGTTGCAAAGCGTCTGCCGGCAGTGAGCGGCCTGCGCGTCAACGCGACGACCTGCCGCTACACCATGCTGCCGAGCGAGGACTTTCTCCTCGACTTCATGCCGGGCTCGTCGCGCGTCGTGGTGGCGTCGCCTTGCTCGGGGCACGGGTTCAAGTTCACCAGCGTCGTCGGCGAGATCCTGGCCGACCTTGCGGCGGATGGCGGCACCGACCTGCCGATCAATGCCTTTTCCTTCGAGTCCATGGAGCGCTTTGTCGCCCGCTCGGTGGGGTAAGACCGGCCGGCATCCCGGTCGCCTCACCATTGTTTGATTGGCTGTGCTGTCGGGCCACCGATAGGATCGCGCCATCGAAATCACCAACCGGCGATACGCCACGGAGACGGTGATGATGCGCAAATCCATGATTTCCTTTGGCATGATCCTGATTGGAGGCATGATACTCGGCGCCTCCGCGGCGCTACACGCCGCCGAGCTTACTCGCGTTCGCGGTACGATCGAGAACGTCGACGCAAATAGCCTCAAGGTGAAAAGCCGTGAGGGTCAGGACGTCACTGTCCAGCTGAAGCCGGGTTGGGCGGTCACCGGCGTCGTGGCGGCGTCCGTGGCGGACATCAAGCCCGGCGATTTCGTCGGCATCGCCTCGCAGCCGACGGACAACGGCGTTGCCGGGGCTATCGAGGTGGTGATCTTCCCAGCCGCCATGAAAGGAACGGGCGAGGGCGATCGTCCCTGGGATGTGAAACCGAACAGCTCGATGACGAATGCGACGGTCGCCAACGTCGTAAAGTCGGTGAACGGCCCGACGCTGACACTTGCCTTCCAAGGCAAGGAAAAGAAGATCAACATCCCCGAGGGCACGCCGATCGTGACCTTCGCACCCGCGACCAAGGATGATGTAAAACCAGGTGCTGGCGTTTTCATCATGGGCGACAGTGCCGGAGCCGAGCGCGTGGTCGTCGGCTTGCATGGCATTGCGCCACCGATGTGAGAAGGGGCGCGGCCTGTGCTGCTTGCGGCCGCCATGGTATGATGCTGGCTTGCCGTAATCGGATCCGGAAGGGAGCGACGTCGTGAATGTCGATGGGGTGAAAGCATCTTCAACGGGGCCTCCGACAACGATCTACATTCGACGTCATTCCCTGGTGACGCGCATCACCCACTGGATCAACGTCCTCTGCTTGACCTTGCTGCTGATGAGCGGCCTCCAGATTTTCAACGCGCATCCCGCGCTTTACTGGGGACAGTATGGGGCGGACGCGGACCCCTCCTGGCTGCAAATGGGAGCGGCCGAGAATGGCGAGACAATCCGCGGCGTGACGCGGATCGGCAGCCTCGAGATTCCGACGACCGGCGTGCTCGGGGCGTCGAAGGTGGACGGTGAACTGACCGAACGCGGCTTTCCCTCATGGGCGACGATCCCGAGCTACCAGGATCTCGCCACGGGAAGGCGCTGGCACTTCTTCTTCGCCTGGCTCTTTGTCATCAATGGCCTGGTCTATATTCTCTGCGGTTTCATTGGGGGTCACTTCCGCCGCGATCTTGCGCCCTCCGGCAACGAGGTGACGCCGCGTCATATCTGGCACGAAATCGTCGAGCACTCGCATCTTCGATTTCCGAAGGGAGATAGCGCGCGGCGCTACAATTCCCTGCAGAAACTCGCCTATATCGTCGCCGCCTTTATTCTGCTGCCGCTGATGCTGGCCACGGGCCTCACCATGTCACCGGGCATTGACGCCGGCTTTCCCTTCCTCCTCGATATCTTCGGGGGGCGCCAATCGGCGCGCGCGATCCATTTCATCAGCGCCTGGACAATCGTGCTTTTTGTCGTCGTTCACATTGCGATGGTCCTACTTTCCGGCTTCTGGAACAACCTCCGCTCCATGATCACCGGCCGCTACGCGATCCGCAGCGGAGGCAGCGAGCGATGACAGGCTTTCTTACCCGTCGCCGTTTTCTGATCGGCTCCGCAGTGGGCGTCGGCGCCGTCGGCCTGTCCGGGTGTGACGACGTTGTTCAGAGCGAAGACGTTCAGAAGGTGTTGAATGCTGCCGAGGGCCTGACAATGCGCGCTCAGCGACTGATCGTTTCCCCTCAGAAGCTGGCGCGTGAGTTTACCGAAGCCGACCTGTCGCCGGTCTTTCGTTCCAACGGCACCAGCAACCCTGACAACGAAGCGTATGCGCGTCTCTCGGAAGACGGATTTTTGAACTGGCGACTGAAAATAGATGGCTTGGTCGACCGGCCGATGGAGTTGTCGCTGGCGGATCTGAAGAAGCTGCCGTCGCGAACGCAGATCACCCGTCATGACTGCGTCGAAGGCTGGAGCGCCATCGGCAAATGGACCGGGGTCCCCCTAGGCCAGCTCCTGCAGAGCGTGGGTCTCAAGCCGGAAGCCCGCTATGCGGTCTTCTATTGCGCCGACGAACTGGAACAGACGCTCGACGGCAGCGGCCGCTACTATGAGAGCATCGACCTCATCGACGCATTTCATCCGCAGACCATTCTCGCTTACGGCATGAACGGGAAGGATCTCGATATCGCGCACGGAGCACCGCTCAGACTGCGCGTCGAACGTCACCTCGGCTACAAGCACGCAAAATATCTCATGCGTATCGAGATCAAGGATACCTTCGCCGGCCTATGGGGCGGCAAAGGCGGTTTCTGGGAAGATCGCGGCTATGAGTGGTACGCCGGGATCTAGGAGTAACGGACGATTTTCGTTTTCATGATGATCATCATGTAATAGGATGCCGTCGCTACTCCAAACCAGAGACCAGCGAGGGAGTGATCATGCCCACCAGCGATCCTGTCGTCATCGTTGCCGCCGCCCGCACGCCGCTCGGGCGCTTTCAGGGCGAGCTTTCGTCGCTCGCCGCCCCCGAACTCGGCGCCCATGTGATCCGGGGCGCTCTGGAGCGGGCACGGCTCTCGCCGGAGCGAGTGGATGAGTTGTTGTTCGGCTGCGTACTGCCGGCGGGGCAGGGGCAGGCGCCGGCGCGGCAGGCTGCCCAGCAAGCCGGCGTTCCGGACGCGGTTGGCGCGACCACGATCAACAAGGTGTGCGGCTCGGGCATGAAGGCAACGATGCTTGCCCATGATCTTATCCTCGCGGGCTCCGCGTCGGTCGTCGTCTCCGGCGGCATGGAGTCGATGTCCAACGCTCCCTATCTGCTTGCCAAGGCGCGAAGCGGTTACCGGGTCGGCCACGATCGGATCTTCGATCACATGATGCTCGACGGACTTGAGGACGCTTACGAGAAGGGCCGTCCGATGGGCGACTTCGGGGAAGCCGCTGCCGAAGCCTTTCAATTCAGCCGCAACGATCAGGATGCCTATGCCATCGAGACGCTCACCCGCGCCCGCCGCGCGGTCGAGGGCGGCGCGTTCGATGCTGAAATCGTGCCGATTGCCGTGCGTACAAAGGCTGGAGCGGTCATGATCGACAAGGACGAGCATCCGTTGAAGGTTACGCCGGAAAAGATCCCGACGCTGCGGCCCGCTTTCCGACCGGACGGGACGATCACGGCGGCGAGTGCGTCGGCCAATGCCGATGGTGCGGCGGCCCTGGTTTTGACACGCCGTTCGATCGCCGAGAAGGAGGGGCTTCGGATTCTTGCGGAAATCAAGGCGCATGCGACGCACGCCCAGGAACCCGCCTGGTATACCACCGCGCCTATTCCCGCGATCCGCAAGCTGCTCGACATGACCGGCTGGAACGTCGGTGATGTCGATCTCTTCGAGATCAACGAGGCCTTCGCGGTGGTGGCTATGGCTGCGGCCAAGGATCTCGGCATCGAGCGCGATCGGCTAAACGTCAATGGCGGCGCCTGCGCGCTCGGTCACCCGATCGGGGCGACTGGCGCGCGCATTATCGTGACCCTGCTCTACGCACTCGAAAGCCGGGGCGCGAAACGTGGTGTGGCGTCGCTTTGCATCGGTGGCGGCGAGGCGACGGCGATCGCGATCGAAAGGCCGGATTGATCGTTATCCGTTATCTTCTGGCGTTCGTAGCCGGTAGATCGTCTGCCAGTTCTTCTAGGATGGGACAATCCGGCCGGCTGTTGCCGTGGCAGGCGTGGACGAGATGCTCGAGCGTGTGCTTGAGCTCCGTCAATTCGCGGATCTTCCGATCGATCTCGAAAAGCTTTGAGGAGGCGATCTCCTTGACGTCGGCGCTGGCGCGGCTCTTGTCTTCGTAGAGCGCGAGCAGCTGCCTACACTCCTCGACCGAAAAGCCGAGCCCTCGCGAGCGCTGCAGGAAGCGAAGCTTGTGCACGTCGTCGTTGCCATAGTCACGATAGCCGTTGTCATGGCGATCCGGGCGGATAAGGCCGATCTCCTCGTAGTAGCGGATCGTCTTGGCCGGCAGGCCGGAGCGGTCCGATGCTTCGCCGATATTCATCTCAAGCCTCCTATAATTTCTCGCCTCGCAGCCTGAGCGCGTTGGTGATGACGGAAACCGACGAAAGGCTCATGGCCGCCGCCGCGATCATCGGGGACAACAGCAGACCGAAGACCGGATAGAGAATGCCGGCCGCGAGCGGTACACCGAGCGCATTGTAGCCGAAAGCGAACCCGAGATTCTGGCGGATGTTGCGGATCGTTGCCTCCGACAGGCGCCGCGCCCGGACGATTCCGGTAAGGTCGCCCTTGACGAGCGTGATGCCGGCGCTCTCGACCGCGACATCGGCGCCGGTGCCCATGGCAATGCCGACATCGGCGGCCGCGAGCGCCGGCCCGTCGTTTACACCATCCCCCGCCATGGCGACTGTCGCGCCCCGAGCCTGCAGCGCGTTGACGAGCGCCAGCTTGCCTTCGGGCAGGACGTCGGCGCGCACCTCGTCGATGCCGAGCGATCTCGCTACGGCGGCCGCCGTGACCGCGTTGTCGCCGGTCGCCATGATGATCTTCAGCCCGCTCTGGTGCAGTGTTCGGATGGCCGCGGCCGCGGTGGACTTGATCCGATCCGCCACCGCGACCAACCCGGCAAGATTGCCGTCGATGGCGAGGAACATGACCGTCTTGCCTTCGCCGCGCAGGCGTTCGGCGTCATCGCGCGCGCCCAGCAAATCGACGTTCAGATCCGCCATCATTGCAGCGTTGCCAAGGGCCACCGCCTTGCCTTCGATCATGCCCTGAACACCCTTGCCGGTCTCGGCCTCAAAGGCCGAAATTTCGCTGAGGACGGCGCCGCGCTCGACGGCACCGTTTGCGATCGCCTCGGCAAGCGGATGTTCGGAGCCGCGCTCGAGGCCGCCGGCGAGCGACAGCAGACGCACCTGGTCAAACCCAGTCCACGCGATGACATCGGTCAGCCGCGGCTTGCCTTCGGTCAGTGTCCCCGTCTTGTCGACGATAATCGTGTCGACCTTCGCGAGCCGTTCCAGCGCCTCCGCGTCGCGGATCAGTACGCCTTCCTGCGCGCCACGGCCGGTCGCGATCATAATCGACATCGGCGTTGCGAGCCCAAGCGCGCAAGGGCAGGCGATGATGAGCACCGAGACGGCGGCAAGGAGCGCATGCGCCAGCCGCGGCTCTGGCCCGAAGATCGCCCAGGCCGCAAAAGCGGTGACGGCAACAAGGACGACAGCGGGCACGAAAACGGCGGAGACGCGATCGACCATACCCTGGATCGGCGCCCGCGAGCGCTGTGCCTTTGCCACCATCTCGACAATGCGCGCGAGCATCGTGTCGGCGCCGACCTTCTCGGCGACCAACACGAGCGTGCCGTTGCGGTTCATCGTGCCGCCGGTGACGCGATCGCCGGCCTCTTTCTCCACGGGGACCGGTTCGCCGGTAATCATCGATTCATCGATCGCCGAACGTCCCTCGGCAACGGTACCATCGACGGGAATACGCTCGCCCGGCCGCACCCGGAGCTTGTCGCCAACGTGGATCTCTTCGACCGGCACGTCGACCTCGCGCCCCTCGGGAAAGATCTTGCGGGCGGTCTTCGGCGCAAGGTCGAGCAAGGCGCGGATTGCCGAGCCGGTGCGCTCGCGAGCCCGCAGTTCCAGTACCTGGCCAACGAAGACCAGAGCCACGATCACCGCCGACGCTTCGAAATAGACCGGTACCGCGTCACCGTGGCCGCGAATGCTCATCGGGAAAATTCCGGGAGCGAGGGTTGCGACGAGGCTATAGAGATAGGCCGCGCCGACGCCGAGACCGATCAGCGTCCACATGTTGGGGCTGCGGTTGATCAGCGAATTCCAGGCGCGACGGAAGAAGGGCAGGGCCGCCCAGAGCACGACAGGCGTCGCGAGCATCAGTTCCAGCCATGTCGCGATGGGCTCGCCGATCCAGCCGCGTAGCGGCACTCCCAGCATCGGGCCCATGCTGAGGAGAAGCAACGGGATGGCAAAGGCTCCGCTGATCCAGAGGCGGCGCGTGAAGTCGACGAGTTCGGGGTTCGGCGCGTTGCCTTCTGCCGGAACGCCCATCGGCTCAAGCGCCATCCCGCATTTGGGGCAGTCGCCCGGGCCGTCGCTGACGATTTCGGGATGCATCGGGCAGGTATATTGCGTGCCCTTGGGCATCGGACGTGGCGTCGGACGGTCGCCGCGAAGGTAGGCGTCTGGGGTCGCCTCGAACTTCGCCTTGCAGCCGGAGGAACAGAAGTAGAATTTCTCCCCCTGATGCCGAAGGAAATGCCTTGCTGTCGCGCGGTCGACGCTCATGCCGCAGACCGGGTCTTTTGCAATCAGATATTGCTCCGGTGCGGCCTCGAATTTGTCCTGGCAGCCTTGGCAGCAGAATTGATGGGTGTGATCGCGATAGGTGATCGACGGCTTGGCCGCGGCAGGGTCGACAAGCATGCCGCAAACGGGATCGCGCGTGACCGGCGCTCCCGGCGAGGCTGGATTGTGATCATGGCTGTGCGGATGTTCGTCGTGCAATGTCATGCTTGGAGCTCCATGCCCTTTCGAGCGTTGGATCCCTTATGAACCTTCCAGCAACTGGAGGGTCAAGTGGAAATTATCGAGGCTGGTGGTTATCGGTTGGCTATCTGGAAGTGAGGGGCGGTGGTAGGTTCCGCAAGACAAATACCATGGCATGATTCCAATGCGATACGATTTTCAATCCCTGCCGATCGAAACCCTGCTGCCCGCGATGACGCGCGCTGAGGATATGATCGCGCGTCTCGATGAGCGGGTCTTGCGACATCCGGTCGGCGAAGGGTTCCGCGAGCGCGGGCATTTCTTCGATTCCGTTGCGGCTCTGTGGGTGAGCGGCGAGCTGGTTCATGTCGAGGATCTGGTGCTGCACGATGCGCATATGGACGCGCGCGCGCCCACCCATGAACTCACGATCGCGCACGCCATATTGCGAACCCGCCGACGCCTCTGGCACTCCGAACCGGACTGGTGGCTGAGCGCTGCAGGTCTTGCGACCCTGCGAACCAGCGGTTCCGTCCGCGATGACGCTGTGCAGTCGACAGCGACACGGAACGAAGCAGCGCTGCAGGAACCATTGGAGGACGAAGACGAAACGCCAGATGCGCTGGTGAAAGCGTTTGCCGAGATCGATGCAGTCATTGCGCGTTCGGACCGGGCGCTTGCGGGAGAACGGATTGCCGAGACCGCGAGCGCGTCCCTCGTGGATCCACTCGGCCTCGTGCATGACGAGGACTGGGATGAGGTCGCGCGCATGGAGGCGTGGCGGGACATCATTCGCAAAGCCGATCTGCTGCCGCCGGCGCTTGCCGCCGCGGTGCTCTTAGACGCGTGGGAGCGCATAGAGCCGCTGCGGCGCCAGCATTGGCTGGGAAGCCTGCTCGTGAGCGCTTATCTGCGCAGCCGCGGCAAGACGGCATCGCATTTCTTCTCTCTTAACGTGGGACTGAAAGCGGTGCGCCACGAGCGACGTCGCGCGCCCGAGCGCGGCGTCAGGCTCGCGGCCTTTCTCGACGCCATGGTCGAGGCCGCCGACGCCGGGTTGCGCGAGCTCGATCGACTGCTGCTTGCGAAGACCCAGATGGAGCGAAGACTGAAGGACCGACGTTCAAACAGCAGCCTGCCGGGGGTGGTCGAACTGGTACTGTCCCGGCCTATCGTCTCCGCCAATATGGTCGCCAAGCATGTCGGCGTTACCTCGCGAGGCGCGCTCAATCTCGTGGCCGAACTCGGTATTCGCGAAATGACGGGGCGTGGCCGCTATCGCGGCTGGGGGGTACTTTGACGGGAGAGCGGTCTCAATCGCTTTCGACTTTTTATCGACGCTATAAACGCTTAGACGTTGTTTCTAACCTGGTTTAATAGCAACTTTCACAGCCGCCTCCATGGATAACGCACATGCCACTCATCGACGATACCGTTGGTGCCTTCATCGAAGTCTTCCAGTCCCCGCTCATGGGGGCAGCCGGTCCTCTCAGCGGTCTGACTTTCGCGGCGAAGGACAACTTGGATGTCGCGGGAAAGGTGACCGGCAACGGCAATCCTGCATGGCGTGCTGCTCAGCCGGCCGCTGGCGCGCATGCATCGGCCGTGGAACGCGTGCTTTCGGCGGGCGCGAGCCTCGTTGGCAAGACCCATATGGACGAGTTCGCCTACAGTCTAATGGGAACGAACGCGCACTACGGCACGCCGTTGAACAGCGCGGCACCCGAGCGAGTGCCCGGCGGATCGTCCTCGGGCTCGGCTGCGGCGGTCGCCGCCGGTTTGGTCGACTTCGCGCTTGGAACGGATACCGGCGGTTCCGTTAGATTGCCGGCCTCGTTCTGCGGCATCTTCGGAATTCGGTCGAGTCACGGAGCCGTCGATATGAGCGGTGTCGTCCCCATGGCACCCGGCTTCGATGCTCTCGGTTGGTTTGCCCGCGATGCAGCTATGCTGGCGCGCGTCGGCGGCGTCTTCGGCCTTTCCGGGGTGGCGGACTATTCCACGCCTTGGTTGCCGGCCGATATCTGGGATGCCCTTGATCCCAGGGTCGCGCACGCGTTGAGGCCCTATGCCGAGGCGGCGGCCGATCGGATCGGTCGGGTCGTCAGAGATCCACTTGCGATCGTCGGCGCGGCGGAGAGGGCGGAGGCTTTTCGGCTGTGGCAAGGTCGCGATGTGTGGCGGGCGATCGGCATCTGGGTCGAGGCAAACAACGCAAAGCTCGGCCCGGATATCGCAGCGCGATTTGCAGCGGCGAAAGCAGTCGACGCCGCAACCTTCGAGAAGGCCGACGCCACGCGCAAGGAGATTGCAGCGGCAATGGAGGAGGCGCTGGACAAGGGCGTGGTGCTCATCCTGCCGACGGCACCCGGGCCGGCGCCCCGGAAAGACTCCACGCAAGAGGCCTTCGATCGCTTTCGCAAGGAGGCAATCGGTCTCCTATCCATTGCCGCCCATGCCAGATTGCCTCAGATTTCCATGCCCGCGGCCACGGTCGACGGAGCGCCCGTCGGCCTGTCGCTGGTTGGCGCTCGCGGCAGCGACGCCAAGCTCCTGGCGCTTGCCGAAGCTTTGAAAGGTATTCAGGACTAGTCCCGGAGATTCGACAGCAGGCCGCTTAAGCATCAAATTCCATTTGGAACTTTATTTGCACGGAAGGGGCTGGGCGGTGGAACCATTTCGCCGCTCGCGTGTTGTGGGCGTGCAGGAAGCCTGCAGAAGGCTTTTGGAGGAAGCACCTGACCGAGACGAAAAGCGCGACCGGACTGCTGCCCGGTCGCTTTATTATGTCCGGCGATCGCAATCACTCAATGAGCGGCATCGGTAGACGCTTCGCTGGCGGTCGCCTTTTCCTCGTGTACTTTGCCCTTGAATACCCGCCTCGTTGCAACGAACAGCAGCGGGATGAAAAAGACGCCGAGCACGGTCGCCGAGATCATGCCGCCCATCACGCCGATACCGATCGAGTTCTGACTGCCGGAACCGGCTCCGTGCGCGATCGCCAGCGGCATGACGCCGAGAATGAAGGCGAGCGATGTCATCAGGATCGGGCGCAGGCGCTGGCGTGCCGCTTCGAGCGTCGCCGTGACCAGGTCCTTGCCGGTCTTCTGTTGCTCGAGGGCGAATTCGACGATCAGGATCGCGTTTTTCGCCGCAAGGCCGATCGTTGTCAGCAAGCCTACCTTGAAATAGACGTCGTTCGATTGGCCAAAGATAGTCGCGGCGAGCAGGGCGCCGAAAATACCGATCGGCACCGAGAGCATGACGGCAAGCGGAATGGACCAGCTCTCATAGAGTGCGGCAAGTGCCAGGAAGACGACCAGAATCGAGATGGCATACAGCTGCAGAGCCTGGTTGCCGGAAAGCTTTTCCTGGGCCGAAAGGCTCGTCCATTCATGGCTGAAGCCCGGAGGCAGTTGACCCATCAGGCTGTCGATCTCCTTCATGGCGTCACCCGAGCTGACACCGGGGGCGGCCGCCCCCTGGATTTCCACCGCCGACGAGCCGTTATAGCGCTCGAGACGAGGCGACCCGTAGCTCCAGCGGCCGGTCGAGAAAGCCGAGAAGGGCACCATGGCGTTGTCGGAGTTCCTGACATACCAGCGGTCGAAGTCTTCGGGCTGCATGCGGAAGTTCTTGTCGGCCTGCACATAGACGGGCTTGACGCGTCCTCGATCGATGAAGTCGTTCACGTAGCTTCCGCCCCAGGCGGTCGAAAGCGTCGTATTGATGTCGGCGAGATTGATGTTGAGTGCGCTTGCACGCTCCTGGTCGACGTCGATCGAATATTGCGGCGTATCTTCCTGGCCGTTCGGCCGCGTGCCCACGATCTGTTTGCTCGCGGCGGCGAGGCCGAGGAGTTGGTTGCGCGCTTCGATCAGTTTCTCATGGCCGGCGCCGTTAATATCCTTGATGAAGAAATCGAAGCCGCTTGAGCTGCCGAAGCCGGGAATTGCGGGCGGTGCCAGCGCAAAGACGCTGCCGTCCTTGATCTTCGAGAAGGCGGCCATTGCGCGGGCGGCAATCGCCTGGGCGGTCGATTCCTTGGTGGTTCGCTTCTCGAAATCCTTGAGCTTGACGAACACGAGGCCGACGTTTTGCCCCTGACCGCCGAAACCGAAGCCGGCGGCTGCAAAGGCGCCGTCGACATAGTTCTTTTCGTCGATCAGATAGTGATCGCGGACCTGGTCCAGTACGGCCTGGGTGCGCGCCGTGGTGGCGCCCGGAGGCAGCTGGACGCTGGTCAGAAGAATACCCTGGTCCTCTTCCGGCAGGAAGGAGCTCGGCAGCCGGTTGAACTGGTAGCCGACGGCCACAGCAATCAGCAGGAAGATGACGAGAAAGATGCCGCTTCGGCGGATCATCGCCGCGGTGCCGCGCTGATAGCCGTTGGTCGCACGCTCAAAGCCACGGTTGAACCAGCCGAATAGCCCTCTATCCTTCGCCCCGTGTACGGGCTTGCGCAGAATGGTGGCGCAGAGGGCAGGGGTCAGCACCAGCGCCACCAGGACCGAGAGCACCATCGCCGAAACGATGGTGACGGAGAATTGCCGATAGATGACGCCGACCGAGCCCGAGAAGAAGGCCATCGGAATGAAGACGGCGGAGAGCACGGTGGCGATGCCGATCAGCGCGCCGGTGATCTCGTTCATCGACTTGATGGTCGCCTCGCGTGGCGAGAGGTCTTCCTCTTCCATGACGCGTTCGACGTTTTCCACCACGACAATGGCGTCGTCGACCAGAAGGCCGATCGCCAGCACCATGCCGAACATCGTCAAGGTATTGATCGAATAGCCGAAGGCCGACAAGACCGCAAAGGTTCCGAGAAGAACGACCGGCACGGCGAGCGTCGGGATCAGCGTTGCACGGATGTTCTGCAGGAACACGAACATCACGATGAAGACGAGCACGATCGCCTCGAACAGCGTCTTGACCACGTCCTCGATCGAGAGCTTCACAAAGGGTGTCGTGTCGTAGGGGTAGACCACCTCGACATTGGCCGGCAGGGTCTGACTGAGATTATTGATCGTCGACTGTACCGCTTCCGCCGTGTCGATCGCGTTTGCGCCCGAGGCGAGCATGATCGCAAGACCGGCAGAAGGCTTGCCGTTGAACGTTCCCGAGCTGGTATAGGCCGAGGCCCCGAGTTCCACCGTGGCAACGTCGTTCAGGCGCACCAGCGAGCCGTTCGGCAAGCTCTTGAGGATGATATTTTCGAACTGCTCCGGCGTCTGCAAGCGGCTCTTGGCCGTCACGGTCGCGTTCAGTTGCTGGCCGCCGCGTTGGGGCAGGGCGCCGAGCTGGCCGGCGGCAACCTGGGTGTTCTGCGCCTCGATTGCGTTCGTGACGTCGCTGACCATCAGCTGGTATTTCGCAAGCTTGTCCGGGTCCACCCAGATACGCATGGCATATCCGGCACCGAAGAGCTGCGTGTCGCCGACACCTGGAACGCGCTTCAGCGTATCGTTCAGCGTACTGCTGATATAGTCGGCGAGGTCGTTTGAATTCATCCGTCCGTCGGTGGACACGAAGCCGATGACCATGAGGAAGTTCGAGGTCGACTTGGAGACGACGATACCGGTGTTCTGGACAGACTGCGGCAACTGCGCGGTGACGAGTTGCAGCTTGTTCTGCACCTGCATCTGCGCGACGTCGGGATTGGCCTTGTTGGTGAAGGTCAGCGAGATCGAAGCCTGACCCGTCGCGGTCGACGTCGAGGTCATGTAGTCGAGATTGTCGATCCCGGTCATGCCCTGCTCGATGACCTTCGTCACCGAATTTTCAACGGTTTGGGCGTCGGCGCCGGAATAGTTCGCGCTGACGCGCACGGTGGTGGGCGCGATCTGCGGATACTGCGAAATCGAAAGCGTCGTGATCGACAGGATGCCCGCGAGCATGATGACGATGGCGATCACCCATGCGAAGATGGGGCGGTCAATAAAGAAGCGAGACATTCGTCACCTCACTTCGTCGCGCCGGTGGTGACGGCGTCTTCGGCCGCCTCGCGCGAGGCCTGCTTGTCAGGCTTTGCGCTATCCGCCTCGGCCTGCTTCACCGTTCCGGTCGCATCGTCGATGGTGACCAGGGTGACTTTCACCTCCTGGCCGGTACGGACACGTTGGGTACCTTCGACGATCACCTGGTCGCCGTCTTTCAGACCGCCATTGACGAGCCAGCTATTGCCGACGCTGCGCTGGACGGCGAGCACACGCTCCTCGACCTTGCCGTCGTCAGAGACGAACTTTGCCGTCGGCTCGCCCTTGGTGTTGCGGGTAACCGCGCGCTGCGGAACGAGAAAGCTGTTTTCTGCGACGCCTTCCTGGAGCCTCGCACGCACATACATGCCCGGAAGCAGGATTCGGTCGGGGTTCGGGAAGATCACGCGGACCGTGATCGTGCCGACGGTTTCGGCAACGGCGGCCTCGGAGAACTGCAGCTTGCCCGTCTGATTGTAGCTGCTGCCGTCCTCGAGCGTAAGATGCACCGAAACATTGTCGCCGCTGATCTTCAGCCGTCCCTCGTCGACCGCGCGCCGGAATTTCAGGAGATTGGCACTCGACTGCGTGACGTCGACGTTGATCGGGTCGAACTCGCGGATGGTCGTGAGCGTAGTCGTCTGGTTTGCGGTCACGAGCGCGCCGACGGTCACGGTCGATGCGTCGACGCGGCCCGAGATCGGGGCAACGATCTTTGTGAAGCCAAGATTGATCTTTGCGGCTTCCAGCGCCGCCGTTGCGGACGCGACATCGGCCTGCGCCTGCACGAGACTGGCGCGTGCGTCGTCGAATTCCTGCTTGCTGACGGCGCTCTGGGCGCTGAGGCCGGTATAGCGGTCTAGTTTCGCCTGCGCGCTCGGCACGGCGCCTTTGGCGCGCTGCAGCGCCGCCTCGGCGCTGTCATAGGCTGCCTGGTAAGCCGCGGGGTCGATTTCATAGAGAAGGTCGCCCTTCTCCACTTCGCTGCCTTCTCGGAAATTGCGGCTCCTGATAATGCCGCCGACCTGAGGCCTGACCTCGGCCACGAGATAGGGACTGGTGCGTCCCGGCAGCTCGGCGGTAATCGCCACGGACTGCGGATGCAGCGACACGGCGCTCACCTCCGCCTTGACGGCAGGCGCATTGGTCTGCGCGGATTTCTGCTCGTTGCAGCCCGAGAGCGCCAGGCCAAGGCCGAGAACGGCAATGGCCAGGCCTCGGCCCCGCTTCGTCGGACCGAGGTCGGACGAAGCGTCTAGATAGCTAAAGTTGCAAAGGGGGGAGGCGGGCTTTTTCACGTTGCTATTTTCCGTAGGCTTATTTAGAGTACGCGAGAGTACAACAATATCGATTTGCGCCAAATGTCAACCGGGTTGGTGCATCGCACAAAAGGGAGAATGCGCCGAAAATGCATCGCGAAGCGCAGGTTCTCTCTCGTCCGCGCGGGCGGCCGAAGACGGTAAGCGACGAGCAGCGGCGGGCCCAAATCATGGCTGAAGCCCGCACGACATTCCACGAACTCGGATACGGCGGCACCACCATGGACCTCGTCGCAGCCCGGTGCAAGCTGTCAAAACAGACGCTTTATAAGCTGTTTCCGAGCAAGGCAGACCTTTTCATGGCGATCATTGACGCGCATCGCGCCACGATGCTGCGGCTGCCGCGCGACCCGGACGAACACCTGCCGCTCGCCCAGACGCTCGAAGATATCTTCATGCTCGATATTGGCGAGGAAGAGGAAAGGGACCGCGAAGCTCTCATTCACCTTTTCGTGAGAGAATCCCAGGCGGTTCCGGAAATCGGGATCCTGCTGACGACCCACGCCATCCAGCAATCGCGCCAGTTGCTGGCGGATTGGCTTGAGTTGCAAAAGGCTCAAGGCCGCATCGAACTCGCCGACACCTCCGGCGGCGCACGCATGCTCATGAACATGATCTTCGGCGCGATGACCTCGCTACCCGGATGCCCGAGCGACTGGCCAGACCGCGAGGCGCGCAACCGGCATCTGCGTCAATGCATCGAGATCTTTCTGGCGGGCGTGAGGAGACCGAGCCACCCGATTTCCGCGCTTGCCTAAGCCGCGCGATGAAAAAAACGCCGTTGCAGAGGGCCAAATTTACCAGTTTAGATAAAAATAATGAAAGTGCGTCTATGCGGTCACACCATCGCGAGGTGCGTACGCAGGCGTCATTTCACCCCAACCAATTGAATAAATTCAATATTCTTCGGCCTATCTCGACCAAATAGGTTAGAGGTCCCGCTGACATTAGCCGGAGTCACGTCTTGACCGTGTAATATTAGAGAGTCTTAATGCGGTATGTCCGGTCGTGCCCGCGCCCGGATATGTTGCTGGAGTCTTTGACCCGCTGGATTAAGCCGGCGGGTCTTTTTTTATCTGTTGTATCAAGCGCATGCTCACCGACGGATAGCGCAATCGCATTCGTCAATCCGACAGGTGAGCCGGACGATCAATTATATTATGATTGTCGTCAACGGGTGCTCGACGATATCCACAATATTCCACTTGAGCAGGCATTGTTTTTCGTTGCGCGCCGAGAAGCAGCCAGGAGTATGGCGCCGACGCCACGCAGTTGATGCGGACTATACGCGTCCTGCGGCTTGTGGCCTTCTTGAGCCGATCAATTCTTTCCGCGCGCAAGCGCAATCTGCGCCGTCAGCTTTTCCGAGCCGACTGCGCCTTTGAGAATGGTGCCACCGACGACATAGACCGGTGTACCAGTGAGACCGAGATCTTTCGCAAGAGGTCCGGTCGTTGATGCCGATCCCAGCATCCGTTGGTAAGCCCACATGTTCCATAATCCATATTATCTGATCTTCGGGTGTAGCCGCAAAGTTAAAGTGTCCTGTTTTTGCAAAGTTGGAATGTCACACTGCCCGCGTTTGAGGACGTGGGAGATTGCGGATGGGACTGATTGCGATGAGCGAGCGTGATCTGCAGCGGATCGAGATTTTGTCGAAGGTGATCGCCGGCCGCATGACGCTGGTATCGGCGGCGCATGTGCTTGATCTGAGCACGCGCCAGGTGCGTCGCCTGCTGGAGCGGATCAGCACTGGCGGTGCGGCGTCGATCCGGCACAAAGCGATCGGCCGGCCGTCGAACAACCGGATCAGCGATGGTGTTCGGGATTACGCTGTGACGCTGGTTCGCGAACGCTATGCGGATTTCGGGCCGACATTGGCGGCGGAGAAGCTCGCCGAACGCGACGGCTTGCATGTCTCGCGCGAGACGCTGCGCCATTGGATGTCGGGTGCCGGCATCTGGCTGTCGCGCAAGCAGCGGCGAAGGTTTCACCAGCCACGACTGCGACGCGAGGCTTATGGCGAGCTGGTGCAGATCGACGGATCCGAGCATCGATGGTTCCAGGATCGCGGACCACCGTGCTCGTTGCTGGTGTTCATCGACGATGCGACTGGCAAATTGATGCAGTTGCGGTTCGTGCGTTCGGAAAGCACGTTCACCTACTTTGAAGCGCTGGCGTTGTATCTCGAGCAACACGGCGCTCCGATCGCATTTTACTCCGATAAACATACGGTGTTCCGCGTCCCCAAGAAGGACGCCAAGGGTGGCCAGGGTATGACTCAGTTCGGGCGGGCGCTTTGCGAGCTAAACATCGAGATTCTCTGCGCAAATTCGAGTCAGGCGAAGGGCCGCGTCGAGCGCATGAACCGGACGCTGCAGGATCGGCTGGTCAAGGAATTACGGCTGGCTGATATCTGCGACATGGAGACTGGCAATGCGTTTTTGCCAAGCTTCATGGAGCACTACAATGCGCGGTTTGCAATTGTCCCTGCCCGGTCCGAAGACCTGCACCGGCCGATCTCCCTTGCACCGGATCGGCTTGCCGAGATCCTGTGCAAGCGCGAGCAGCGTTATGTCGGGGCGCAGCTGACGTTCTCGTTCGAGCGCCAGCGGGTCATGCTGGAAGAGACCGAGGTGACGCGTGGGCTGGCTGGTCGGTATGTCGAGACCTATGCCTATGCCGACGGTCGGCTCGATGTGCGCTGGAAGGGACATTCCCTGCCCTACAGGACGTTCGACAAGGACCAGCGCGTGACGCATGCGGCGATTACCGAGAACAAGCGGCTTTCCGATGTCCTGGCTTATATCAAGGAGCGTCAGGAGCAGCAGCAGCCGGAGCCCGTGGTGAAGACCAACAGCGAGAAGAACGGCTATGTGCGACGTGCTCGCGGCCCGGGACGAGCCAAGGATTTCATGAACGATCCGGCGGTGATCGAACGCCGCAAGGCTGCCCTGGAAAGGCTTGATGCCGCGAGTGAAGCGTCGATTGGATCGTCTCAAAGCTAAAGCCGAAGGGCTGTCCCTCACCCGCCCCGATCAGATCTTGCAATCGGGTGAGCCGGTCAGATCGGGGCTGGTCGTCATGCCGTCAGACAGCACGCTGTGACACTTCTACTTTGCGCTCCAGCAGACATTCCAACCTTGCTGACACATCGGGTGTAGCGGCTATTTAGTAATGCGACAGTTGGGCCAGTTAGAGATGTGACGGTCTCGCCTGTCGACGTTCTGGTCAATGCCAACGTTGGGAGCAAGGATGACGACCTTCAGCCTGGTCGAGACCATGAGCGGTCGGAGTGATCAGGGCCTGAGCGTCGTCCAGGCCGCCGAGCTAGTTGGGCTCAGCCGAAGTCAGGTGCACAGGCTGCTGCAGGCCTATGACCGTTCTGGTGCGGCCGGCTTGGATTCGAAGAAGCGGTCGCGACCAAGCAATCGGCGCCACAGCGAAGCCGTCTCGCGCGAGACATGCAAGCCGTCGCGTTCGGCGAGCTTCTCGGCCGCCAATGTCGGCCCGAAATCCGCATGGCGTTCGCGGATGAGATCCAGCGCCGCATTGCGAAACGATTGTCGAAGCCTTCACCACCGCTATTCATAACAATAATTTATAGCTACAATCTTCGGGCGGCGTTTGGCCAGCGAAGACTTGAAGTTGTCAAAATAGGGTGCGCGACAGCCAGATGCCGGCGCCCGACATCCAATGGCGCAGCGGCCTATCGTAAAGTCTACGACGATGTTATCTGACTTCTGGTGTAGCTTGGTGGATTCAAGGATGAAGTGCGACTTGCAATAGATAACAACGGTTTATCGCTTGCAAGGAACGTTACATGAAACGCACCTCCTCCCAGATCGACATGGACGAACGCCGCAATAGAGATCATTGGGGCGTTGCCAGACAGTGGCAGCAGCTCCCCTATTTTGACAATTTTCAAGACGTCGCTGGCCAAACGCCGCCCGAAAATTGTAAGCTATAAATTATTGTTATGAGTACCTGTGGTGAAGGTTTCGACAATGCCTATCGTAAAGTCTTCGACGATGCCTACGATGAATGAATTGCGGACGTTTGAAAGCGTTGCAAGATTGCGGTCGATTTCCAAGGCGGCGCTCGAGTTAAACTGTTCTCAGCCATGCGTGTCGCAGCGCCTCCAATCCCTGGAACAACGCTGGTCGCTGCGTCTTTTTCATCGCACCACGCGCGACCTTGAGTGGTCGGAATCGACACAGGTGCTTTATGAGGTGGTGCAACGTTCATTGAACGATATCGAACACGCTCTGGCAACGGTTGTTCAAGAGCGAGAACAGATACTTACGATGAGCGTTTCAGAGGACTTTGCATCCGGTTGGCTGGAGGAAAGTCTTGAACGCTTCCATCAGCAACATCGCCGCATCCGGGTAAAGCTATATATAACAAACAGGTTTGTGGATCTCACCCGCGAAAGTATCGATGTGGCTCTTCGGCTCTTGCCTGCGGATGTCAGATTGAGCCCGGATTTGCAGGGAACAGAGCTTGATTGCGGCGATTATCTCGTCGTCACTTCGCCAGCGTATTTGGCAAAATACCCCAATGGCCTTTCAAAGGGAAACATAGGCAAGGCGACGCTTCTTACCGAAAGATTTAGTGGAAGCTGGGACCATGTGTTGGCTGGACTGGACTTCGTGCCGACACAAAAAATGAACTCTGTCGCGTACGCCACTCAAGCGCAGGCCCTCGAGGCCGCACAAGAAGGCAAAGGGCTTGCGATTGCTCGAAGACTGTTTGTTTCGCGGTTGATGAGCGAGGGCCAACTGGTCTTGGCTCTTCCAACCGAAATCGTATCCAGCGACACATACTATTTTGTGCACTCACGACATGTGGTCCATAAAGTCCAGCTGGCAACGCTATACGCATGGCTTGTCGAGGATATCGCCGCGAGCGTAAAATAGTTCGTCGCTCAACTTTTGCCTGCGGCATTGTTCGCCTTTGCTCGCGCAAAGGGCCTTTGGGCGCGATACGTTGCAGCAGCCCTGCCAAAAGCGGCAAACAGGCTCGATGAGGTCGCATTGGTGGCGGCCTGGTATTCCGGGTGCCATTGAACACCGACAACAAAGCTGCTTTCCGGACGGCTGATCGCTTCGATCACTCCATCTTCGGCCCGCGCCTCCACCCTCAGCCCCTCGCCCAGCCGCTCGATTCCCTGTTTATGGATCGAGTTGACCTCGATTTTCAGCTGTTTGAGGATCTGGCGCAAAACGCCGTCCTCCGCCGTTTCAACGGTATGGAAAGGCTGATAGATCGTGTCGATCGGTTGCTCTCGGTCCCACGGGCGATGATGAGGAAGCGCCTCAGGGTTCTGCAAACCGATCATCAACGTGCCGCCGCAAAAAACATTCAGTTCCTGCATCCCGCGGCAAATGCCGAGAACCGGTACATTCTCGCGGATGGCATAGTCAATTATGGCAAACGCCGTTTTGTCGCGCTGGATGTCAAAAGGTTCATGTGCGGCAATATCTTCGGCTGCGATGTAGAAGCTTGGGTGGACGTTGGAGAGCCCACCGGTCAACAATATTCCATCCAAAACCGAAAGTGTGGCGGCAAGGTTCTCACTGCCTTCTGATAAGGGCAGAACAAGCGGTTCGGCATTTGCCACGTTGCGAATGGCATCGAGGTATTTCTGATCGACGCTTTGCACGGGAATAGTGTCATCAAGACCAGGCGTTGCAAGCACGCCGATCAATGGACGAGCCTGATCGTCAAGGCCCACGTTTGGGCCGGATGCCGGGGATGCCGCTTTCATCTGCGCGCACCCATGATTGAGCCTACAGACTGGGTATCTCGGCCGAAATACCGCTCGATCCGGCCTTGAACAAGGTCGAGCACGATCGACATGATCCAGTAAATCAGTGAGGCCGTTATCAGCATCTCCAGCAGACGGAAATCAGCGCGCCCTTGCGTCCTCGCCACGAACATCAAATCCCAAACACCGACAGTAGAGATCAGCGACGAATCCTTGAGCATCGCCGTAAATTGGTTTCCAATCGGCGGAACAATGATCTTCATCGCCTGCGGCAGAATTATCGTGCGAAAGGTGCGAGAGCGGGCGAGCCCTAAAGCGTCCGCTGCCTCCCATTGTCCTTTCGGTATGCTGCTGATGCCGGCGCGGAAAATCTCATCGCGATACCGTTGCCCGACAATTTCGCTATCGCCCCGAGAATTGCAAACAGCGTTGCAAGCGAAATGGACAGCACCGACACAAAAAGGGTGTTGAAAAGGCCCACTGAAAGCAGGTAGGGCAATTTTTCCGCAATGGTGCTGTAGCTGAGATCAAACAGGAAGAAGAAGTAAAGGAACAGTCCGAAAAGCGTGAACCAGGCGGCAAAATACTGGAGGCGGGAGGGCAACTTCAACAGAAGAAACAAATAGGTAGACAGTATTGCAGATACTATAATGAACTTCTTTGACGAGGCGATCAGGCCGCCAAAACTGTCGGCGGAAAATCCGATAGACCCTGCATGGTATAGCGTCAGACCCGCCTGCCCCAGCAGCAGAAGCGCTAGAAGCAGCGGGAACGTGGTGGCGGCAAATCTGGCGGCCTGCCCTGTCGACCAAGGCTTTGGCGTTGCAAAGATCTGTAAGTCCGGATTTCTCATGCGGCTCTCGTCTTGACAGTTTAAATTGCGACCCTCGCGCGCCGCCAAAATGGAGGACAGCGCGCTAGGCTATCACAGGTCTGAATGGCCGCACTATTTGGCAGTGCTATAGTCGGTGCCGTACCATTTTTCCGAGAGCGCCTTCATCGTGCCGTCAGAGCGCATATCGCTGATGATCTGGACGAGCTTTGCGTTAAGCTCGGCGTCGCCCTTGTCAGCGGCGATTGCCAGCGGCTCATAAAACACCGGTTTCCCCAGCAATCGGATTGGCTGGCCCTTCTTGATCGCCGCTTCGATGCGCGGCTGTGCCTGCAAGACACCGTCGAGCCGTATACCGTCGCCAAGTGCGAGCTCATCAATTTCATCGGCCTCCGTGCTTTTCACGGCAGCTGGCGTAACTTGGTATTCGAAGGAAGGTGTGCCTATCGCATCGATTTTCAGGTTGTGCTTCAGGTAGGATTCGTAGGTGGACGCCGAAACCACGCCGATGACCTTGTCATTCAAATCGCCGACATCCTTAGCCTTAGAGTCGCGGTGAACAGCGAAGATGGCAGGAGAGTAGTAATAGATCGCCGGGAAATCGAGCACTTCCGCGCGTTTCCCTGTCGGTGTGATCGAGGCGACAGCGATCTGCCAACGATTGGCCCAGCGTCCGGAGGTCATGACCTCCCACCCCGGTGTTACGAAATTCGCCTTGGCGCCCATCCGCTTTGCAACTTCGCGAGAGACTTCGATGTCGAAGCCGTCGAGTTCGTTTTCCGCGTTCAGGAAGGCTTGCGGCGGATAGTCGGAATTGGTGGCGACCGTCAGGACTTTTGTCTTCTCGATCTCATCCAGCACCGCGCCTGCACTGGCCGCACTCGCAATAAGGGTAGCCAGGCCCGCGCTGGAAGCGAACAATATTGCAATGGTTTTCAATCTCATTTGCGTTCTCCCTTTGCGCATGAAGCTATCTGGGAAACGGAGCCGCAACAAATTCAACTTTTCGCGCTATTTATAATGCCCATGCATGAATACCGCTCCGCAGGTGGCCTGGCCGCCTAGACCAGCGAGGTCATCCAGATCGGGCAGCGACCAATACGCTTTCCAGCAACACGTCTCCCATTCCCCCCAGCTACTCCGAAAGCAAACACCTTGTGAGGGCGTGGGCGGGGTCGATGAGCCCGTCGATGACGGTGTAGTGATGGGTGTCGGCTTCTTCGACGATTGCGGTTTGCGCGCCGAGGCCGGTCCAGATGTTGGCGAGCAAGGCGTTCTGGCGGATGAACTCGCCGCGTTCTCCGGCCCCAACCCAGCAGGTAAGCCGTGTGCCGGCAATCGGCTCCAGCAGTGCCGGGCTTTCGGCCAGGCACTCCCCTGCATCCAGGTGAAGCGTTTCCTTCATGTCCGTGTTCATGAGCGGGCGCAGGTCGTGAACGCCGGATATCGGGACAACGTTGCCGATACGGGCGCGCACGGCATCCGGCAGTGGCGAAGTCTTCGTCACCATCCGCGCGACCAGGTGGCCGCCGGCTGAATGGCCGGTGAGATGGATCGGGCCATCCACTAGGCTTGCCGCCTTCTCGATAGCCTTGCCGACGGCCGCCGTGACGTCCGAAATCTTCACCTCCGGGCACAGCGGATAGGTCGGAACCGCAACCGCATAGCCGTGATCGACGGATCCTCCGGCGAAATGCGACCAATAGCTGGCATCGAAGGCCTGCCAATAGCCGCCATGCACGAAGACAACGAGCCCTTTCGGCCTGCTTTCGGGCATAAACAGATCGAGCTTGTTGCGGGCATGCTCGCCATAGGCAACATCAAGCCTGGCGCGCCCCTCACCCAGCAGTTTCTGGCGGAATTGTCTTGCCGGTTCGACCCAGGCCTCGGGCCAACGATTTCCGCCCGCGATGTTGACGGTGTTGGCATAGGCATTGTTCCAATCAACGATCGACCGCATCGGCATGGCCATTCCGTTTTTCCTCCACTCGTTGTGTCTCCGCGATCTTTGTTAGCATCGCAGATCCCTCAGCGGCAGGCGGCTCGCAGTGAAAATCGAAAAATATTTTAGGCTTTAAGCATATGGGGTGCGCAACGGAGCTTTTGTCGCCGATGGGTGACCGGATCCCTTCTCAAGCCCCCTCGCCGCGCTATCCTTGTTCTCATGAGCCGGAGGTCGTTCCATGCGCGCTTTCTCTCTTGCCGTCAGCCTCATCATCGCTCTCGTCATAGGATCAGCCGTGCGGGCGGAAGATCCGCTGCAGACGACCAAAACGATGATTGAGGAACAGATCGAAGCCTTCCTGCATAACGATGCGGCGACCGCCTACTCTTTTGCGGCACCGGGCATCAAGGCTCTCTATCCCGATAAGGACATCTTCTTCTCGATGGTGAAGAGGAGCTACGAGCCGGTCTATCATCCCGGCAACTATGCCTTCGGTCGCAGCAAATCGATCGACGAAGGCGCCGTTGTCTATCACGAGGTGCTGATCACAGGACGCGACGGCAAGGATTGGTCGGCCATCTACCAGCTCGCCCGCCAGCCCGACGGATCCTACAAGATCAACGGCGTGACTATCTTGCCGAATACGACGAGCAAGGGAATTTAGGGGCGCGTCCCTCCAGTCGGTCAGACCGGCTCCAAGTCGCCCCTTGCCCAGCTTTCCTGTGTCTCAGCCATGAAGTCCGCGAAGCGGCCCTCGGCAATCGCCTGGCGAATGCCCTGCATAAGCTCCTGATAATAGGCGAGATTGTGCCACGACAGCAGCATGCCGCCCAATGCCTCATTGGCGCGGACGAGGTGATGCAGGTAAGCGCGGGAGTAGTCGCGCGAAGCCGGGCAATTCGATTGATCGTCGAGGGGCCGCATGTCCTCGGCGTGGCGGGCGTTGCGGATGTTGACCTTGCCGCGACGGGTGAAGGCAAGGCCATGCCTGCCGGAGCGCGTCGGCATCACGCAGTCGAACATGTCGATGCCGCGCGCAACGGATTTCAGGATGTCGTCCGGCGTACCGACGCCCATCAGATAGCGAGGACGGTCGGAAGGCAGCACGGGCAGCGTGGTCTCAAGCATTTTCAGCATGACGTCCTGCGGCTCGCCGACCGCAAGCCCGCCGACCGCGTAGCCCTTGAGGTCGAGCTGTCTCAGCCCTTCCGCCGAGCGGACACGCAGTTCGGGGATATCGCCGCCCTGCACGATCCCGAACATCGCCTTGCCCGGCTGATTGCCGAAGGCGATCTTGCAGCGTTCGGCCCAGCGCAGCGACATCTCCATCGCACGCTCGATTTCCTTCGGCTCGGCCGGGAGCGCCACGCATTCGTCTAGCTGCATCTGGATGTCGCTGTCGAGGAGGCCCTGGATTTCGATGGAGCGCTCAGGCGACATGTGATGGGTGCTGCCGTCGATGTGCGACTTGAAGGTTACCCCCTTCTCGTCGAGCTTGCGCAGCGCGGACAGTGACATGACCTGAAATCCGCCGGAATCGGTCAGGATCGGACCCTGCCAGCGGATCAGCTGGTGCAGGCCGCCAAGCCTTGCCACGCGCTCCGCCGTCGGCCGCAGCATGAGATGATAGGTGTTGCCGAGAATGATGTCGGCGCCGGTCTCCTTGACCTGGTCAAGATACATTGCCTTGACCGTACCAACGGTGCCGACCGGCATGAAGGCGGGCGTGCGGATCGTGCCGCGCGGCATGGAGACCTCGCCGAGGCGTGCGTTTCCGTCGGTCTTTTTCAGCTGGAATTGAAAGCTTTCGCTCATCTAGGTTCAGTCTTTCCGGAACAGAAGGCTGGCGTCGCCATAGGAATAGAAACGATAACCGCTCTCGATCGCATGACTATAGGCTGCCCGCATGGTGTCGAGGCCCGCGAAAGCCGAGACCAGCATGAACAGCGTCGAGCGCGGCAGGTGGAAATTGGTCATGAGTACATCGACGGCTTTGAAGCGGTAGCCGGGCGTGATGAAGATGCCGGTAGCGCCCGACCAGGCGTGGATCTCGCCATCGACCGACGCGGCACTTTCTATCAGCCGCAGCGAGGTCGTGCCGACGCAGACGATGCGCCCGCCCCTCGCCTTCGCCGCATTGAGCGCGGCAGCGGTCTCTGCTGAGACGTGCCCGATTTCCTGGTGCATCTTGTGGTCGCGCGTGTCGTCCGCCTTCACTGGCAGGAAGGTGCCCGCGCCGACATGCAGCGTTACGAAATGCCGCTCCACGCCGATCGCGTCGAGTGCGGCAAAGAGGGACGGCGTAAAGTGCAGGCCGGCGGTCGGCGCGGCGACGGCGCCTTCCTCGCGTGCGTAGATCGTCTGGTAGTCCGCCCGGTCGCGCTCGTCGTCGGGGCGCTTGGCGGCGATATAGGGCGGCAGCGGAATGTGCCCGACGGCGGCGATCGCTTCGTCGAGGGCCGGACCCGACAGGTCAAAGCGCAGGTCGATCTCGCCGCCCTCGCCCTTTTCCTCAACCGTTGCCTCCAACGCGCCGAGCATGCAGACGTTTTCGTCGTGGCCGAAACGGATGCGGTCGCCGATCTTGATACGCTTGCCGGGCTTGGCGAAGGCCTTCCAGCGGTCTGGACCGGCGCGCATATGCAGCGTCGCAGACACGTGAAGAGCCGGCGCGTCCTCCCGGTGGCGCACACCTTCGAGCTGAGCCGGAATGACGCGGGTATCGTTGAAGACGACAACGTCGCCGGCTTTCAGAAACGACGGCAGATCCCGCACTTGGAAGTCTGAAAGCGTCTGGCTGGCGCTCGGCTCGACAACGAGCAGGCGCGCGCTTTCACGCGGCTCGGCAGGCCTGAGCGCGATATGATCGTCCGGCAACTCGAAATCAAAAAGATCTACACGCATTCTCTATACTCGAACAAAGCGAAACCCGCCTCCGCGCCGAAAGCGCGAAGGCGGGCTCGAAATCCACCGCGATCAAACGTCCGCGGCAACCCGCATCGAGACGATCGAATCCGGATCGCGAACCGGCTCGCCGCGCTTGATCTTGTCGATGACGTCCATGCCCTCGATGACCTGACCCCAGGCAGAATACTGCTTGTTCAGCCACGGCGCGTCGGTGAAGCAGATGAAGAACTGCGAGTTGGCCGAATTCGGGCTCTGCGAGCGGGCCATGGAGCAGGTGCCGCGCACGTGCGAGGTGGCCGAAAATTCGGCCTTCAGGTCAGGCTTCGAAGAGCCGCCCATGCCGGCGCGCGCCGGATTGAAGCTATCGGACCCCTGCTTGCCGTACTGGACGTCGCCGGTCTGGGCCATGAAGTCTTCGATGACGCGGTGGAAAACGACGCCGTCATAAGCCTTTTCGCGCGCCAGTTCCTTGACGCGGGCGACGTGGTCGGGAGCGACTTCCGGCAGAAGCTGGATGACGACTTTCCCCTTCGTGGTTTCCAAAACGACGGTGTTTTCGGGATCCTTGATCTCGGCCATTCTTTTCTCCTTGGGTTTTAGTCTTACTTCTTGCCGACGGTGACCTTGACCATCCGGTCCGGTTTGCTCACTTCGCCGTTCTGGCCTTCGCCGCGCTTGATCTTATCGACGAATTCCATGCCGGAGACGACCTTGCCGACAACCGTGTACTGGCCGTTCAGGAAGTCGCCATCGGCGAACATGATGAAGAACTGCGAATTGGCGGAATTCGGATCCTGGGAGCGGGCCATGCCGATCGTGCCGCGCTGGAAGGGAACCTTCGAGAACTCGGCCTGGATATCAGGCAGATCGGAGCCGCCGGTGCCGGCTTTTTCCGGGTCGAAGCCTTTTTCCATATTGCCGAACTTGACGTCGCCGGTCTGGGCCATGAAGCCGTCGATGACGCGGTGGAAGGCAACGTTGTCATAAGCGCCCTTGGCGGCCAGCGCCTTGATCTGTGCTACGTGCTTGGGCGCGACTTCGGGCATCAACTGGATGACGACCGGGCCGTCTTTCAGCTGGATCGTGAGGGTATTGTCGTCCGCGGCAAACGCATTGCCTGCAAAGGCGGCAAGGCACAGAAGCCCGGCAAACGCGATCTGGATGAGTTTCATGGTTGCTCCGTTTGGAATGTCTTCGGCTTAGACCGTTTCCGTTTTTCTTCGAAACACGTAGACGTTCTATCTGTCTGTATTTACGCAATTCCGGACGGAAAACCGCGTCACACATTTCCTGGAATTGCTCTAGTCGTTAAGCTTGGCCTTCAGCGCCGCGAGAACTGCCGCTGGCACGAATGCGCTCACATCGCCGCCCATGGCCGCGATCTGCCGCACCAATGTGGCGGTTATGGGCCGCGACGCCGTTCCGGCCGGCAGAAACAGGGTCTGGATATCAGGCGCCATCTGGCGGTTCATGCCGGCCATCTGCATTTCGTAGTCGAGATCGGTGCCGTCGCGCAGGCCTCGCACCAGAAGCGTCGCGCCATGCGCGCGCGCCGCGTCGACGACCAGATTGTCGAAGGCAACCACGGAAATATCGTCGTCCCTGCCCCGCAGTGCGTCCGCCAGCGACCGACGGATGAGTTCCGCCCTCTCCTCGAAAGAAAAGAGCGGCTTCTTTCCAGGGTGGACACCGATGCCGATGATGACCTTTCCCGCGACGTTCAACGACTGCACGAGGACATCGAGATGCCCGTTGGTCATCGGATCGAAGGATCCCGGATAAAAGGCTGTGATCATACTTTGCCGGCCGGTTGTTTTCGACGCCTTTTGTCACGGAAAGGCGCTTGCCGCAAGTCATTTGCGACTACGGGACCGGGGCGGCTGAACCATGGATGAACGCCGTGTTCAAGGCCGTTTCAGCCTGAACGTGCAGTATGGACCCCAGTCAGCCAGCGCGGCGATCAGGCCACGCGGCACATCCGGAGCCCTCGTCCATGCTGGTCCTCGTCTTGTCGGTCGCGATCGTCGGTGCCGTTACGCTGGAAATCGCCCTTCATCATTTCCGCAACCACTATGAGATCGAATGGATCGCTGTTTGCGAGATCAAGGAGACCAGCATCGCGGATGAGATCGTCCAGACGATGAGGCGTCAATGCTCCGAAGCTGAACGCCAGATGAACGCGCCATTCAAGGTCGCTTCACACGCAGATTGGTAAACGGCAGTTGAAAATCGCCGGAACCATTTTGTAATGGCGGCGTTAGTGGATCAAGCGGTCGAAAGATTGCGGCGAAGAGGAACTCAAATATGCCCGATAAGATTACTGTGATCAGTGTGGTTTGGATGACAATGATCTCGGCGATGCTCGCTGCAACTTTTGCGCTTTATGACCACAAGCCCCAGGAAGCGAAGGTATATGGCCCCTTCGCTACCGCTTCCGCCAAGCCATATACGTCTGTCCAGTATTGAGGACGCTAAACATCTGAGCCGGAAAGGAAACAGGATGTTCACGATTCTGACGTTGCTCACTGCCCTTATCAGCACCATGTTCGTCGTGTCCGTCGCTTCCACCGTCTCCGCCATCCGCCGCGAAAGCGCAGAGGCAAACCGGGTCGACCGGCACCGCAAGGTCTTTTAATTGCATATTTTCCCCAGACCCTGAGCGCGCTCCCCAAGGCCTCAGGTTACCTCAAACCGGGCGCTCCCCCAGCGTCCGGTTTTTTATTTGCCTCACAGTCAACTACAGAAAACTGATTTCCAATCCGGCCGCCCGCGAAGACCGAGGCGATCAGAAACAAAAAGCCGGGCGACAACGCCGCCCGGTTTTGGATGATGATCCGGCTAATGAAAATCGCTACTCTTCCGTCGCCGGCGTATCGTTTTCGATCTCCGCATCCGCTTCGGCACTCTCATCGTCGCCTTCCGGCTCGTTGATGCGCTCGACGGAGACGACCTTTTCGTCCTTGGCGGTCGAGAAGATGGTCACGCCCTTCGTTGCGCGGCTGGCGAAGCGAATGCCGCCGACCGGAACGCGAATGAGCTGGCCGCCATCAGAAACGAGCATGATCTGGTCGCCATCCTCGACCGGGAAGGCGGCGACGAGTTCGCCGATCTCGTTGGTCTTTGAGGTGTCGGTGGCGCGGATGCCCTTGCCGCCGCGGCCGGAGATACGGAAGTCGTAAGTGGACGACCGCTTGCCAAAGCCCTTCTCCGAAACCGTCAGCACGAATTGTTCGCGTACCTTCAGGTCCTCGTAGCGCTCGTCGCTCAGCTGTCCCTCTTCGGTGACCTCTTCGCCGACCAGCGAGATCTCCTCCGCCTCGCCTGTCGCCAGGCGACGGTCGTTGGCGGCGCGCTTCAGGTACGCCGCACGCTCCCAAGGCTCGGCATCGACGTGGCTGACGATCGTCATCGAGATGATCCGGTCGCCGTCCGCCATGCTGATGCCGCGCACGCCGATCGAGTTACGGCCCGCAAAGACACGCACATCGGAGACCGGGAAGCGGATGCACTGGCCAAGCGCCGTCGTCATCAAGACGTCGTCGTGTTCCGTGCAGGTTTCGACCGACAGGATTTCGTCGCCAGCATCTTCGAGCTTCATGGCGATCTTGCCGTTGCGGTTCACCTGAACGAAGTCCGAAAGCTTGTTCCGACGTACGGTTCCGCGCGTCGTCGAGAACATGACGTCGAGATTGTCCCAGCTATCCTCGTCCTCGGGCAATGGCATGATGGTGGTGATGCGTTCGCCCGGTTCCAGCGGCAGCATGTTGATCAGAGCCTTGCCACGCGATTGCGGCGTTCCGATCGGCAGGCGCCAGACCTTCTCCTTGTAAACGATGCCGTGCGACGAGAAGAACAGCACCGGCGTGTGGGTGTTGGCAACAAACAGTCGGGTTACGAAATCCGCATCTCGCGTCGCCATGCCGGAACGGCCCTTGCCGCCGCGGCGCTGGGCGCGATAGGTCGTCAGCGGCACGCGCTTGATATAGCCGAGATGCGATACCGTCACGACCATGTCTTCACGGGCGATCAGGTCCTCGTCGTCCATTTCGAGGCCGCCATCGATGATTTCGGTGCGGCGAGGCGTGCCGAATTCGTCGCGTACGGCGATAAGCTCGTCCTTGACGATGGCCTGAATGCGCAGCCGGGAAGACAGGATGTCGAGATAGTCCTTGATCTCCTCGCCAATCTTGTTGAGTTCCTCGTCGATCTCGTCGCGACCGAGCGCGGTGAGGCGTGCCAGACGCAGCTCGAGGATGGCGCGGGCCTGCTCCTCGGAAAGATTGTAGGTGAGGTCGTCGTTGATGCGATGGCGTGGATCATCGATGAGGCGGATGAGCCCCTCAACGTCCTTCGCCGGCCAGCGGCGCTCCATCAACTGCGAGCGTGCTGTCTGTGGATCGGGCGCGCGGCGAATGAGGCTGATGACTTCGTCGATATTGGCGACGGCGATCGCAAGACCCACCAACACATGCGCGCGGTCGCGCGCCTTGCGCAGCAGGTACTTCGTGCGGCGGCTGACGACTTCCTCGCGGAACGCCACGAAGGCGCGCAGCATGTCGAGCAGCGTCATCTGCTCCGGCTTGCCGCCATTCAGCGCAACCATGTTGCAGCCAAACGAGGTTTGCAGCGGCGTATAGCGATAAAGCTGGTTCAGAATGACGTCGGCATTGGCGTCGCGCTTCAGTTCGACGACGACGCGGTAGCCCTGGCGGTCGGATTCGTCGCGCAGGTCGGAGATGCCTTCGATACGCTTGTCGCGCACCAGTTCGGCCATCTTCTCGATCATCGTCGCCTTGTTCACCTGATAGGGGATCTCGGTGATGATGATATGCTCGCGATCGCCGCGCATCGGCTCGATCGCCGCCACGCCCCGCATGATGACGGAGCCGCGGCCGGTCTCGTAGGCCGAGCGGATGCCGGCGCGGCCGAGAATTTTAGCGCCCGTCGGGAAGTCCGGTCCCGGAATGATCTGCATCACGTCGGCAAGTTCGATCGCGGGATTGTCGATGAGCGCGATGCAGCCGTCGATGACTTCCGTCAGATTGTGCGGCGGAATGTTGGTGGCCATGCCGACAGCAATGCCGCCGGCGCCATTGACCAGCAGATTCGGGAATTTTGCGGGAACGACGACCGGCTCGGATAGCGTGCCGTCGTAGTTCTCGCGGAAGTTGACCGTTTCCTTGTCCAGGTCGTCGAGCAGCGAGTGCGCGGCCTTCTGGAGACGGCATTCGGTGTAGCGTTGAGCAGCCGGCGGGTCGCCGTCGACCGAGCCGAAATTCCCCTGGCCATCGATCAGCGGCAGGCGCAGCGACCAATGCTGGGCCATTCGCGCCAGCGCGTCATAGATCGCAGCGTCACCGTGGGGATGGTATTTACCCATCACGTCACCGGTAACGCGGGCCGACTTCACGTACTTCTTGTTCCAGTCGATGCCCATCTCGCTCATCGAGAAGAGTATCCGCCGGTGAACGGGCTTGAGGCCGTCGCGCACGTCCGGAAGGGCGCGGCTCACGATTACGCTCATCGCGTAGTCGAGGTACGACCGCTGCATCTCCTCTATGATGGAAATCGGCTCGATGCCTGGCGGGAGCTTCCCGCCGCCGGGTGTGGATTGCTCAGTCAAATTGGATCACAATCTTTTCTAGAATCACTGCAGAATTTATAGCGGAAAGCCGTCTGGCGCGCTAATTTCGCCACGTCCTTTTAACAGCTTTTGCCCTGTTCTAAAGCCTCGAAATCGCATCTTTTTGTGGCAAGACGCCTTTGGGCGGCGGGCGGGCTTTGCGAAAGCTCGTTCCTCGCGTAACAATGGCATGTTTCCACGGCCCCTTCTTCTCAGGAGATCACATGGCGAGCGCGGATACGCTGATCAACGCTTTCACCACGCTGCTCGTAACGATCGACCCACCGGGCCTCGCCCCGCTCTTCCTGGGGCTCACCACAGGGATGAACCGCGCCGAACGCAAGCAGGTGGCGCTGCGAGGTTCCCTGATCGCCTTCGGCATTCTCGCCGCATTCGCGCTCTTCGGCGCCAGCGTTCTCGGTGTTCTCGGCATATCGATCGGGGCGTTTCGCATCGCTGGCGGCCTCCTGTTGTTCTGGATCGCCTTCGAGATGGTGTTCGAGAAGCGCCACGACCGCAAGGAAAAGACCTCCACGGTGGCGATCACCCGCGACCATATTCATAATATCGCGGTATTCCCCCTCGCCTTGCCGCTGATCGCGGGCCCCGGTGCGATCTCGGCGACGATCCTGCTCGCGGGCTCGCTGAAGGAGACTGTCGATCGCGCCCAGCTGATCGCCGTCCTCGCCGCCAACCTGCTGCTGCTCTCTGCCGCGCTGGTGATCGCCGAGCGCCTCGATCGCTTGCTCGGAATGACCGGGCGCGCCATCCTGACCCGCCTGCTCGGCGTCATCTTGGCGGCACTGGCCGCCCAATTCGTCGTCGACGGTGTCAAGGCGAGCATGTTCAGCTGAGGTAGCCCGAAACGGCAAGCCGGCTTTGGCGAAATATCTACGGCTAGAGCGTTTCCGTCCTTCTTCGAAACACGTAAACGCTCTATCTGTTTGTTTTTACGCAATTCCGGACGGAAAACCGCGTCACACTTTTCCTGAATTGCTCTAGATCTGGTATACTGGTCCCTCGCTCCCTCGGGTCGGGGGCGTTTTACGATGGAGGGACAGATGGCTCGCGTTCATGCACTATCGCTCGTCTTCGCCATGCTCGTGCTGTCAGCATTCGGCGCGGCAGCACTCGATCCTGCTACGGTGACCTGCAAAGCCTATAATTCGACCACGCATCAGGGCATGATCGACATAGCCGCGGCGTTGTACGCGGCCACGAGAGACGACCCCAAGCTGAGCCCGCTCACTGCAGACGAACTGGGCGACGCCCTCGACAAGGGTTGCGCCGCCAAGCCAGACGCAAAGGCAATGGATGCGCTGCATTAATCCAGCGTGCTTCCTCGTCCTACGCTGACTAGCTGCATGCCGGAGACTCACCGGCCCGCTCGCAGTGAATGCCGAGACGGAGCGGAGGTCAGAGTTGGCCAATTTCCGCAGTGACAGGAAACGTTGTGACGCGGCAGTCTCTCGCCACCGCGTCGCTCGATCACAATCAATCCAGCGGTGCCGCCGAAGACTGGGCGGCATCGGTTGGCGTGGCGGCGGGTGCCGTCCAGCTCAGATAATAGTAGGTTTCTCCGATCATCCCGAAGTAGGCGCTCGCCCCAGTCACCTTCTCCCTGTGGCTCGAATCTTCGTTGCGCACATACTTCGCGGTGCTATCCCTCTCCAGATGCTCTTTCAGGAATGTCGGCCAGTCAGTCTGATCGACCGATGTCTGCTCGGAAGGCTTGATCGTGTTGTCGGATACGTCCCACGCCTTGATCTGCGTACCGGAGACAACGTCGGTCGCAGTGAGCGTTCCGGCCTTCAGCGCCGCCAGCATGGATTCCGCCATGGCACTGGTATCCGGGTTCTCCTTCAAACTCTCCAGCTTTCCTTGGAGCGCTTTCATAAAGCTCGCGCTGGAGATGTCGTCTGCGGAGCCCTCGCTCGTATCTGCAGCAGTCGCCCCGCCAGTCGTCGCTTGGCCTTGCAAAGACTTGATCAAATCAGAGAGACTGGTTTCGTCGTCACTTCCATCGTCGTCGCTGGTGAAGAGGTAATCGGCCAGCGAGCTACTCGCATTGCTTGACGATGAGTTTCCCGAGCTACTGCCTTCAGATGCTTGCTTGAAAGCGTTGAGCGCCGTCTGCTGTGACCAAAGCCGGGCGGCGGTGAGACTGGAAATCATCGTAAGCTTCTCCATTCCTGCGATACGGGTTTTGGCGGTTTTCCCATCTTGGGCATGCGCGAAACTGACGTGTTCCGGGCTGCATCCGTTTCGCAGCGAGGCGATACTGGGCCTCGGTCCACTGGCCTCAGGCGGCAGCGGCCTGTTCCTCGCGCAGGAACTGCGAAACGCGCTTCAGCCCTTCGCGCAGGATGCTCTCACCGTTAGCATAGCCAATGCGCAGGTAGCCCTCCATGTCCATCGCGCTTCCCGGCGTCAGCATGACGCCTGTGAGGTCCAGCAGCTTGACGCAGAAGGCTTCGGAAGACATCGGCAGGTGGTATTTCAGCAGCGCCGTCGTGCCGGATTTGGGCTTCACCCAGGAGATCAGCGGTTCGTTTTCGACGAAGTCCGAAAGGATGGCGAGGTTGGTCCGGGTGATCCCCTGGCTGCGCTGAAGGATCTTTTCGCGGTTTTCCAGCGCTGTCGCGGCGAAATGATCGTCCAGCATTCCGACGCTGATCGTATTGTAGTCGCGGTGGATGGACACCGCATGGATCAGCTCTTTGCGAGCGACGATCCAGCCGAGCCTCAGGCCGGCCAGCGAGTAGGTCTTGGACATGCTGCCGGTGCTGATGCCTTTTTCATAGAGGTCTGCGATCGAGGCGGTCATGCCTTGGCCCTCCTGATCGGTGCCACGATATACCTCGTCGCACAGGATCCAGGCGCCGCAGGCGCGCGCGACCTCGACGATCTTTTCCAGATAGGGGCGGTCCATCAGAGCGCCGGTCGGATTGTTGGGATTGTTGATGGCGATCAGCCTCGTGCCGGCCGTCGCGAGCCGCCGCAGTTCGGCGAGATCGGGCAGGAATCCGCTTTCCTCGGTGAGCTTGAGGATCTGCACGTCTGCGCCATAGCTTTCAGGGATCGAATAGTGCTGCTGGTAGGTAGGAAGGACGGAGATCACCCGGTCGCCCGGCTCGACCAACGTCTCGTGCACCAGCGCATTGGCACCGATTGCGCCGTGGGTCACCGTCACGTTGTCGAGCGCCTGGCAATCGTAGAGACCGGCAATCAGCCCGCGCAGCCGGTCGCTGCCCTCGATGGCGCCATAGGTGAGCTTCAACGGCAGAAGCTCGGAAAGGATGGTGTCCGTCTTGCCGGCGATCTCCAGAAGCTCGGCCACCGTCAGCGACTCGACGCAGGTCTCGGCGAGGTTCCACTCGCACGTCGTCTCGTAGCGGTTCATCCATATCTCGACGCCGAAATCGCGGATCTTCATCTCTACTTCCTTCCAGGACGTTGGGACTCTCGAACACCGGGCAACTCGCCGCACCGATGCCGGACGGTCGGAGACACCGGAGGCTCCGTTCAGCGGGTCGCGCATAAAACCCTTCGTGGCCCGCCAACGCGGATGCGTCGAAAGCCGTTGAACGGCGGCAGCAATGAGATTAGAAGAAGGATATGAGCAATATACTGCACAGTCAAGGACGCAGCGACGTCCTCGCGCATGTTTCCGGCAATCTGCGCCGGTTGCGCATGGCCGCAGGCCTCAGCCAGACGGCGCTTGCCGAGGCTTCCGGCATCAGCCGCCGCATGATCGTGGCGCTTGAAGGCGGGGATGCGAATATCAGCCTCTCGAGCCTCGACAAGCTGGCCGCCGCGATGGGCGTCGGCTTCATCGATCTCGTGCGCGACCCGACGCGGGAAACGCGCGCCGACATCAATGAGGTCACCTGGCGCGGCAAGAGCGAAGACAGCACCGCCGTTCTCCTCGGCGCCGCGCCGGCCACGGCGGAGGCGCAAATGTGGCTGTGGTCGCTCGGACCCGGCGACCGCTACGACGCAGAGCCCGATCCGCAGGGCTGGCACGAAATGATCTACGTGACCGAGGGTACCCTGCGGCTCGACCTCTCGGGTCAAATCCGCGACTACCCCGCCGGCACCTTCGCCGTCTACAGCACGGCGCAGAGCTATTCCTACGTCAATCCGCGCGAGATACCCGCACGCTTCGTCCGCAGCGTCATCTTCTGAGATCTCGCCGTACGCGCAATGCTGGGGAGAAGGGGGGCCTTAAGTTTACAAATTCAACAGTCCCCTCCTCGTAGTGTCCGCCGAAAGGCGGCGGACAAAAAAGAGCACCGCGAAACCGTTTTTGAAACAACGGCTTGCGGTGCTCTAATTTACAAAACTAGGCTTATTCCAGCCTCAGAACGGAATGTCGTCGTCGAGGTCGCGCGAGAAGTTGCCGGCAGCGGGGGCACCGCCGCCGCGGCTGGGAGAGGATGCCGCGGGCTGGCTGTAGTCGTCGCCATAGCCGCCGGCGCTGCCTCCGAAATCACTGCCGCCGCGTCCGCCGCGGGCGCTGTCGCCACCGCCCTCGCCGCGTCCGTCGAGCATGGTCAGCGTCGAGTTGAAGCCCTGCAGCACGATTTCCGTCGTGTAGCGGTCCTGGCCGCTCTGGTCCTGCCACTTGCGGGTCTGAAGCTGGCCCTCGATGTAGAGCTTGGCGCCCTTCTTGACGTATTGTTCGACGACCTTCGTCAGGCCTTCGTTGAAGACGACGACGTTGTGCCATTCCGTCTTTTCGCGGCGCTCGCCGGAATTGCGGTCACGCCAGGTCTCCGACGTGGCGATCCGCAGATTGGCGATCGGCCGGCCGTCCTGCGTGCGCCGGATTTCCGGATCCGCGCCCACGTTCCCGATCAGAATTACCTTGTTTACACTGCCCGCCATAGCACTCACCCTACTTGCGGACCCACCCGGGTCCTCGATATTGCTTTCATCCACCTTAGACCATTGTGGCCGTTCGGCGCCATCGAAGCAGATTTCATCCACAAAGAATTTTGTTCTTTATTTGTTCTATTTTATGCCTATCATCCTGTCAACAGAATCGAAAACCTGGAGGCGTCCCCACATTTCAGCCTCGACTCGCCGCCGCGCATCACTAAATAAGGGCTGACATCCAAGGGACCTGGCTAGAGACGATGAGTGAATTGAAGACTATCTCCATTCGTGGAGCGCGTGAACACAATCTCAAGGGCATCGACCTCGACCTGCCGCGCAACAAGCTGATCGTCATGACAGGCCTTTCAGGATCCGGAAAATCCTCGCTGGCCTTCGACACGATCTACGCCGAGGGGCAGCGCCGCTATGTCGAAAGCCTGTCGGCCTATGCCCGTCAGTTCCTGGAGATGATGCAGAAGCCGGACGTCGACCAGATCGATGGTCTGTCGCCGGCGATCTCGATCGAGCAAAAGACCACCTCGCGCAATCCGCGCTCGACTGTGGGCACGGTCACCGAAATCTACGACTATCTGCGCCTGCTGTTCGCACGCGTCGGCGTCCCCTATTCGCCGGCAACCGGTCTGCCAATCGAAAGCCAGACGATCAGCCAGATGGTCGACCGCATCCTCGACTTTGAAGAGGGAACGAGGCTTTACATCCTTGCGCCGCTCGTGCGTGGACGAAAGGGCGAATATAAGAAGGAACTGGCGGAGCTCATGAAAAAGGGCTTCCAGCGCGTCAAGATAGACGGCCAGTTCTATGAAATCGCCGAAGCGCCGACCCTCGACAAGAAATACAAGCATGACATCGACATCGTCGTCGACCGTGTGGTCGTGCGCTCCGATCTGTCGGCGCGCCTGGCCGACAGCCTCGAAACCTGCCTCAAGCTCGCCGATGGCCTGGCGGTTGCCGAATTCGCCGACAAGCCGCTGCCGCCGGAGGAGACCGCAGCGGGTGGTTCAGCCAACAAGTCGCTCAACGAGACGCATGAGCGCGTGCTCTTTTCCGAAAAGTTTGCTTGCCCGGTCTCGGGCTTCACCATTTCCGAGATCGAACCGCGTCTCTTCTCGTTCAACAATCCGGCCGGCGCCTGCCCGACCTGCGACGGTCTCGGCTCGCAACAGAAGATCGACCCGGAGCTGATCGTCCCCGAACCGGAGCGGACGCTCCGCGATGGCGCGATAGCCCCCTGGGCGAAATCCACCTCGCCCTACTATAACCAGACGCTGGAAGCGCTTGGAAAACATTACGGATTCAAGATCGGCAGTCGCTGGAACGACCTGCCTGAGAAGGCAAAGGACGTCATCCTCAAGGGCACCGAGGACAAGATCGAGTTCCACTACGCCGACGGCGCCCGCTCCTACACGACGCACAAGAATTTCGAAGGCATCATCCCCAACCTCGAACGGCGCTGGAAAGAGACCGATTCGGCCTGGGCGCGCGAGGAGATCGAGCGCTATATGTCGGCGGCGCCCTGCCCGGCCTGCAACGGCTTTCGCCTGAAGCCGGAAGCACTCGCCGTCAAGATCAATTCGCTGCATGTCGGCCAGGTCTGCGCCATGTCGATCCGGCACGCGCGCGACTGGTTCGAAACGCTGCCGAGCGCTTTCAGCGCCAAGCAGAACGAAATCGCGGTTCGCATCCTCAAGGAAATCCGCGAGCGTTTGCGGTTCCTGAACGATGTCGGCCTGGAATATCTCAGCTTGTCGCGCAATTCGGGCACGCTGTCGGGCGGCGAGAGCCAGCGCATCCGCCTCGCTTCACAGATCGGTTCAGGGCTGACGGGCGTGCTCTACGTCCTCGACGAACCGTCGATCGGCCTGCATCAGCGCGACAACGCCCGGCTGCTCGAAACCCTGAAGCACCTGCGTGACATCGGCAATACGGTGATCGTCGTCGAGCACGACGAGGATGCCATCCTGACAGCCGACGACGTGGTCGATATCGGTCCGGCTGCCGGCATTCACGGCGGCGAGATCGTTGCCCACGGCACGCCGCAGGAGATCATGGCGCACCCGGCGTCAATCACCGGCAAGTATCTCTCCGGGGAGTTGGGCGTGCCGGTGCCGGCGCAACGACGCAAGCCGAAGAAGGGCAAGGACATCAAGGTCGTGGGTGCCCGCGGCAATAATCTGAAGAACGTGACGGCGGCCATACCGCTCGGCGTCTTCACTGCCGTCACAGGCGTTTCAGGTGGCGGTAAGTCCACGTTCCTCATCGAGACGCTTTATAAGTCCGCGGCGCGGCGCGTCATGGGCGCTCGCGAGATCCCTGCCGAGCACGACCGCATCGATGGGTTCGAGCATATCGACAAGGTCATCGATATCGACCAGTCGCCGATCGGCCGCACACCGCGTTCAAACCCGGCTACCTACACTGGCGCCTTTACGCCGATCCGCGATTGGTTCGCCGGCCTGCCGGAGGCGAAGGCCCGTGGTTATCAGCCTGGCCGCTTCTCCTTCAACGTCAAGGGCGGTCGCTGCGAAGCCTGCCAGGGTGACGGCGTCATCAAGATCGAGATGCACTTCCTGCCGGACGTCTACGTGACCTGTGACGTCTGCCACGGCAAGCGCTATAACCGCGAAACGCTGGATGTCACCTTCAAGCAGAAGTCCATCGCCGACGTGCTCGACATGACGGTCGAGGAAGGCGTCGATTTCTTCGCGGCGGTGCCGGCCGTGCGCGACAAGCTGCAGGCGCTGAAGGACGTCGGCCTCGGCTATATCAAGGTCGGCCAGCAGGCGAACACGCTCTCCGGCGGCGAGGCGCAGCGCGTCAAGCTGGCCAAGGAACTGTCAAAGCGCTCGACGGGCCGCACCCTATATATTCTGGACGAGCCCACCACCGGCCTGCATTTCCACGACGTCGCCAAGCTTCTGGAAATGCTGCATGAGCTGGTCAACCAGGGAAATTCCGTTGTCGTGATCGAACACAATCTGGAAGTCATCAAGACGGCCGACTGGGTAATCGACTTCGGCCCCGAAGGCGGCGACGGCGGCGGCGAGATCGTCGCGACCGGCACCCCGGAGGACATCGTCAAGGAGAAGCGGTCGTATACCGGCCAGTTTCTGAAGGATCTGCTGGAGCGGCGACCGGTGAAACGGGCGGTGGCTGCGGAGTAAAGTGCCTGCCGCTACCAGATGATATCAAGCTCGAATTCCTTGAAGGCTCTGTCCGCTGTCACCAAAGAGAGTTTTTCGAGCGTGCATTGCGCGGCGAGGAGACGGTCGAATGGATCGCGATGGCTTGCAGGCATTCTGCCGGCCATCAAGGCATGCCGATGACTGATGTCGAGACCGAGAAAGGCGCCGTCGACCATGATCTGTTCGAATTTGTCCGCAATTTCGTGCGCGAAGTCGAGCTTGCCGATGCGGACCTTCGTGCTGATTTCGAAAGCGGTGACGGAACTGATGTAGCGGGCGATATTCGGGTTCTCGACGGCGGCCTTGGCAGTTGCGCTCAATCTTGGATCCGCCGTCAACCACCAAAGCAATACGTGCGTGTCGAGAAGCAGGCTCATTTTTCACCGTCAAACGAATATTTGCCTTCCCAGGCTTCAAGTTCGTCATCGGGAAGCGGGTCGAAGAAGAAGGAATCCGGTATCTTGCCGAGCAAGTGTGCGAGACTTCCAGCACCTCGGATCACCGGCTTGGTGTCCGTCATCGGAACGAGCCGCGCGACCGGCTTGTCGCCACGCGCCAGAATGATTTCTTCGCCCGCCTCGACACGGGCGATGAGCTTGGAGAGTTCCGTCTTCGCTTTATGAATGGTCACCGTCGTCATCGTAACTTCTCTCGACATCGAATATTATGGTAGCTAACCTATTAGCTAACTTCAAGGAGGAGACTGCATGTCCAAATCCGGCGCAATCCGAACCGGTATCGGCGGCTGGACCTTCGAGGCGTGGCGGGGCACGTTTTACCCGGATAGCCTGAAGCAGAAGGACGAGCTTCATTATGCCAGCCGTCAGCTGAAGGTCATCGAGGTCAACGGCACCTATCACAGCTCGCAGAAGCCCGAGACCTTTGCGAAATGGGCAGCGGATGTGCCCGACGGTTTTATTTTTTCGCTAAAGGCGAGCCGTTTCAGCACAAACCGTCGGGTGCTGGCTGAAGCCGGAGAGTCGATCGAGCGTTTTCTCGGCCAGGGGCTCACTGAACTCGGCGACCATCTCGGCCCGATCCTATGGCAGTTCGCCCCGACCAAGAAATTCGATCCCGATGATTTCGAGGCTTTTCTAAAGCTGCTGCCGGCCAAACAGGACGGTCTGCCGCTGCGGCATGTGGTCGAGGTGCGCCATGATTCTTTCAAGGTACCGGAGTTTGTCGCACTCCTTGAGAAATATAAGGTGGCGCCGGTGCTCGCCGAGCATCACGAATACCCTATGGTTGCGGATGTAACGGCGGATTTCGTCTATGCCCGGCTGCAGAAGGGATCGGACGACATCAAGACCTGCTACCCCGAGAGCGACCTCAAGGCCTGGGCTCGCCGCCTGGAGGTCTGGGCAGCGGGCGGGGTTCCAGACGATTTACCGCTGATCGATGGCGCAAGGAAGGTGTCCAAGGAGCCGCGGGAAGTCTTTGCTTTCATGATCCATGAAGGCAAGGTCAACGCACCGCACGGGGCAATCGCGCTTCAGGCCGAGGTTGGCCAGTGAATTTTGCGGGTCATAGCGGGGTTATATGTTGAGGCAGGTCCTCGGCCGTCAGCCCCTTCCCCGCCGTCTTTCCCGCCTCTCCGTGCAGCCAGACGCCAGCTGCCGCCGCCTCGAAGGCGGGCATGCCTTGTGCCAGCAATCCTCCGACGATCCCGGCCAACACGTCCCCCGAGCCGGCGGTCGCGAGCCAGGGCGGTGCATTGGTGTTGATGAGTGCACGACCGTCGGGCGATGCGATCACCGTGTCGGCGCCTTTGTAGATGATCGCCGCATGCGCGCGCTGGGCTGCCGCGCGGGCCTTCGCCACTTTGCCAAGAGCGCTGTCGGCTGCGATATCCGGAAACAGCCGGGCGAATTCGCCCTCATGCGGCGTGAGTACGAGGCGCGTTGATCCCTCGGCGAAGGCCCCGAACAGCGTTTCGGGGTCGTCTTTAAAGGATGTAATACCGTCCGCGTCGAGGACAAGATGGCGATCGGCGAGAGCGAGGGCGAACCGACGCGCTTTCTCGCCGGTCCCAAAGCCAGGCCCGAGCACGAAACTCGATAGACGCTGATCGTCGAGCCAATGCTTGAGCGCCGCCTCGTCCTCCACAGTACGAAGCATGATAGCCGTCAATGCCGACGCGTTGACCGAAAGGGCGTCGGCTGGCGACGCAAGCGTGACGAGACCGGCGCCTGCCCTGAGGCCCGCCGCCGCGGCCATGCGCGCGGCCCCGGTCGCGGTTGCGCCCCCTGAGAAAACCACGAGGTGACCACGCTTGTATTTATGGGTGTCGCCATGCGCCGTCGGCACAGTTGCTTGCCATCGTGCAGGTCGGTTTTCCGCAAGGCTATCGTCGGCATTTGCCCGCACGATCCTCTCGGGTATGCCTATGTCGTGAACCTCAAGCACTCCGCAGTGCTCGCGCCCCGGCATCAGCAGGTGCCCGGGCTTGCGGGTCATGAAGGTCACGGTATGCGCGGCGCGAAAGGCAGCGCCGAGCACTTGACCGCTCTCCCCGTCAAGGCCGGACGGCAGGTCCACGGCAATGACCGGCACACCCGCGGTCTCGATCCGCACGATTAGGTCGGCGACGGCAGCGGGCACGGCACGAGCCAAGCCGGCGCCGAAGATGGCATCGATCACGACGTCGCCTGCATCCGGCCGGTAGGCTTCGACAGGTTCGGCGGAGACGGGGCACGCAGCGAAGGCGCGCGCGGCATCTCCCTTTAGAGAGGCGGTGTCTCCCAAATGGAAAACGGCCACATGGGCTCCGCTTTCGTGAAGAGCAAGCGCCGCCACGTATCCATCGCCGCCGTTGTTGCCTGGGCCGCAAAGCACGACGAAACGCAGTGCCTCGGGATAGATGCGAAGCGCGAGAGCGGCGACGGCGCGACCAGCCTTTTCCATCAATCCGAAAGAATCGATACCCGACATGCCGGCGTCGCGATCGACCGCCGCCATGGCTACAGGGGTTAACAAGAGATCGGCGACGCGAAGAGACATGATCCATACATTGAACAAGAAATGTGCACGAAAAACAACGGCCCCTCGCCCACGATGCGCGCCAAAATATTATGCAGATGCATAATCTATAATCGGCTCTACGCGCCCGCGTCGCGCCAAGCTTCGAAGCCGAAATCGAGTTCATCGGTGATTTCCACGATATTTTTCCATCATTTTTCGCAGATTTTTCGCGAAATGCGACGAAATTGGCCATGAAACCCGGGCCATCCGGTGGAAAACGCCCGATTTCTCATCGCGTGGCTGGCAAACTGGCACGATACCTGCATTAGTTACGGCGAGCGGGGCCTCCCCTGCTTTAACGGAGAAGCGGAGAGATATTTTCTCATGAAAAAGATCGAAGCGATCATCAAGCCTTTCAAGCTGGACGAGGTGAAGGAAGCCCTTCAGGAAGTCGGCCTGCAGGGGATCACCGTCACGGAAGCAAAAGGCTTCGGTCGCCAGAAGGGCCATACGGAACTTTACCGCGGGGCCGAATACGTCGTCGACTTCCTCCCGAAGGTGAAGGTCGAAGTCGTTTTGGCGGACGAGAACGCGGAGGCCGTCATCGACGCCATCCGCAAGGCCGCACAGACCGGACGCATCGGCGACGGCAAGATCTTCGTTTCCAATGTGGAAGAAGTCATTCGAATCCGCACCGGTGAAACAGGCGTTGACGCCATCTAACCCGCCCTCGTCCGATCCGGGCGAAGGTTTTCCAAAAATCGTCATCCAATTCAAGGAAGCATTTTTATGACGACCGCCAGTGAAATTCTGAAGCAAATCAAGGACAACGACGTCAAGTTCGTCGACCTGCGCTTCACTGACCCCAAGGGCAAGCTGCAGCACGTCACGATGGATATTGCATGCGTAGACGAGGACATGTTCGCGGACGGCGTCATGTTCGACGGCTCCTCGATCAGTGGCTGGAAGGCCATCAACGAGTCCGACATGGTGCTCATGCCAGACACCGACACCGTGCACATGGATCCTTTCTTCGCTCAGTCGACGATGGTCATCCTTTGCGACATCCTCGACCCGGTTTCGGGCGAAGCCTATAACCGCGATCCGCGCGGCACCGCCAAGAAGGCGGAAGCCTACCTCAAGGCGTCCGGCATCGGCGACACCATCTTTGTCGGCCCGGAAGCTGAATTCTTCGTCTTCGACGACGTCAAGTACAAGGCCGACCCCTACAACACCGGCTTCAAGCTCGACTCCTCGGAACTGCCGTCCAACGACGACACCGAGTATGAGACCGGCAACCTCGGCCACCGCCCGCGCGTCAAGGGCGGCTACTTCCCGGTTCCGCCGATCGACAGCCTGCAGGACATGCGTTCCGAAATGCTGACCGTTCTCGGCGAAATGGGCGTCGTCGTCGAAAAGCATCACCACGAAGTGGCGGCTGCCCAGCACGAGCTCGGCATCAAGTTCGACTCGCTGGTGCGCAACGCCGACAAGATGCAGATCTACAAGTACGTCGTGCACCAGGTCGCCAACGCCTATGGCAAGACTGCAACCTTCATGCCGAAGCCGATCTTCGGCGACAACGGCTCGGGCATGCACGTCCATATGTCGATCTGGAAGGGCGGCAAGCCGACCTTCGCGGGCGATGAATATGCCGGCCTTTCCGAGACCTGCCTGTACTTCATCGGCGGCGTGATCAAGCATGCCAAGGCGATCAACGCCTTCACCAATCCGTCGACCAACTCCTACAAGCGTCTTGTCCCGGGCTATGAGGCGCCGGTTCTGCTGGCTTACTCAGCCCGCAACCGTTCAGCTTCGTGCCGCATTCCGTTCGGCTCGAACCCGAAGGCCAAGCGCGTCGAAGTCCGCTTCCCGGATCCGACGGCGAACCCCTACCTCGGTTTTGCCGCCATGTTGATGGCCGGCCTCGACGGCATCAAGAACAAGATCCACCCCGGCAAGCCGATGGACAAGGACCTCTACGACCTGCCGCCGAAGGAACTGAAGAAGATCCCGACGGTCTGCGGCTCGCTGCGTGAGGCGCTTGAAAGCCTCGACAAGGACCGCAAGTTCCTGACCGCTGGCGGCGTCTTCGACGACGACCAGATCGACTCGTTCATCGAATTGAAGATGCAGGAAGTCATGCGGTTCGAAATGACCCCACATCCGGTCGAGTACGACATGTACTACTCGGTCTAATGGCCAACTTGAATGTCCCGGTTCGCCGGGGCATTCTCTTTCGCAGACGCGAAAGGTGAGACCCCGACCGTCTCAAGTCGGCGGGCACGGAAATGAGACAGGGATGCGAAGCAACCAGGCAAAAATCTTGATTCCGGAGGAAAAATCACCAAATAGATGTCTGAAAGGAAGTCGCGCCATGAAACAACGCAACGCAAAATTCAACATCGGCGAAGTCGTCCGGCACCGGGTTTTCCCGTTTCGTGGAGTCGTCTTTGACGTTGACCCGGAATTCGCCAACACCGAGGAGTGGTGGAACGCCATTCCCGTGGAAGTGCGTCCCTCCAAGGACCAGCCTTTCTACCATCTGTTGGCTGAAAACGACGAAACGGAATACGTCGCCTACGTCTCCGAGCAGAACCTTGTGAGCGATGAAAGCGGTCTGCCGCTTCGCAATCCACAGGTTTATCAGATTTTCGATCGAGCACCGACTGGCGAGTTCAGACCCAAGATGAGCATGGCCAACTAACAGGATGCTTGCGAACGAAAAATTATAAGGGAGCCGCGAGAGCGGCTCCTTTTCTTTGACGTCGCGGGTCCTCTTTGGGGCGGCAAACCCGCTTCCGCCTATTTGGCAAACCTGCGAGCCCCGGCCACGCAGGCAATGACGGCGACCGTCACCGCAAGCATTGCCCAGGTGACGTGTTCATGCAGCAGGGTTGCTGCAAGCGCCAGTCCGAAAAACGGCTGCAGCAGTTGCAACTGCCCCACCGCGGCAATGCCGCCCAGCGCCAGCCCGCGATACCAGAAGACGAAGCCGATCAGCATGCTGAAAAGCGAAACATAGGCGAGGCCAGCGAACGCCGGTGCCTCGATGCCGATGAATGTCGCGGGCATATAGATGAGCACTGCGGGTATCATGATCGGCAGCGACAGCACGAGAGCCCAGGATATGACCTGCCAGCCCCCGAGCGTTCGCGAAAGCCTTGCTCCCTCGGCATAGCCAAGGCCGCAGACCACGATCGCGGCAAGCATCAGCGCATCGCCTGTGGGCGAAGCGGTCAGCCCTTGCGCCACGGCGAAGCCGGCGACCAAGGTGCTGCCCAACGCGGAGAACAGCCAGAACGCCGGCTTCGGCCGCTCTCCGCCGCGTATGACCGCAAAGATCGCCGTTGCCAGCGGCAGTAGGCCGATGAATACGACGGAATGCGCCGATGTCACATGTTTGAGCGCAAGCGCCGTCAGCAAGGGAAAGCCCACGACCACGCCGAGCGCGACGACCACCAGTGATACCGTGTCGCGCCACGACGGACGCTTCTCCTTGAATATGACGAGAAGTCCCAGCGCCAGAACGCCGGCGATCGCTGCGCGGGCGACGGTGAGGAATACCGGATCGAACTGCATCACGGCGACGCGCGTGGCCGGCAGCGACCCGCTGAAGATGACCATGCCGATAAAGCCGCTGATCCACCCGGCTGCTGTACGATCCATATTTCACTCCATCATTCATTCATCCCCTTATCGGCCGCAACCCGTAGCCTTGCCAGAGACGGCATGATACAGTTTCGTCAAACTGTAATGGCCTAGGTAGCAGTACGGATGAACCAAGAGGCAATCACTGGCATGACCCGCGTGGCGATGGTCATGGCGACGATCAGGCAGCGTATCGCCGGCCGCAGCCTGACACCGGGCGCGAAGCTGCCGTCGGTTCGCCGGCTATCGGCAACATTGAAAGTGTCGACTTCCACGGTCGTCGATGCCTATGAGCGCTTGGTCGGCGAAGGAGCGATCCTGTCGCGGCCGGGCTCGGGGTTCTATGTCGCCAACCAGGCGGCGCCGCTGTCGCTGCCGGATGTCGGGACGAGGCTCGATCGCGCCGTGGACCCGTTCTGGGTGTCTCGACAATCCCTGGAGGCGGCGGACGGAGCCCTCAAACCGGGCTGCGGCTGGCTTCCACCGTCGTGGCTGCCTGAGGACGGGTTGCGCCGTGCGCTGAGGCTCCTTTCCCGCGCCGGAGGTTCGGCATTGGCGGACTACGGCTCGCCCCTGGGCTCGCCACCGCTTCGCCAGCTCATTGCCAGGCGCATGGCGGAACGCGGGATCGAAGCCTCGCCCGACCAGATTGTGCTTACGGAGTCCGGCACCCAGGCCATCGACCTCCTATGCCGCCTCCTTCTTGAACCCGGCGACACGGTGCTCGTCGACGATCCCTGCTATTTCAATTTTCATGCCTTGTTGCGGGCGCACCGCGCGAGGATCGTGGGCGTCCCGTATACGCCTTCGGGTCCGGACATCGAGGCTTTCGCACGGACGGTCGCGGAGCATCAGCCGCGCCTCTACATCACCAACGCCGCAATCCATAACCCGACGGGCGCCGTGCTGTCGCCCGTGGTCGCGCACAGGCTGCTGAAGCTCGCCGAACAGTTCGACCTCACCATTATCGAGGACGACATCTTCGGCGATTTCGAGAACGTGCCGGCGCCGCGGCTTGCCGCATTTGATGGGCTGGACCGGGTCATCCATATCGGCAGCTTCTCGAAGACCCTCTCGGCTTCGGCCCGCTGCGGCTTCATGGCCGCCAAACCGGAATGGGTGGAAGGCTTACTCGACCTGAAGATCGCAACTACCTTCGGCGGCGGACCGCTTGCGGCGGAATTGGTTCTGCATGTCTTGAGCGACGGGAGCTATCGCAAGCATATCGAGACGATGAAAGCACGGCTCGCCGAGGCGAGATCAACGGTTTCCGCGAGATTGCAGGATCTGGGGATCGTCCCCTGGCTCGAGCCGCAGGCCGGTATGTTCCTCTGGTGTCGACTTCCGGATGGTGTGGACGCCGCAGACGTCGCGCGCACAGCACTTGAAAGGGGCGTCGTCCTGGCACCCGGAAACGTATTCAGCCTGTCACAGGGCGCGACCGGGTTCATGCGGTTCAACGTGTCGCAGACACTCGGACCCCGTGTGTTCGACGTGCTTCGCGATACATTGGCGCTATCCAAGGCAAGAAGCTAATCCTTGAATGCAAAAACCCCGCGGACCGAGCGGTCCACGGGGTTCGGTATTTCAGAGGTAGGCGCGCTGCTTACTGCTGCTTAGCGGCCTTCTGCGCGTCTTCCAGCTTCTTGCGAGCTTCCTCGGCCTTCTTCTGCATGCTGTCCTGCAGGCTCTTCTGGCTTTCGGCAAGCTTCGATTCGGAGATTGCCTCGCCATCGAACGCAGCGCCGAAGCCCTGCAGCGAAATCTTGATCGGGTTCGGCGCGCGGCGGAAGTTGATCGAGGTCAGGGTCACGTCAGTGCCCTTCTTGAGGCTTGCGATCATCGCATCCGTAACCGGGATTTCAGCCGTGCATTTGTCCGGCAGGCAGACCGCATATTCGATCTTCTGGCCCTTGCCGCCATCGACCTGCATGGTGATGCCGGGCGGGATCAGGCGGGCGGAGGGGACGGAAACCTGAAGTACCTTGCGGTTGACCTTGCCTTCGATCGAGATGAGGCCGACCGCCGTCACCAGCTGGCCGCTGTTGGCCATGATCAGGTTCTGCACGATGCAGATGTCGTTGTCGTCCTGCTTGGTGCAGGTCTTGTACCAGCCGAGACGCGGAGCGCCGGGCGCGGCAGCGGCAGCGTCGCCGCCGGCGGCCTCTTGGGCGAAGGAAGCGGCTGGGGCTGCTGCGCCAAGCGTGAGAGCCAGAGCAGAAAGAGCTGCCCGCATTTTATTGTCAGTCTTGAACATCATAGCGAAATCCGCCTCCTGAAATCCGATCGGAGCAGCCTCTGCCGCTCCATGCCGTACCGGTCAAACCGCCGTCCACCTGTCGAAAGATTGAGGCGAATGCATGACCCGAAACTCCGGATCACCTGTTACATCGCACTGCGGCGGATATCCAGCATTTCTTTGGTCATTTCTTGCGCGCGCCTAAGAATTCCCCCAGTCACATGCTGGATGTGTTACTGGCGTGATAAAGTCGCGCAGAATCAACGCTTGTCCGAAAAGGATATCATGCCAGCACTTCGGGTTGCTCTCTTCCTCGCCCTTGCCGTCTGCTGCAGCGGCGTCGCGGCGGAACCTCTGCACGGAATTGCCATGCATGGCGAACCTGCCCTGCAGGCCGACTACAAGGCGTTCCCCTACGTCAACCCGAACGTCAAGAAGGGTGGTCACATCACCTATGGCGTGGTCGGCACCTTCGACAATCTCAATCCCTTCATTCTAAAGAGCATGCGCACGACCGCGCGCGGCATGTGGGATCCGCAGTACGGCAACCTCATCTACGAATCGCTGATGCAGCGCTCGCGGGACGAGCCTTTCACGATGTACGGGCTGCTCGCCGAGAGCGTTGAATGGGATGAGGCGCGCAGGTTCATCCAATTCAATCTCAACCCCGCTGCGCGGTGGTCGGATGGCCAACCGGTCACGCCTGATGACGTCATATTCTCGTTCGAGCTACTCCGCGACAAAGGCCGCGTGCCGTTTTCGGCGCGTCTGAACACTGTCGACCGCATGGAGAAGGTCGGCGATCATAGTGTCAGGTTCACGTTCAACGAAAAGGCTGACCGGGAAACGCCCCTGATCCTTGCGCTTTCGCCTGTCTTGCCCAAGCACGCCATCGATCCGGCAAAGTTCGACCAGACGTCGCTTACCGCCCCGATCGGCTCCGGCCCCTACCGGATCAAGAACGTGAACCCGGGCGAGAGCATCGTCTTCGAGCGCAATCCCGACTATTGGGCCAAGGACCTGCCATCCAAGGTCGGGCACGATAACTACGACCTTATCACCATCGACTATTTCCTGCAGGAGACGACCCTCTTCGAGGCCTTCAAGAAGGGCGACGTCGATATCTACGAGGACGGCAGCCCCGGGCATTGGGCGGCGGCCTACAATTTTCCCGCCGTCACGTCCGGCGCAGTCGTTCGCGACGTCTTCGAACCCAAGCTCCCGAGCGGTATGCTCGGTTTCGTCTTCAACACCCGACGCCCTGTCTTCGCCAATCCCAAGGTGCGCGAAGGGCTGACGCTCGCCTTCGATTTCGAGTGGGTGAACAGGAACCTGTCGTCGAACGCCTATACGCGGACGGAAAGCTACTGGCAGAATTCCGATCTGTCTTCGTTCGGCGTGCCGGCGGACGAACATGAACTGGCGATGCTCGGCCCCATCAAGGACCGTATCGATCCCGCCGTACTCGACGGCAGCTACAGGCTGCCGGTATCGGACGGTACCGGCCGCGACCGCACGGTGCTCAGAAAGGCGGTCGATCTGCTGAAGCAAGGCGGCTTCACCATCAAGAACGGCAAGATGGTCGATGCTAAGGGTCATCAGCTGGCGTTCGAGATCATGACACAGAACACCGATCAGGAGCGGTTGGCGATTGCCTTTCGCCGGTCGCTCGAACTGCTAGGCGTTGCGGTCACGATTCGCACCGTCGATGATTCGCAGTATCAGCGCCGCACGATGGCTTTCGACTACGACATGATCATCAAGTCCTTCACGTCGTCGCTGTCTCCGGGAACCGAACAAATCGGACGCTGGGGCTCGGCGGCACGCGATCGCGAAGGCAGCGAGAACTTCGCGGGCGTTGCCGATCCGGACGTGGACACGCTCGTTTCGCATATCCTGTCGGCGCACACGGCCGAGGATTTCCGCGATGCCGTGCGCTCTTTCGACCGGATGCTGATATCCGGCCACTATGTCGTCCCCCTCTACCATGTCGATCAGCAGTGGGTCGCGCGGCGCAAGCGCATCGGCCATCCTGAGGACGTGCCGCTCTACGGGTATCAGTTGCCCACCTGGTGGGATGCCTCCGCGCAGTGATTGCAAGCGCGGGCTACAGCAATCCCAGGAAAAGTGTGACGCGGCTTTCCGTCCGGAATTGCGCAAAAAACAAACGAATAGAACGTTTCGGTCTTTCGAAGAAAGACGGAAACGGGCTAAGAGCCCTAGACGGGAAATAACCGGCGACCAAAGAGAAAGGATCAGCCATGGAGCGCATAACGATCGACATCATCTCGGACGTCGTCTGCCCATGGTGCTATCTCGGCAAGGCGCGGCTCGAGCTTGCCATCGCCGAGGTGCAGGACGAAATCGGCGTCGACATCAACTGGCGCCCCTATCGCCTCAATCCGGACTATCCGCCTGAAGGTGTCGACCAGAAGAAGGCTCTCGCCGAGAAGCTTGGCGGCGCGGAGCGGGTCGCATCCGCGCACCAGAAGCTGGTGCAGCTCGGCAAAGAGGTAGGGATCGCCTTCGATTTCGACGCCATCAAGATCGGCCCGAATACACTCGACGCGCATCGCCTGATCCACTGGGCCGGAACCGAGGACCGGGAAAAACAGGAGCGGGTCGTCACGGCGCTCTTCAAGGCCAACTTCGAGCAGGGCCGCAACGTCGGCGACCACGAGGTCCTGATCGACATCGCCGCAGAGGCGGGCCTCGCCGTCCCGGTCGTCGCCTCGCTGCTGGCATCGGACGCGGATCGCGACCTGGTGGTTGCCGAAATCGGCGCCGCCAGCCAGATGGGCGTTTCCGGCGTTCCCTTCTTCATTTTCGATCAGCAATATGCGGTCAGCGGCGCACAAACGCCCGATGTGCTTGCGGGCGCACTGCGCGACATCGCGAAAATGAAGGCCGAAGCTCGAGCCAATCTAAACTGACTATAGCGCTACTTGGCCAAGTCATTCTCAAGCAGCATGCGCACATAGCGCGCGTAGGGAATGCCCCGCGCCTTCGCCTTGCGCTTCAAGGCGTCCAGCAGCGGTTGCGGCAGGCGCATGTTCAGAGAGGCCAGTTTTGGCTCGACTTCGAAACGCATGGGCTTGAAGCCTGAAAGATCATAGGCCGTCAGGTCCGCTTCCTCGACGAACCGCTCAGCCGCTTCGTCGCTGCGAAGCGAGGGCATGGGCTTAGCTTTTGCGCTCATAACCGTCGATCTCCTTCTGATGCATGTAGCGGGCACTTATGGGGCGAAGCCTGGTTTCGCCATCGATCCGGCGCAGCATGAACACCAGAAAGACATATCGCCCCGTCTCAGTCTTGCCGATGGCCCGCATGCGCGGCTCATCAGGATGCGGATCCGGCATGACTGAGGGTGTACCGAGCAGAACCTGCTCTATTTCCTCGCGCGAGACGCCATGCTTCGCGCATTTCGGCCAATTGCCTTCATCCCAATCGAAGCCCCCAACCCGCATGACGAAATACTACACATTTGTCTACACAACATCAAGGCTATTTCGCCGTTTTCGCCAAGTGCGCAGACGACCAAAGCACCCTGCAAACGGCTTTCTGGGGTCGGCTCATGTCGCAAACAGGATAACAGCCGGACATGAAACAAAGGCCTGAGAAAGCAAATTCAATCACTTAATCATTTTTTCATCCCCCTTGCTCGCAGCCATGCCACAATCCCTCCGTCCCGCCATCGGATACACCGCGAGGCGTCGCGGCGAGGTGGGGTCGGCGCTTGGGGTTGGGGAACGACGTAAGCCCCCTCCTCGAGGGTCCGCAGAAAAAGGTCTCCCTCCGGAGACGGCGGCGGCGTGGAGACGCGCCGACGGGTTTCGCTCCGGACGTGCCTGTGCGGCACACATGGTTCTCGCTGCCGATGGAGGTGGCGAGGGTCGCAGAGAGACCAGAGTTGCGGGCATAAACCGCCGAACGGGGTGCCGGAAGACGCCATCTATTTTAGTTTCACGAGGCAACTTCAGGCGCCCCGTCCGAAACGACATGCCGCTGAACCGGGGATTTCCGCCTCCGGCGGTTCCGGCATGGCTATTTGACAGTCACCATCCGCCTTGCGAAGCAGCCGTTCGGGCCAGCGTCTGCCCGCGACGCGAACGTGCCCGCTGATCGAGGTCGGAGGCTTGTCTACAGAAATTAGGTCACTTCGCCATTTCCGCCAATTGCGTCATGACGACGGCAGCGCCCTGCAGCCGCTTTTCCGGCGTCGGCAAGTCGCGGGTCAGGAACACGCTGTGGTCGGGGCGAATTTTCGCCATCGAGCCCTGCTTGGCAATATAGCCGACGAGGTTTGCCGGGTTCGGGAATTCCTTGTTGCGGAATTGCACGACCACGCCCTTCGGGCCGGCATCAAGCTTCTCGACATTGGCAATGCGGCAGAGCGACTTGATGTAGACGATCTTGAGCAGATGCTGCACCTCGATCGGCATCGGCCCGAAGCGGTCGATCAGTTCCGCGCCGAAGCTGTCGATTTCCTTCGGTTCCGCTACCTCGCCGAGGCGACGGTAGAGCGCCATGCGCAGATGCAGATCCGGCACGTAGTCATCAGGGATCATCACCGGCGTGCCGACCGAAATCTGCGGCGACCAACCGGTATCCGCGATCTCGTCCACACCCCTCACCTCGGCGACTGCTTCCTCCAGCATCTGCTGGTAGAGCTCGAAGCCGACTTCCTTGATGTGCCCCGACTGCTCCTCGCCAAGCAGGTTGCCCGCACCGCGGATATCGAGGTCGTGGCTCGCCAGCTGGAAGCCGGCGCCAAGCGTGTCGAGGGACTGCAGCACCTTCAGCCGCCGCTCGGCGGTTGCCGTGAGCACCTTGTTGACTGGCAGCGTGAAAAGCGCAAAGGCGCGAACCTTGGAGCGCCCGACGCGGCCCCTGAGCTGATAGAGCTGCGCCAGGCCGAACATGTCGGCACGATGCACGATCAACGTGTTGGCGGTCGGCACATCCAGGCCGGATTCGACGATGGTGGTCGATAGCAGCACGTCATAGCGGCCGTCGTAAAAGGCGTTCATGACGTCTTCGAGCTCGCCAGCCGCCATCTGCCCGTGCGCCACCGCAACCTTCAACTCGGGGACGTCGGATTGCAAGAAGGCCCGGATGTCCTCGATATCGGCGAGCCGGGGGCAGACATAAAAACTCTGGCCGCCGCGATAGTGCTCGCGCATCAGCGTTTCGCGGATGACGAGCGAATCGAAGGGTGAGATGAATGTACGCACGGCCATACGGTCGACCGGCGGCGTCGTGATCAGCGATAGTTCGCGCACCCCGGTCATGGCCAACTGCAGCGTTCTCGGGATCGGTGTCGCCGACAGCGTCAACACGTGCACGTCGGACTTCAGTTCCTTGAGGCGCTCCTTGTGCTTGACGCCGAAGTGCTGCTCCTCGTCGATGATCAGCAGGCCGAGATTGGCAAAGCTGATGCCGGCGCCGAGCAAGGCATGCGTGCCGACGACGATATCGGTCTTGCCGTCGGCCACTTCCTTCTTCGTCAGTGCAAGCTCCTTTGAGCCGACGAGACGGGAGGCCTGTTGCAACCGAATCGGCAGGCCGCGGAAGCGTTCGGTGAACGTCTTGAAATGCTGGCGCGCGAGCAGTGTCGTCGGCACGACGACGGCCACCTGTGCCCCGTTCATCGCCGCCACGAAGGCGGCGCGCAGCGCGATTTCCGTCTTGCCGAAGCCGACGTCGCCGCAGACGAGACGGTCCATCGGCCGCCCGGCCCCGAGATCCTCGCGCACCGCCTCGATGGCGGTCATCTGGTCCTCGGTCTCCTCATAGGGAAAGCGAGCTGAAAACTCGTCGTAGATGCCGTCTGGTGCGGCAAGCACCGGCGCATGCCGCGTCAGGCGCTCGGCCGCGACGCGGATCAGGCCGTCGGCCATGTCGAGCAGCCGCTTCTTGAGCTTGGCCTTGCGCATCTGCCATGCGCCGCCGCCGAGCTTGTCGAGTTGGGCATCACTGCCTTCCGAGCCGTAGCGCGACAGAAGATCGATATTCTCGACCGGCAGAAAGAGCTTCGCCTCGTCGGCATATTGCAGCTCGAGGCAGGCATGGGGGGCGCCGGCAGCCTCGATCGTCCTCAAGCCCACGAACCGCCCGATACCGTGTTCCGCGTGAACGACGATCGAGCCTTCGTCGAGGCCCGCCACTTCCGAGATGAAATCGGCGGCGCGCTTGCGGCGCTTCGAGCGGCGCACCATGCGGTCGCCGAGAATATCCTGCTCGCCGATGACGCAGAGGTCGCCGGCTTCGAACCCGGCTTCCAGGCTGAGAACGGCCGCGGCCGCCTCGCCTTTCCCGAGACCACCGAGATCCTTCAGCGCGCCGATCGCCTTGACGCCGCCAAGACCATGCTCGGCCAGCACCTGCAGCAGGCGGTCGAGCGAGCCCTCGGTCCAGGCCGTGATTAGAACCTTGGCGCCAGCGGAGCGCCGGTCGGCGATGTGCTTGACTACGGCGTCGAAGACGTTGACGCGCTCGGCCTCGGTGTTTTCCGTCGCTGCGCGCGCCCAGCGCAGGCCCTGCCGTGCCTCTAAATTGACGACCCGGCGCGCTTCGCCTTCATGCTCGTTGAACGGCGAGATGCGGACGGCATTCAGCCCGTCGAGCATCCCGGCAAAGGTCTTGCCGTCAAGGTAGAGCTGGCCGGGCGCCACCGGCTTGTAAGGCGTACCCTGCGCCATCTGGCCCTTGCGGGCTTCACCGGCGTTGAGACGAGCCTCGTAGTAGTCGAAAACCAGCTTCGAACGTTCTTCCGCCGCCTCGCGCGCGGTGTGATCCACCACAAGCCGGAACCCCTTCAGATAGTCGAAGGCGGTTTCCAGCTTCTCGTAGAAAAGCGGCAGCCAGTGCTCCATGCCGGCATAGCGCCGTCCCTCGGAGACGGCGACATAGAGCGCATCGTCGCGCGTCGCCGCGCCGAAGGAGGAGAGGTAGTTCTTGCGGAAGCGGCTGATAGTATCCGGCGTCAGCGTCACTTCGCTCATCGGATTCAGATCAAGAGACCGAACCTGACCAATGGTGCGCTGGCTGGCGGGATCGAAGCTGCGGATGCTTTCAAGCGTGTCGCCGAAGAAATCGAGCCGCACCGGCTCTTCGGTCCCCGGCACGAAGACATCGAGGATACCGCCGCGCAGGGCGTATTCCCCGACCTCGCGCACGGTCGCCACGCGGTCGAAACCGTTGCGCTCCAGCCGGCCTGCGATATCGTCCATGCGCACCTGGTTGCCGGGACGCGCAGAGAAGGCCAGGCTTTCGATCACGTCTTGCGGCGCCACCTTCTGCAGCATGGCATTGACAGTGACGAGGACGATACCCGCATGCGGTTTGTGGCGATGCGCGATCAGGCCGCTCAACGCCGTCAAACGGCGGGCGGACGTGTCCGAGCTTGGCGAAACGCGGTCGTAGGGCAAGCAGTCCCAGGCCGGCAGCGTCAGGACCGGAATGTCGGGTGCGACAAAGCCGAGCATCTGCTCCAGATCGGCCATGCGCTGACCGTCGGACATGACATAGGCCACCGGCTGGCCGGCGCGCGCAAGCTCGGCAAGCAGCAGCGGCTCGAGCCCGACAGGAACGTTGCCGATCGTCAGCGGCTCGACGATCGCCGCGAGTTTCTTGATGTCGAAGCCGGGGATCATCAGGCTTTCCCGAGGAGTTCGGCCGTCACCTTCTCGAAATCGGGCGAATAGGCGGCGATGCGGGCGTAGAGAGGCGTATTCAAGTGGTCGGGGACCGGCAGCGTACCGAGGATCCAGCGGACAAGGTCATTGTCCTCTTCAGCCATGATCCGCTCCAGTTCGTCGAGTTCGCCTTCCGAGAGCGTGGGCAGCTCGTTATCGGCAAACTGACCGAAGACCAGATCCATCTCGCGGATGCCGCGATGCCAGCAGCGAAACAGGATGCGCCTGCGGCGCGGGTCGAGATCGGAACTGCTGAGTGTGACGCCTGTCATCGAAGTGACCTTCCTGTTGATGCGCCTCTATAAATCATTGCCTCGAACTGAGGAAACCGGTTTTTGGCCCTCTCACGCGGAAAGTGTCAGTGGAGGGGCAACGCCCCGGTGCCTGCGACCGCTATTCGGACTTGCCAGCGCCGGCGCTGCATCGCATCTTGCGCGCCATGCGCCCTGCCGTTCTCGATCCCCTATTCGCATCCGTTTCCTCGCTGCCGGGCGTCGGGCCAAAGGCCGCCGAACTCTTGGTGAAACTTACGGATCGTGAAACGGTCGATGATTGCCGGGCGATCGATCTTTTGTTTCACGCCCCCTCCTCACTCATCGACCGTCGCGAGCAACCGGGTATCGCACGGGCGCCACAGGGCGCGATCGTCACGATCACCGGTCGGGTCGATCGCCACCAGCCGCCGCCACGCGGGCGCGCCAATATTCCCTACCGCGTCTTTCTACACGACGAGACCGGAGAACTGTCGCTGGTCTTCTTCCGCGGCAAGGCCCAATGGTTGGAAAAACAACTGCCGATCGATGAAACCGTCACCGTGAGCGGCAAGGTCGACTGGTTCAACGGCCGGCCCTCGATGGTGCATCCGGACTACATCGTGCGCGAGAGCGAGGCGGAAAACCTGCCGCTGATCGAACCGGTCTATCCGCTGACGGCGGGGCTTTCACCGAAATTCCTTCGCAAGACCATAGAAGCAGCACTCGCTCGAATGCCGGAGCTCCCTGAGTGGATCGAACCGGCGCTATATGAGAAGCAGGGCTTTTCCAGCATCGCCGACAGCTTCCGGATGCTGCACGAACCGCGCGACGCCTCCGATATCGACCCGCAAGCCCCGATGCGCCGGCGGCTCGCCTATGACGAGTTCCTGGCGGGCCAGCTCTCGCTCGCCCTGGTGCGCCAGCGGCTGAGAAAGGTGGCCGGACAGCCGGTGCGACCGACAGGCGAGATCAGTCGCAAGATACTTGATAACCTGCCCTTTTCCCCGACGCGCAGCCAGACGGCGGCGGTCGCCGAGATCCTTGAGGACATGGCGGGCACCGAGCGCATGCTGCGGCTTCTGCAGGGCGATGTCGGCTCAGGCAAGACGCTCGTCGCGCTGCTAGCCATTGCCGCGGTGATCGAGAGCGGGGGCCAGGCCGTGTTGATGGCGCCGACGGAAATTCTCGCGCGGCAGCATTTCGCGACGATCTCCAAGCTGGCTGCCTCCGCGGGTCTCGGGGTGGAAGTGCTGACCGGGCGCACGAAAGGCCGCGAGCGCGACGCGATCCTTGAACGCATCGCATCCGGCGAGGCGCAGATCGTCATCGGCACCCATGCGCTGTTCCAGGACAGCGTCTCCTACGCTAACCTCATGCTCGCCGTCGTCGATGAGCAGCATCGTTTCGGCGTGCACCAGCGCCTGCGCCTGACGGCGAAGGGCATCTCGCCGCATATGCTGGTCATGACCGCGACACCGATCCCGCGCACCCTTGTGCTTGCCGCCTTCGGCGACATGGACGTCTCGAAACTCACCGAGAAGCCGGCGGGCCGCAAGCCGATCCAGACCATCACCATCCCGACGGAGCGCACCGGCGACATCGTCGCGCGTCTTGAGAGCGCGCTTGCAGAGGGCAAGAAGGCCTATTGGATCTGCCCGCTGGTCGAGGAATCGGAAGAGTCCGACCTGATGTCGGTCGAGGAAAGGTATCAGACGCTCACGAAAGCGTTGGGAGACGGCGTCGGTCTCATCCATGGCCGCATGAGCGGGCCCGAGAAGGACGCGGTCATGATGGCCTTCAAGAACGGCGAAATCCGCCTTCTGGTCGCCACTACGGTCGTGGAGGTGGGCGTCGACGTGCCGGATGCGACGATCATGATCATCGAGCATGCCGAACGCTTCGGTCTGGCGCAACTCCACCAGCTGCGCGGGCGCGTCGGGCGCGGCGACGAGGAATCGACCTGCATCCTGCTCTACAAGGGGCCGCTCGGCGAAACCGGCCGTGCGCGCCTGTCGATCATGCGGGAGACGGAAGACGGTTTCCGCATTGCCGAAGAGGATCTGAAGCTGCGTGGCGAAGGCGAACTCCTGGGCACACGCCAGTCCGGCACGCCGGGCTTCCGCATCGCCAGCCTCGAAGCGCATGCGGACCTGTTGGAGATCGCCCGCAAGGATGCCGCCTATCTTATCGAGCGTGATCCCGATCTAACCGGCGAGCGGGGCAACGCGGTTCGCACCCTGCTCTATCTACACCGTCGCGACGAAGCGATCCGCTTCCTCAGGGCCGGATAGTATCGGCCGGAGCGCGGGCTACTCGCTCCGCTCCGTCGCCCGATGACGCTGTCCGCGCGCGATCTCCACAAAGCGGCGCTTAACCTCTTCAAACAATGCTGGCGGCAGAGGACCGTGGTAACCGCTGTCACTATCGATCGGCCGAATGTCTGGTCCTGGCCAGACAAATCGATTGCTCTCGGTCAAGACGATCCAAGATTGTTCGTCGTCCAGCCCAAGGCGGCGTTTCGTCGCTGGAGGGATCTCGATCGCGTCGCTTGGCGTGGACGGTGCCGAATGGGTGATCGGAAGAACGCGCACGATCGGCGCTCCGTCTTCCAGTATCGCTACAACGGCGAGCACCAAAACGGGGCGATCCTTGTCACCCTCCTCGCGACCTTCGAGATGCTGCCAATGCCAAAGATAGGAGTATCGGAAGATCCACCCGACCTTCACATCAGTCGGCAGCATGCTTGCCAGTCAGCAGCTCAGCGTTGAGGTGATCGAAACCCGGTTCCATTTCCGAAGTTTCAATCGCGGCGACCTCTTCATCACTCAAGCCGGCGGTCAGTTGCACGCGGCGATCACGCTTCGCCAGACGGAGGTAGTCCTCATACGCCATCAGAACCGTACGTGGCCGTCCGTTCTTGGTAATGATCACCGGTTCACGCACCGCCTGGTCCTGATAAGCGCCGAAATTCTTGGAAACCGCAGCCGCGGTTACAGTAGATGTCATCATGAGCCTCCAGTTTTCCGTAAAATACGGTATTTCCGGATTCTTTCAAGATGACCTGCCGGCCCTCTGGAGAACAGAACCGCAAACGCAAGGAGTCTTCCTTCTGTAGTAACCGCGCGACTCTTCCATGGGAGGGACGCGATTTGAACGTCGGCTGATTTTCTCGCGTCAATGGAGAAGATATCCGCGCGCCCTTCGCCAAACCATCCAGGACGAAAACATGATGGCCAGATGACAGTTGTAGTACGCAGCTCCTCAGACCGTCGCGAGCGATCGCGTCGCGTCCTTGCGAGGTCCACCGTGAAAGTGCTCAGGGAAGACTAGCTCGCGACGGGGCTGCGGTGCGGCTTGCGCGTGAGCTTTTCCTTATATTCCGGCGTCACAAGACCAGCCGAAATCAAAAGCTTTGCTCCATCCTCGGCGCTCATATCGAGGATGACGATCTTTTCGCGAGGTACGAAAACGAGGAAACCAGCCGTCGGGATCGGCGTCGGAGGCAGAAAAACGCTGACCATGTCCTGGCCCATGGCGTTGAATTTCGAAGCGATCTCACCCTTGGCGTCGGTCGAGATGAAGACGACGGACCAAAGCCCAGGGCTCGGGTATTCGATAAGCCCGACCTTCTTGAAGGAGGTGCTCTGCTCGTTCAGCACCGTTTCGACGATCTGTTTGACGCCCTTGTAGATCGTCCTCACCAGCGGCACGCGGCGCACGACCGATTCGCCGAACTGCACGATAGTCTGACCGATCAGGTTCTTGCCGAGAAAGCCGATGATCGTGATGAAGATCATCGCAATCACGAGGCCCGTGCCGGGGACCGCGAAATTCAGGTAGTTTTCCGGATCATAGCGCGCGGGAATATAGGGATGCACCCAGCTGTCAGCCCAATGGACGACCGTCCACGTCAGCCACAGAGTGATAGCGATCGGCGCGCAAATGATGAGCCCCGTCAGGAAATTATTCCTGATCCGCGCCGCCACGGACAACTTGATGAGATGATGCGACATTCGCCGTTCGTGCACTCCGTTCAGAAGCCGATCGATTCCGCCCACCTCCAGCTACTAGTGGAAGCTGCCAGAAATCGCGGGTGCGCACAACCCGATAGATGGAAAGCCGGGCGCTCCATGCGCCCGGTTCACAGCGACTTTACCGCTGAGCGGACAAATCGCCCGGCTATTCGACCGTCACCGATTTTGCGAGGTTTCGCGGCTGGTCCACGTCGGTGCCCATGAACACGGCGGTGTGATAGGCGAGCAGCTGGATCGGCAGCGCGAAAATCATCGGCGCGATGAGTTCATCGACATTTGGCAGCGTGATCGTCGCCATCGTCGGAAGCGTCGAGGCAGCAGCCCCCGCCTCGTCGGTAATGAAGATGATCCTGCCGCCGCGCGCGGCGACCTCCTGCATGTTGGATACGGTCTTCTCGAAGAAGCGATCGTGGGGCGCGATGACGATCACGGGCATGTTCTCGTCGATGAGCGCGATCGGCCCGTGCTTCAGTTCGCCGGCGGCGTAGCCTTCTGCGTGAATATAGGAGATTTCCTTGAGCTTCAGCGCACCTTCCATCGCCAGCGGGAAGCTTGTGCCGCGCCCGAGGTAGAGAACGTCCTTGTATTTCGAGAGGTCGCGCGACAACGCTTCCATCTGCGGCTGGATGAGGTTCAGCACGCTCGCCATGATGCGCGGCATTTCGGCGAGGTGCTTGAGCATCGCCTTTTCTTCGTCGGCGCTGATTATTCCCCGCGCGCAGCCGGCGCCGATCGCCAGAGACGCCAGAACGGCAAGCTGGCAGGTGAATGCCTTCGTCGACGCCACACCGATCTCGGGTCCGGCCAGGATGGGGAAGACGGCGTCGGATTCGCGCGCGATCGTCGATTCCTTGACGTTGACCACGGCGCCGATTTTCAGTCCGTTCTCCTTGCAATAGCGCAGCGAAGCCAGCGTATCGGCGGTTTCGCCCGATTGCGAAATGAAGAGCGCTGCCTGCGACGGCGACAGCGGCATTTCGCGATAGCGGAATTCGGAGGCAACATCGATTTCGACCGGCAAGCGCGCGTAGCGCTCGAACCAGTATTTGCCGACGAGCCCGGCGAGGTAGGCGGTGCCGCAGGCGGAAACCGCAAGGCCCGAGATCGCCTTGAAATCGATCCCCGTGGCATCGACGCGGATGCGGTTGCTGGCGAAATCCACGTAGTGGCTTAGCGCGTGCGAAATGACTTCCGGCTGCTCGTAGATTTCCTTCTCCATGAAATGCCGGTGGTTGCCCTTGTCGACTACATAGGCCGCGGCCTGGGAAACCTGCCGCTGGCGGCTGACCGGATTTCCGGAGAAATCAAAAATCTTAGCGCCGTCGCGCGTAAGGACGGCAAAGTCGCCGTCGACGAGGTAGGTGATCTCGTTGGTGAAAGGAGCAAGTGCGATCGCGTCGGAGCCGAGAAACATTTCGCCGCGGCCGTGGCCGATCGCAAGCGGCGGCCCGGAGCGTGCCGCCATCAGCGTATTGGGATCTTCGCGGAACATCACGAGAAGTGCGTAGGCGCCCTTCACACGGTTCAGCATCTTCAGCATCGCCGCGCGCGCCGGGATGCCCTCGCGGATGTACTTGGCCAGCAACTGCGCGACCACCTCGGTATCGGTCTGAGAGGCGAAGTCGGCACCTTCGGCCTTCAGCTCCTCGCGAAGTTCGGAGAAATTCTCGATGATGCCGTTGTGGACGACGGCGACGCCGTCGACGAAGTGCGGATGCGCATTGGTTTCGTTCGGTACGCCATGGGTAGCCCAGCGCGTGTGGGCGATACCGGTCGCGCCCGGAAGCGGTTCGTCGTGAAGACGATTTTCCAGATTGAAAAGTTTGCCCTCCGCACGACGGCGCGCCATCCGCCCCTCGTGGATCGTCGCGACGCCTGCCGAATCATAGCCGCGGTACTCCAGGCGCCTCAACGCATCGACGAGCCGCTCCGCGACCGCGTCCTTACCGACAATCCCCACTATGCCGCACATCGCGATTCTCCCGTGTCCTATCCCTATCGCAGTGCGATGCATGCACGCAGCTGCGAATATCTCATGGGCGCATGACCCGACAGCCGAGTCGACTAGGAACTTCGGATAGGGTCATGCGCCGAGTGGCGAGTTCTATCGACTTGCCGAGGTTTCTCAATAAGCTGACCGGTCACTTTCGATATCTGACCGTTACGATTGGACGGCCTATTCCTTGGCGTTTTTCGCCGCCTTCATGGCAAGCGCGCGTTCGCGGATCACGGTGGCGCGGCCGGGTTTGACTTCCTGGCGCGCCCTGCCGAGGGCAAGCGCTTCGGCGGGAACGTCTGCGGTGATGACGCTGCCGGATGCGACATAGGCGTTTTCACCGATGCTTACCGGCGCCACCAACGAGGAGTTCGAGCCGATGAAGCTGCCTGCTCCGATATGGGTTTCGAACTTGTTCACGCCGTCGTAATTGCAGGTGATGGTGCCTGCGCCGATATTGGCGTGGGCGCCGATCGTGGCGTCGCCGATATAGGTCAGGTGGTTAACCTTGGCGCCCTCCCCGACCTTGCTGTTCTTGACCTCGCAGAAGTTGCCGACCTTGGAATTTGCCGCAAGTTCAGCGCCCGGACGCAGCCGTGCGAAAGGTCCGATCTCCGCGCCGGCTCCGATGCGGGAACGCTCGATGTGGGAGAACGAGTGGATGACCGCACCGCTTTCGACAACGGCCCCCGGTCCGAAAAACACATTGGGCTCGATCACGACGTCCTGGCCGATAACGGTGTCGTAGGCGAGAAAAACGGTCTCGGGCGCGATCATGGTAACCCCGGAGATCATCAGTTCGTGACGCCGGCGCTCCTGCCACAGGCGTTCGATGACGGCGAGTTCGGCGCGATTGTTGCAGCCGGTCAGCTCGGTCTCCGAAGCGTCGACCGCGACCGCCTGGCCGCCGAGCGAGCGGGCGATCTGCACGACGTCGGTCAGATAGTATTCGCCCTTGGCGTTGTCGTTTCCAATGCGGTCGAGCAGGTCGAGTGCCTTGCGACCGTTGATGGCCATCAGCCCGCTATTGCACCAGTTGACGCGCCGTTCGGCGTCGGTGGCATCCTTTTCCTCGCGAATAGCGATAAGTTCGCCGTCCTTGACGAGGAGGCGACCGTAACCGGTCGGGCGTTCAGTATGAAAGCCGATGACGACGACGTCGTTGCCGTCAGCCAGGCCCTGGCGGGCTGCACGAAGCGGCGCCTCGGTGATCAGGGGCACGTCGCCGTAGGCGATGAGAATATCGTCGTAACCCGCGGCAATAGCCTCGCGGGCGGCGAGCACCGCATGGCCGGTTCCGAGCCGCTCCGTTTGCAGATAGGCATCGACTTTCATGCCGTCGATGCGCGCGGCGGCGGTGACGCCGTCAGCGTCACGGCCGACGACGAGTGCTGCCGTCGATATGTCCGCACGGGCGATCGCCTCCATGACGTGAGCAATCATCGGCCGCCTGCCAACGGGATGCAGCACCTTCGACATCGACGACTTCATGCGGGTGCTGTCGCCCGCGGCTAGGACGACGGCAAGGCAGGTGCGTTCCATTTCAAGCTCCGAAACATGGGGCGGCCAAGTGCCGAGACGAACGGCCGTTTCGTCGTCTCATAGCAGCAAGTCGACAAGGGGACCAAGGCGAAAATCGCGACGGATCACCTGCGTTGGGGAATGGAGGAACTCGCGAGAATCCGGTCGCGGCCTTCGATGATGACGTTTTCCATCGCCTTGCGCGCACCCGGGACGTCGCCGGCGGCGATCGCATCGACGATCAGCATATGCGTCGCGGAGATGTTTCGGTAGCCGTCGTGCGAGGGTGGCGTGCTCATGCGGAACATGCCGACCAGCGCTGCCTCGATGAGGCTGCCCACGGTGCGCATGAAGGGATTGTGGGAGGCATCGGCGACGGCCAGATGAAAATGCAGGTCGGCGACGGCGAGACTGTCCGGCGTATGCCCCTGCGCCGCCATGTCGGTTGCGAGCCGGCGCAAGACCTCGATCTCTTCAGCGTCCGCGCGCTCCGCCACCAGGCCGGCGGCGAACGGTTCAAGCGCCAGACGGATGTCATAGAGATGCAGCAGGAATTCCTGGTCGACACCGCTGTCGAAATGCCAGGTGAGGACCTCGCTGTCGAACATGTTCCACAGGTTCTTCTCGGTCACCTTCGTGCCGACACGCGCGCGCGGAACGACGAGCCCTTTCGCCGCCAGCGTCTTCATGCTTTCACGCAGGACCGTTCTCGACACCTTGAAGCGCTCGAGCAGCTCGACGTCGCCGGGAAGTATCCCGCCCACCGGAAATGCGCCAGATACGATCGCCTTTCCGAGCTCGTCGACGACCTGCGCGTGGCTGGTCCGGGTTCTTTTCTTCCGTATTTCAAGCAATTTGCCGCGCAACCAATCCCTCCAGTCCACAGCGCGGCGCGTCTTAAAGCGACGGGCACTGCAGCATTTTGAATTTGCGCATACGCCCTTCCATAATCTGAAGGACTATGCGTTAGACATATCTTCTATTAAAGCGGGACAACAACGACAGAGCGCCCACCGTTGCGAGTGAATATACAGCGGACGTATAAAGCGAAAAGGCCGTACCGGACAAGCCCGCCAGCAAAGCCGACCATGCCCACATGGGAAATTATCATACAATTGATGGCCGCGCGCGTATAGATGAAGGCGCGTGACCTAATTGCATCAGACGATGAAGAACCCGATCGAGGGTCTCTTCATAGCGGAAATTTCAGGCTATAACCGCGCTCTGCCCTACGCAGGAAGTCGTCGTAACGGTTACGTTACTTCAATGCGCCGGGCTTTTGGTAAAGGATGTGCCGCGGACTGGGATCTGGGACCTGGGACAGCGCCCAACCGTGAGAGCAGCGTATGCGTCAAAGAGCATTCCGTGCCCAAGCCATCCTTGCGATCGCGTTGCTCCTGGCTTCGTGCGCAGGCCACCCCAAGGGAGTGATGGTGCCCGTGGCGGAAGTCCGCCCGGTGCCAGGATCAAGCAAAGTCGATATGCTGGTCGCGACCAGCCGTGCTCCTTCTGGCAATCCCGCCACCCTATTTGCCGGCGAGCGCAGCCCTCGGCCATACCTGACAGCGGTGCAGATTTCGATTCCGCCCGAGACGCACCGCAAGCCGGGCGAAGTGGAATGGCCCAAACGGCTGCCGCCGAACCCTGCTACCGACTTCGCCGTAACGAAGCTCGACCAGCTGCACACCGTCGACGACGGCCGTGCCTGGTTCAAGCAGCACATCGTTGACGGTCGTGCGCTCGTTTTCGTGCATGGGTTCAACAATACCTACGAAGATTCTGTGTTCCGCTTCGCCCAGATCGTCCACGATTCCGGCGCCCAGGCCACGCCCATCCTGTTCACTTGGCCATCGCGCGCGCGCCTGTTCGACTATGTCTACGACAAGGAAAGCACCAACTATTCGCGCACCGCCTTCGAAAACGCCCTGAGAACGCTGGCCGCCGACCCTGATGTCAAGGACATCACCATCCTTGCCCATTCCATGGGGACCTGGCTTGCAATGGAATCCCTGCGGCAGATGGCCATTCGCGACGGAAAGGTCAATCCGAAGATCAACAACGTGATCCTCGCCTCGCCCGACATCGACATCGACGTCTTCGCTCGTCAGTTCACCGAGCTTGGACCGAACCATCCGAAGTTTACGGTCTTCGTCTCCCAAGACGACCGGGCACTATCGGCGTCCCGCCTCATTTCGGGCGACGTGCTGAGGCTCGGAGCCATCGATCCGTCCGCCGAACCCTATCGATCGAAACTGGAAAAGGCAGGCATCAACGTTTTCGACCTGACCAAGGTGAAATCGGGCGATAGTCTGAACCATGGAAAGTTCGCCGAAAGCCCGGAGATCGTTCAGCTGATCGGGCAGCGGCTGGTGACCGGGCAGACGTTGACGGACTCTGACGTCTCCGTCGCGCAGGGCGTGACCGCCGTTCTCGCCGGAACGGCAGGCACGGTCGGCAAGGTCGCCGGCGCGGCGATCACGGCGCCGATCGCGATCACGGAAATGCCGAGGACAGCGCCGCCGGCGAACAAGGCAAACCAGGTGGACCAGATCTTCCAGAGCGGCTCGCAGCCGGCGGAACTCACCAATTGAGGATACTCGAAGCCTTCCGACTTTCCTCATGCGAGGGGTACTGAGGCCACTGATCCCGTTAGCGCATCAGTTTTCGCGCTCGACAGCCTTCGACAGCCCAGCTTCCAACGCATCGATCAGGCTGGGTGCGTATTGCCGAGCGCGCATGGTTTGAAAATAGGCCTCGAGCTTAGCCGGATCAGCGCCGGTGATGTTGAGGGTTGCCCCGGCCTCCGTCGGGTTGCCGAGTTGCCCGCGCGCGGCGGCAGTCAGGACGTTGACGGTACCGTTGTCGGTTTCCGCCAACTGAGCCACATTCCGCAATGCGTCCTCATATCGTCCGGTACGATAGGCCTCCAGTGCCAGCGTGACGATGGCATCGGGACTGTCCTCGGTTTCCAGTGCCTCGGATTTCCGCGCCAATGCGACGCCTTCTGCCCATTTGCCGGATAGGAACACCATCAAGCCCAGCTTTGCCATAACCGCGCTGTTTGCGGGATTGAGCGACATCGCACGATAGCCCGCGGCGATCGCGGCATCCATGCGGCCGGCCTCGAAGAGGACGAGACTTTGGGCAAGCTGAGCGCGATCGGAAGAGGGCGCGAGCCGGACGGCTCTGGTGGCGATCGCCAGTGCTTCCGTCGGATCGGCGCTCGCCATCAGCATCGCCTGCATTGCGTTCGCATCGGAGGACGTGGCCGAGACGGCAAGTGTGGCCCTCAGGCAATCGGCGGCGGAGCTCTTCTGTGCTTGATCATGGGATTGAACCGCCGCCTGCGCCCACAACACGCAGCCGTTGCCGAGCGACGGCGCAGTCAGTTCCTTGCTCATCTCGACGTCGTTGATGGCGCCGCGCCGACCGGCAAGCCGGATGGCGACCTTGGCTGCAAGCGCCTGCTCGCCGGTCATGCCGAATTGGGCGCCGCCGCCATGCTCGACGCCGGAGCGCAGCACTTCGCCGGTGGCGTCGTCGGTGACGCGCCACCAGACGGAGGCGTCGCCGCCCTCTTCCGCATATTTTAGCGTAACGCGGTATGGGTGGCTGCGGGAATTGGTCGTGTTGCCAATGCTTGACGTGTAAACGACGGGCCTATCCTCCGTCGCGGATGCAAGCCGGAAGGTCTGAAACTGCGAAAGCGCGACCATGATGCCATCGTGGACGAACTGGGCGTTGGCACCTGTCGCATCGTTCGGAACCTTCATATCGACGGTGACGATGGGCTTGTCGGTCCAGACAGGTGGGCTCCACACGCCCGACTGCGGCAACCAGAACCCGATTGCGCCCGCGCATGTTACGAGGGCTGTAACAGTTACAATCGCCAGCGCCGGCGTCAGCCACAGTCGCCTATCGGTGTTCGCGCTCGCGACGGTGCCTCGGTTTCGTATTCGGTCCAGCAACGTCGGTGCGGTCGCTGGCTGTTCCGTGCAGATCGGGGAAAAGACCGGAACATAACGGCCTTTCGGCAGGTCGATGCGCACACAAGCGCCTTCCGGTCGTGAATCGTAGTACTGCGAGAGCGCTGTTCGCAGCCTCGTCGCCTCGATCCTGACGATCGGATCCAGCGTTGGATCGAAAGTCGACGGGCGGCCGAACACATCGACGGCGATGGTGTAGGCTTTTACGGACTCCGCCCTGCCCCCGAAATATTCGTTGGCAGCGAATCTCAGGAAACTCTTGTTGCGCTCAGGTGTGCGAAAAGCCGGATCGGCAAGCAACCGATCGAGTTCCCGCTGAGCGTCTTCAACGGGAACGACGCTCGCGCCGAGGACGTCCCCCGCTACACCACTCTCCATCGGCTCCCCCGCTGAAGTCGCAACTTTAGCAACAGCTTATAGAAGTGAGAATGGCAGGTAAATACGATTACGCCATGGTTGACGGGCGAAATTGTTGCATTTTCGAGACCAATATTAGCGAAACGCTATAAATAATACTGTATGATTGAAAAAAAATTCTCCTGGAGGCGGCGATGTGCGATTCCGGCACGTCCGTTTAAAACTGTTTGTGATCCAGGCTGAGACAGAGTTCCACGACCTCGCTCTCGATTTCCGAGCAGACAGTCTCGTACTCGGCGATCATCTTCGGGTTCATGGGAACCTCTTTGTAGAGACGCGACAGCGTTGCGCTGGCATCGTCGAAGGCATCGCAGAGACTTCGCAGATCAGTGTTTCGCACGCTGAGGATCTGCAGCTGACCGCGCAACGCGGGTAGCCTCAGCATCAGTTTCCATAGCCCCCTCTGCGCCGATGCGTTCTCCATGGCTTTTACCGCGTGCCGAAAGCCGATCCCCGGTAGCCACAGGGCTGCCTGTCGGCATTCATGGAAATGACTCATTAAGCCGCATTTCCTGTTCGAATGGGAGTACGTTACTGTTAAGGAGGCGGACCGCTGGCTATCTCGTGCTCTGAGTTGCGGGCCACTGTCGTGTGCGGTCGGCGAACACTACGCTGTGTTTACTGTTACGTACTTCCCTCGCGGACTATCTCCCGAAATCATGACCCTCACCGTCGAGCAATCGCCGTTCGCCACCGCTCGTAGCTACAGGCGATCTCGGAATCTGGAAAACGCGATCGGGCGAAGGCCCAAAAAGGATGCATTGACGCGCCGCGGCGCCGTCGCCGCGTCGCCGCAAGTGAAAGGCTCGGGAGGCCATGGCAGCACACGACGATATCATCGCCCTGGGGCAGCGCATCAATCAGTCGATCATCGGTCAGGCGAGCATGGTCGAGCGCCTGCTGCTCGGGCTGCTGGCGAACGGGCACCTTTTGGTCGAAGGAGTGCCTGGATTGGCAAAAACCAGAGCAATCAAAAGTTTGGCTAAGAATCTTGATGCGGAACTTTCACGCGTTCAATTCACGCCAGACCTTCTCCCCGCAGACATCACCGGCTCGGAAATCTATTTCAGCGAAGGCGGAAAGGGAGAATTCAAGTTCCAGCAAGGGCCGCTCTTCGCAAACCTTATTCTTGCCGATGAGATCAACCGTGCGCCTGCAAAGGTCCAGTCGGCGCTGCTCGAAGCAATGGAGGAGCGGCAGGTGACGGTCGGCGGGAAGAGTTACCCCCTGCCTGATCTCTTCATGGTCATGGCGACGCAAAATCCCATTGAACAGGAAGGCACCTACCCGCTTCCAGAAGCCCAGCTCGACCGGTTCTTGATGCACATTCATGTTGGCTACCCGGACGAAGCAGCGGAGGCCGACATCATGCGCCTCGTAAGAAGCGAGGAGAACGCGACGAAATCCGCAGGGGCCGCTCCAGACCGGCAGAAGCTCGACCCGAAGGCAGTCTTTGATGCGCGCGCGGAGATCGGCAAGGTTACAGTGTCCGAGCCGATCGAAAAGTATATCGTCGCCCTCGTCTTCGCGACGCGCTATCCTGAGAAGCTGGACAAGGACCTGGCGACTTGGCTCGAGGTCGGCGTCAGCCCGCGCGGCGTCATCAGCCTCGACAAAGTGTCGCGCTCCTACGCCTGGCTCAAGGGGCGGAACTACGTCACTCCGGATGATGTGAAGGCCGTCGTCAACGACGTATTCCGTCATCGCCTAATCCTGTCCTACGAAGCGCACGCCGCGAATACGACGCCGGACCAGGTCGTTGACCGCATCGTGGAGCTAGTCGCTGTCGCTTGAGGAGCTCGCATGCTGCGACCGCATATCAAGGCGAACGAGAAAGCATCGGCGGCCGAGGGCGTCTATGCGTCGGTCGAGCACCTTGTTTCGCTTGAAACGCGGGCACGCGACCTTTCCTTCATGCAGAAGGGGCCAGTACAACGGCTGCTCGCGGGGCGCATGCAATCCAGAATGCGCGGGCGCGGACTGACGTTCGAGGAATTGCGCGAATACCTGCCCGGCGACGATATCCGCACGATCGACTGGCGCGTGACCGCACGCACCGAAAAACCGGTCGTTCGCGTCTACGCCGAAGAAAAGGAGCGTCCCGCGCTCGTCGTCGTCGATCAGCGGCTCAACATGTTCTTCGGTAGCCGGCTTTCCCTCAAATCGTACACGGCCGCCGAGGCGGCGGCGCTCTGCGCCTGGCGCATACTCGGCTCCGGTGACCGCGTCGGCGGCATCGTTTTCAACGACAGCGACATCGTTGAATTGAGACCGCATCGCAGCCGGGAGGCGGTGATCGCGCTTGCAAACGCGATTTCGGCGCAGAATTGCGCGTTGACGGTCGCGGATGCAACGGAACCGTCGGTGGAGCAGCTTGACCGAACGCTGTCGATCGTCGCCAATATCGCCCACCACGACCACCTGATCATCCTCATTACCGATTTCGACGGCCACACGCCGGCCACGCGCAACGCCCTGCTGAGGCTCGCGGTTCGCAATGATGTGGTCTGCCTCCTGGTCTACGACCCCTTTCTTCTTAACTTGCCGACAAGCGGCGATCTCGTCGTCAGCGGCGGCAACCTGCAGGCCGAGCTTTCGTTTCGACAAGCTGGCCTCCGCCGCGCCGTGAGCGAGTTTGCCAGTTCTCGGGGCCGCGAATTGGTACAGTGGCAGCGGGAGCTGGGGCTGCCCATGCTGCCCGTATCGACGGCCGAGGAAACCGCGCCGCAATTGCGCCGCCTCCTGCAACAGGCCGCATGGCGGCAGAGGAGGCGCTAGCATGGCGGAGCCCGCGGCGCAGCCCGATCCAATCACCCAAGCAGCACTTCGAACGCTCAAGCATATCGCCGAGCCGCCGCCGGTCTCGTGGTTTCCGCAGACATGGGGATGGGCGGTCGTTGCCTTTCTCATCGCGGCTGTGGCAGGCATCCTGTTCGTCCGCTGGCTGAGGCGCTACCGCGCCGATCGCTACCGCCGCGAGGCCCTTCGCGAACTCGACGCGCTCGGATCGAGCCCGAACTCCCAGCAAAACATCGAGGCAGTCGCCGTATTGTTGAAGCGCGTGGCGCTTGCAGTCTATCCGCGCCAGGAGGTTGCATCGCTATCTGGCTCCAAATGGGTGGAATTTCTGAAGAGCCAAGACGGCGGCCAGTTGGGCCGACCGCTGGCGGAGATGCTGGACGACGCCGAATACAGCGGCGCCGATCATGTGTCGTCGCCGGTATCGCCGCCTGCCGAAGCGGTCGTCGCTGCCGCGCGCTGGTGGATCGAGGGCCATCATGTACGCGCTTGATCATCCTTGGCTCCTCGTGCTGTTACCGCTGCCGCTCCTCGTCTGGTGGCTGCTGCCACCCCATCGAGAGATATCGGCCTCGGTGCGCCTTCCTTTCTTCAGCAAGGTTGCGGAAGCCGCCGGCATCCGGCCGACGACAGGCGCCGTCATACCACGCAGGAGCTGGCCGCAACTCATCGTGGAAGGGCTCGCGTGGGGCCTGATCGTCCTTTCCCTGGCGCGGCCGCAATTCGTCGAACCGCCGCTGGAAAAGACCGAGCCGCAGCGCGATCTGATGCTGGCGCTGGATCTCTCTCAATCCATGGACACCAAGGATTTTCATGCGCCTGACGGCACTTTGACCAGCCGGCTCGGGGCGGTGCGCAAGGTGGTCGCCGAATTCGTGAACCGCCGTCCCGGCGACCGCATCGGCCTGATCGCATTCGGCGATGCGCCATACCCGCTGGTGCCCTTCACCATGGACCATGCGACGGTGCAATCGATGATCGCCGAGATCCTGCCCGGCATGGCCGGCCCCCGCACCTCGGTGGGTGATGCGATCGGCCTTGCCATCAAGATGTTCGATAAGAGCACGGTGCCGGAAAAAGTGCTGATCGTACTCACCGACGGCAACGACACGGCAAGCAAGATGCCGCCGGTGAAAGCGGCTGACATCGCACGACAGAAGAAGGTCGTCATCCACACTGTCGGCATCGGCGATCCGGCGGCGACGGGCGAAGACAAGCTCGACACCGCGACGCTGCAGAAAATCGCCGAGGAGACGCATGGCCGCTACTTCTTCGGACAGGACCAGAACGAGTTGGAGGCGATCTACGCCACCCTCGATCAGATCACGCCCGCCGATCAAAAGACGATTGCCTGGAGGCCGCGCGTCGAGCTCTTCTATTATCCGCTGGGTGCTGCCGTGGCACTGCTGCTTGCCTACCATCTGGCAGCGGCGCTTGGCACGCTCGTCAGAAGACGGGCGGCGCTATGATTGAGAACTTTCATTTCCTCAGGCCCTGGTGGCTGTCGGCACTTGTGTTCGCCGCCGCTTTCTTCTGGCTGGCGTCGCGCTCAACGGACATCCGGAGCCGCTGGAAGGGCCTGATCGCCCCGCATCTGCTTGACCACCTGGTTATCGACGGCGCTGGCAACGGACGTTTTCGTCCTCAGCATCTGATGGCGGGCCTGATCGCGCTTGGCGCAATCGCGGCCGCGGGCCCCACCTGGCAAAAAGAGCTTCCGCCGTTCGTTCAGGACACGGCGCCGCTGGTGATTGCCGTCGATCTATCGCAGACGATGGATGCGATCGACATCACGCCATCGCGGCTCGAACGCGCCAAGCTCAAGATCAAGGACATTCTGGCTGAGCGCAGCGGAGCAAGAACGGCGATCGTCGCTTATGCGGGCTCGGCGCATCTCGTTCTACCGCTGACCGAGGATACGGCGCTCATCGAGACCTATGTCGATGCGTTTGCGACACGCATCATGCCTATCGAGGGCAAGGATACGACGAAGGCGCTGATGGTTGCCGGCGAAGCGCTTTCGAAGGAGAGCACCGCTGGAACGATCCTCCTGATGACGGACGGCATAGAGGACAAGGCCTATCCGGAACTCAAGGCGGATCAGGCAAAGAACAACATTCTCGTGCTCGGTATCGGGACAGCCGAGGGTGGGCCGGTGAAGACCGGAACCGGTGCATTCTTGACTGGAACCGGCGGCGCCCGCCTGATCGCCAAACTCGACGTCGAAGGTCTGAGGAATCTTCGTGCCTTGACCAAGGCCGAGGTCGTGACCGTTACCGCCGACGACAGCGATGTACGCTGGGTTTCCGAGCGCATCGCTTCGCATTTCGACCAGCGCCTGTCCGACGAGGGCAATCGCTGGCGGGACGCCGGATGGTGGCTGACCATTCCGATCGGCATCCTCGCCGCCTTGTCGTTCCGACGTGGCTGGGTGGTGCGGGCAGCGGTTGCGGTGATGTTGCTTCACCCCTTTTTCGGCGCACGAGACGCGCGCGCTGCCGAATGGCATATGGTGGACGCCTGGCTGACGCCGGACCAGCAGGGACGGCGCGCCTTCGAGCGCGGCGATTTCGATGCTGCGGCCGAGCACTTTCAAGATCCGTTCTGGCGCGGGACCGCACTCTACCGCGCCGGCAAGTTCGCCGAGGCGATCGATGCCTTCGCAACCGTGAACTCGGCCGAAAGCTACTACGATCAGGGCAATGCCCTCCTCCATCTTCTGAAGTTCGAGGAAGCTGTCGCGGCCTATAAGCAAGCCCTCGCCTTGAGGCCCGACTGGCCGGAGGCGGAGGCAAACCTTGCGGTCGCCAATCGGCTGCTTGCCGTAAAAAAGGATGAGGAAGAGGAGCAGCAGCAGGAGCCCAATCTGAAACCCGATCAGGTTCAGTTCGACAAGAAAGGCGAAAAGGGCAAGGAGGGCCTCGTCAACGCCGGCGAGCAGACTTCGGAAATGTGGATGCGGAATATCCAGGTGAGCCCTGCAGACCTGATGGCACGCAAGTTCGCAATCGAAGCGGGGAACAGCCAGCAATGAGGGCGCTTTGGAGACTGCTATTGGTGGCGACGCTTGTTTCGATGTCAGCCTACGGGGTCGAGGCGGCGGGACCCTTCGCCCGCGCCGCGGTCGAAACCAAAGGAACCATTGTCCCGGGCCAGCAGATAGAGCTTTCGGTCGATGTTCTCGTACCGAATTTCTTCACGTCTCCCCCGCAGTTTCCGCTGATCGATATCGACAACGCCGTTGTCACCCTGCCCGACCAGCGCGCGCTCAATCTCAACGAAACCGTCGATGATGTCGAGTATTCCGGGATACGGAAGGTCTACGACGTCGTCCCGCAGACGGCAGGCAGCTTCACGCTGCCGGCGGTCTCCATTCCCTTGAGCTACCGGGACGACAACGGCCAGACGGTCGCGGCCACGGTCGCCATCCCGCCGATCTCCTTCCAGGTCGGCGCCAATCCAGCCAATGCGGATGGCGGCCCGGTCTTTGCCGCACAGAAAGTGGTCATCTCCCAAAGCTTCGACCGCAAGCCCGAGACCTTGAAATCAGGCGAGGCGCTGGTGCGCACGGTGACGATTTATGCCGGCAACACCCAGGCGATGATGATCCCCGCACCGGAATTTGCCGCCCCTGCCAGCGTGGAGGTTTATCGGGAAGCGCCGAGCCTTGCCGACAACGTCAAGGGCAGCGACGGCGGCACGGGTAGCAGCCGGACGGAGCGCGTAACCTACATCATCAACGAGACCGGAACCTTCCAACTGCCCTCCGTTTCGCTCGATTGGTACGACACGGCCACGCATCGCCTCGAGAAGGCGTCTGCGCCGGCGGTGACGGCGACAGTCGCCGCGGCTCCTTCGTCCGCGCAAACGATTGCTCCGCAGCTTGCGCCGGCTCGAAAGGAACCCGTTCGGTCGGTCGACTGGCGGATGATCACACTCACCGCCGTCGCCTTGATTGTTGCGGGCGCTCTGATCTATGCCCTCTTGCGGTTCGCCTGGCCGTCCGCGAAGGCCCACATCCATTCCTATGCCGAGCGCCGAGCACAATCCGAGCTGGCCTCATTCAAGCGCCTTGTGGCTGCCCTGGGGGGTGACGATGCTTGGACGGCTTACCGCGCGTTGGACGCCTGGACGAAACGGTGCGGATTTCGCTCGATCGCGGCGTGGGCTTCGACGATCCAGGACAGTCAGCTCCGTGCTCAGGTCGAGGCGTTGCAGCAAGCGCTGTTCGCAGATGGGCAGAGTGTTGCCATCCGCGTCGATTTCGCTGACCTTCGCCAGCGTATCAGGGCCGCCCGGCGGGGGCTCCTTTCACGACCGGCACGTGAAGGCGACCACAGCGCATTGCCGCGGCTCAACCCGTAGCTGGCTGCAATTTTGGCTGGCTATTGCCGAAGGACTGGCGGATTGTAACTGTTACGTACTTTGCTTTTCGGCCCGAGCGGTGATCATGTCACCCTGTGACCAATGCCTGGGAGATCTGGACGGATGACGTTGGCTTTGCAGACCGGAAAGCAGAAGCAAACGGGCGGCACAGGCAACGCCGCGCCCGTTGTAAGCGAACTCGTATGGATCCCGGGCCGCACCTTTACAATGGGCTCCGACCATCACTATCCGGAAGAAGCACCTGCCCATCCGGTTACCGTAGACGGGTTCTGGATCGAGGCCACGCTCGTCACCAACCGTCAGTTCGCAGCCTTCGTCAAGGCGACCGGCTATGTCACCTTTGCGGAAAAGGCACCCGACCCGAAGGACTATCCGGGAGCCTTGCCGCATATGTTGAAGGCAGGCTCACTCGTCTTCACGCCGCCGAAAGGCCCCCTCGTCGGATCCGATATCAGGCAGTGGTGGTCGTTCAAGTTCGGCGCCGACTGGCGTCATCCCTATGGCGGCCGTAGCGACATCAGAGGCAAGCTCGACCACCCTGTGGTTCATGTCGCCTATTGCGATGCCAAAGCCTATGCCGAATGGGCGGGCCGCGACCTGCCGACGGAAGCCGAATGGGAACTTGCCGCCAAAGGCGGGTTGGACGACGCCGAGTTCGCCTGGGGTGACGAGTTTACTCCCGACGGACAGCGCATGGCGAACACATGGGAAGGCATTTTTCCAACCCGAAACGACCGCAAGCCGGGTGCCGACCGCACGACCGCCGTCGGCTCCTATCCCGCCAACGGCTACGGCGCTCACGACATGATCGGCAATGTCTGGGAATGGACCTCTGACTACTGGTCGACGCGGCATCCTGAACCTGCTGCAAAGTCGTGCTGTATCCCGAAAAATCCACGCGGCGCGGATATCGAAGGGAGCTTCGATCCGAACGTGCCGGCGATCCGTATTGCGAGGCGCGTGCTTAAGGGCGGCTCCCACCTCTGCGCTCCCAACTATTGCCGCCGGTACCGGCCCGCCGCCCGCCATGCGGAGCCGGAAGATACCTCCACCAGCCACGTCGGCTTCCGTTGCGTCAAGCGCGCGTGAGATCAAGGGCGCAGGAGGCAAGGACCTATGACTGAGAATTCGGATGCTCGCGCGTTTCAGATAGGCACTGCCTTCCTCGCGTTTGTGATGCTTCTGCTCATCCCGTTCGCCGCCTTCGCACAGGAGGTGTTGCCGAGCTGGAACGAGGGCAAGGCGAAATCCGATATCCTCGCATTCGTCAAGACAGTCACGACCGAGGGCGGCGACGGCTATGTCGCGCCGGAAGACCGGATCGCCGTCTTCGACAATGACGGCACGTTGTGGTCCGAACAGCCCTTCTATTTCCAGCTCGGCTTTGCGATCGATCGGGTCAAGACGCTTGCTCCGAAGCATCCCGAATGGAAAAACAAGGAGCCCTTCAAATCGGTGCTCGCGGGCAATCTTGCCGGTGTCGCCAAATCGGGCGAAGCCGGCATCGTCGACCTCGTCATGGCGACCCACGCCGGCCAGACGACGGACGAATTTGAAAAGATCGTAACGGACTGGTTCGCAACAGCTCGGCACCCGAAGACCAACCGCCCCTACAAAGAGATGACCTTCCTGCCGATGCGCGAATTGTTGGATTATCTGCGGGCCAACGGCTTCAAGACCTATATCGTTTCCGGCGGCGGCATCGAATTCATGCGGCCCATGACGGAGAAGATGTACGGAATCCCACCGGAGCAGGTGATCGGCAGCAGCATTGTGACCAAATACCAACTGAACGGCGACGAGCCGGTTCTGATGCGCCAGCCGAAGGTGAATTTCGTCGACGATGGGCCAGGCAAGCCGGTGGGTATCAATCGCGGCATCGGGCGTCGACCTATCTTCGCCGCCGGCAATTCGGATGGGGACTACGAGATGCTGCGCTGGACGACTGCTGGCGCAGGCCCTCGCTTCGGGCTTATCGTCCACCATACGGACTCGGTCCGCGAATACGCCTATGATCGGAAATCCGCTTTCGGCAAACTCGACAAGGCGCTCGACGAGGCTCCGAAGCGCAACTGGCTGGTCGTGGACATGAAGAACGATTGGCGTAAGATTTATCCTTTCGATCAATAGGTGAACGCGAGCTATTGATCGAAGACGGAAAAATGCATCGAGGACATCATGCGAAACAGCCTGACCACGCTCGCAATTGCCGTCACGAGCCTTGCTGCCGCCCACGGCAACGCCTGGGGACAGGACAGCAGCGCCGATCTGGCAAAGAAGCTCTCCAACCCGGTGGCGTCTCTCATCAGCGTTCCCTTCCAATTCAACTACGACCGTGGCATCGGCCCTGATGACGGCGAGAGACTGACCGTCAATTTCCAGCCGGTCGTACCGATCTCGTTGAATGAGGATTGGAACGTCATTTCCCGCACAATCCTGCCGATCACGTGGCAGTCGGACATAGCCGGACCGTCCGGCGAGCAGTTCGGCCTCGGAGACATCACGCAGAGCTTCTTCTTTTCACCGAAGGAGCCGACGGCGAACGGTATCATTTGGGGTGTCGGCCCGGCCTTCTTGATACCGACGGCGACGGACAGTCTGCTCGGCGGCGGGAAATGGGGAGCCGGCCCGACCGTGGTCGTCCTCAGGCAGAGCGAAGGTTGGACGGTAGGCACGCTTGCCAATCATATCTGGTCGTTTGCCGGCCAGAGCGATCGCGAAGACATCAGTGCGACATTCCTCCAGCCCTTCGTCTCCTATACGACGCCCGATGCGTGGACCTTTACGCTCAACACCGAGAGCACCTACAACTGGGAAACAAGTGAATGGTCGGTGCCGGTGAACTTCACGGTCGGTAAGCTGGTGAAGTTCGGCAATCAGCCAGTCAGCTTGACGGCCGGCGTACGCTACTGGGCGGACAGCCCCGAGGGCGGGCCCTCCGGTTTCGGCGGCCGCTTCGTCGCCACGTTCCTCTTTCCGAAATAGCGTTACGGCAAACCGTTTCCACTTTTCCTGGGATCACTCCGGAAACGCGAAACGCCGGGACATGCCCGGCGCTCCACCAAAGCTCAAGATGCGACCGGCGCTAGAAATGTATGGCTAGCCCCAGGATCGGTCCCTGCTGAACGATATCCATGAGAAAGCCGTCGTTACTGTAGTCGACCCCGAGCGCGCGGTAGCCGGCAATGGCCGAGAACGTTTCGTTGAACTTGTAGCCGAGCCCTGCGCCGACGTCCCAGTCGAGATCGGCTCCGCCGGCCCCAATGAGACCCCATCCTGTTGTGAAGATATGCGGCGTGAAGAAATAGTTGCCACGGACGCCGACCAAGCCGTCGACCCAGGTGGCGCCGTCATCCCGGCTGACCCCGTCCAATACGCCGCCCGAAAACGAGATCCGCGTATTCGCCGACCAGAGCCGGGCGCCCGCGACCACGTCGAGATGGCCGTTAGGTTCGTCGATAATGGCATAGCCCGCTCCCAAGAGACCGGCGAAGGTCTTGGACGTCACCTCGACATTGTTTGTAAAGATACCCCGAGCCGTCGCATCGGCCGATAGCTTGGTGTAAATAATGTCACCGAAGAAACTGTAGCGCCCGTTGCGCGCTTCCGCGGTTGCCATGAATGCAAAATCGAGATTCGGCAGAATGTCGCTGAAGCTCTGATCCATGTGGACCGTCGGGAGCCCAAACAACCCGCTGTCGCCCGACAGGCCGGCCATCCAGAAATAGGGGGTGACGGTGAACTCCCAGCCGCTCTTGGTTTCCACCGGCTTTTGTTCCGTCACCATCGGCGTCATGTCGGCCGCCTGGACCGCCGTGCCCGTGCTCAGGATACCGCAGACGATCGCGGCATAGACGATACCGTTTTTCATGCTTGTCCCCACTCACAGCGTTCTCCGAAGCCCGTCTAGGAATCGAATTCGCCCATCCATTTTTTGTATTACGCAATCAGAATGCATCAAAGTTCTAAATTACCCATCAGTCCTATCGCCCGTCTCCTCGACGCCGACTGTCTCTTTTTTGAAACAGCGATGTCCGTTGGAGGCCGCGCGGAGCGCCTTGTAAGCGCGGGGCGATATCGCCAATTCGGCCCTATCCTTTTGGACAGCGACAAGAAAAAGCACTCGAGTCTGGCGCTTCGCCGCAGTTCAAGGCATTCTTGCCATGAATACGCGTACTCATGGCAGTGGGAGGAACGCCTATGCGCTGTTTTGCAGTACTTGGACCTTCGCAAACCGGAAAATCCACACTTGTGGCAAAGTTGGCGGCACTGGAGGGCACGGCCAGGAAGACGGTTTCGCCCTATGGGTCCGGACTGACCGAGTTCGAGTTCGGAAATGAGAGCTGGTGCGCGATAGACACGCCCGGCACCAACGAGGCCTTGGCGCAGGCACAGGATGCGCTCCTTGCGAGCGATGCTTGCATACTCTGCGTCTCGCCCGCGCCGGAGGAGGCAGTCCTTGCCGCCCCCTATCTGCGGGCGATCGAGGCTTCCGGGACGCCCTGCATCATCTTTATCAACCGAATGGACGAGCCGCGTGGACGGCTGAGGGACGTCATCGCCGCGTTTCAGGATTACACCAGCCACACCCTGCTGTTGCGGCAGGTTCCGATCCGCGAAGGCGACAAGATCGTCGGCAGCTGCGATCTGATTTCGGAGCGGGCATGGCGCTACCGCGAAGGCCAGCCCTCATCCTTGATCGCCCTCCCCGAAAACGAGATCGAGCGCGAACACGAGGCGCGCACAGAACTGCTCGAGCATTTGTCGGAATTCGACGATTGGTTGCTGGAACAGCTCATTGAAGACCGAGAGCCCGCCAGCGATGCAATTTATGCGATTTCCGCGCGCGTATTGAAGGAAAACCGGATCATTCCGGTCCTTTTCGGATCGGCGAGCCACAACAACGGCATGATGAGGCTCATGAAGGCGCTGCGGCACGAAGCGCCTGCCGTGGAGGCGCTGCGCGCACGACTTGCTGGCACCAAATTCGACGAGAACAAGCTCCTCGCCGTCAGCTTCCATGCCCATCACCGGCAGAACATCGGCAAGACCGTGATCATGCGCGCCCTCGGCGAAGGGCTCAAGCAGGGTGCTATGCTTGCCGGTTCCGGATTGGGAGCCGTCCAGGAGCCGGGCACCGGCCGTCCGCTTTCCGGCGCGGCCCAGGCCGGATACGTCTTTTCAGCAGTCAAATCCGATCATCTGCCGGCTCCCTCGGTTCTGACAGTAAATGCAGCCATGGCGCCGCCCGACTGGACGACGCCGCCCGCCCCGATGCTCGAGCGCATTCTGGTACCCGAGACCGAGCGCGACGAGACGAAGCTTTCGGCGACGCTTGCAAAACTCGTCGAGACGGATCGCGGGTTGAAGGTCATGCAGGAGGAAGGGACAGGCGCCCAGCTGGTTTGCGCCCAAGGTCCCGTGCACCTGCGCGACCTGCGCAAGACGCTTTCCGAGGTCTTCCATGTCGATGTCACCGACAAGTCACCGAGCCCGGTGTATCGGGAAACGATCTCCAAACCCTCCAACGTGCGCTATCGGCATCGCAAGCAGACCGGAGGTGCCGGCCAGTTCGCGGACGTGCAGTTGAGCGTTAAGCCGAACGAGCGCGGTGAAGGGTTCACTTTCGCCGAAACCGTCAAAGGTGGGACCGTTCCGCGCAACTACATACCGGCGGTGGAAGCGGGCGCCCGTGAGGCCATGGAGAAGGGGCCGCTGGGATTTCAGGTGATCGATGTCGACGTGACGTTGACGGATGGCCAATATCATGCGGTCGACAGCTCGGATTACGCATTCCGCGCGGCGGCGAAGATGGGGGTTCGCCAGGCACTCTCGCAGGCCTCGGCAGTGCTGATGCAGCCTGTCAGCAGGGTCGAAATCCATATTCCGTCGGTCTATTCCGGCGGGCTCGTGGCGATCGTTTCATCGCTGAAGGGGCAGGTTCTCGGCTTCGATCGGGACGAAACCGCGAAGGGATGGGACATTTTTCGCGCGCTTGTTCCGGGTAGCGCGCTCGACGAGCTCGCTCGCTCCCTGCGCTCGGCAACGCAGGGGATCGGGTATTTCACCAAGGCTTTCGATCATTTCGAGGAACTGTACGGCAAGGAGGCCGACGCCATCGTCAGCGCGCACGGCACTCCGGCCGCACCCTGACCATTCTTCGCGGCAACGAAGAATGGCCTTGGTCCAGGGTCGGATACGTCGGTCAGGCTGTCGCGCCTGCCGTCCGGGTTTGATGGATTTCGATCAGCGACGGGCCGTTTCGCGTATTTGCCTCGCGGAGCGCGCCGGCAAGTTCATCGACGCTCGCAAGCCGCCGCCCCGGCACGCCATAGGCCTGCGCCAGCAACAGGAAATCAGGAGCGGACGGCTTCACGCCTTCGGGCGTGACGCCGGTCTCGATCATGTAGTTCTCGATTTCCTGATAGCCGTCGTTATTCCAGACGAGGAAGATGACCTTGGTGCCGGAATCGGCAGCCGAGCCGATTTCCGATAGCGAGAACTGGAACCCACCATCGCCGACGAGGCAGATCACCGGCCGTTGAGGATCCGCGATCGCCGCGCCGATGGCTGACGGCGGGCCGTAGCCGAGTGCGCCGAAGCCGGTTGCGGCGTTGAACCAGCTTTTCGCGCGCGGCGCTTCGCAATAGAGGTTTCCGGCATAGACGGCCTGCGTGGAGTCGCCGACGATGATGCAATCCGGCAACGCGGCGTAGACCGCGTCCAGAACCGAGATCTCGACGCGCATCTTCGGCGTCAGCTCCGCAAGTGCCGCCTTACGCGCTGCCGCTGCCCGCTCCGCGCCATCGCGCGAAGGTGAACCTTCGGGAAGCACGTCAAGCAGGCCCGCCACGGCAGCCTTTGCCTCCGAAAGGATCGGCAGCACGGCGGGCACGCGTGCCAGCTGTGCCGCGTCGATATCGATGCGGATCAGCTGCGAAAGTTGAGGAAATCCGAAGTTCGCATTCATGTCGTAGTCGGTCTGGCCAAATTCGGTGCCGACCGCAACGACCAGGTCTGCGTCGGCGGCAAGCCGGCGGACCGCTTCGAGGCTGGGGCTCGCCGGTACGAGCAGCGGATGCCCGGCAAGCATGCCGCGGGCATTGGTGGTGGTGACGACGGGCGCGCCCAGTCGTTCGGCAAGGCGGCGGACCTCGTTCTCGGCGGCAATCGCCCCACCGCCGCAAAGGATGACCGGGCGAGACGCTGCCGCGCAAAGCGCAGCGGCTTGCCGCAGACTTGCGGCATCCGCGTTCGGACGCATCGCCTTTGCAGCACGCATGGCCGGCACGGAAATGCTGGCGCTCATGACATCCGTCGGGATCTCGATGTGCACCGGCCCCGGCCGGCCACTGAGAAGGACCGAAAATGCCTGTTCGACAACGGCCGGCAGATCATCGGGGTTGAGCAGCGTGTGCGAATAGAGAGCTACGGTCTTCATCATCCCGTGCTGATCCGGCAATTCGTGCAGCAGCCCGCGCCCATGGCCGAGCGAATCGCGGCGGTTGACGCCGGAGATGACGAGCATGGGTATGGAATCCTCGCGCGCCTGCCCCATCGCCGTGATCGTATTGGTCAGGCCCGGCCCGGTGATCACCAAAGCCACCCCCGGCTTGCCGGCGATACGAGCATAACCGTCGGCCATGAAGCCGGCGCCCTGTTCGTGGCGTGGCGTGATGTGGCGGATCGGCGACGCGGCAAGCCCTCGATAGAGCTCCACGGTATGAACGCCGGGAATGCCGAAGACGACCTCGACGCCGTTGGCCTCGAGCAACTCGACGAGCACCTCTCCGACGGTTTTCTTCACGGGGGTCATGCACGGCGCTCCTTGCGTGTGGAAATGCGGTCGGCCAGCGCCGTCACGCGCCGGCAGGCTTCGTCGATAGCCTCGTCGGGCACGGTCAGGCTGATGCGGATGAGATATCGCGCTTCGTCGCCGAACGAAGATCCGGGCATGACCGCTACCCCTTCCTCTTCGAGCAAGGCCCAGGCGAATTCTTCGCCGGTCAGACCCGTTCCACGCACGTCAAGCAGGATGAACATGCCCGCATCCGGCGGTATGGGCGCGACACCGTAGGCATCGGCCAGGCCCGAGACGATACGCTGCGCCCGGCTGCTGTAAGTCTCACGCATGCGGGCGGAGGTCTCGATCGGATTGCTGAGCGCATACGCCGTCATGTCGGCGATGAACGGCTGCACGCCGAAAAGCATCGTTTCGGATACGGCCAGAAGACGGTTGGTGAAATCGGCCGGCCCGACGGCCCAGCCGCTGCGGAATCCCGGTGCCGCATGCGACTTCGATATAGAGGAGACGACGATCGTGCGCTCCGCAAGAACTGGATTGTCGAAGGGAGACGCGAACGTCCCGTTGTACACCAGTTCCTCGTAGACCTCGTCACAGACGATCCAGAGGTCGTGTTTCAGGCAGACTTCGCCGATCGCCGCAATCTCCCGCGCCGTCAGGACGGCCCCGGTCGGATTGTGCGGTGTATTCAAGAGGACGACGCGGCTTTGCGGTGTGATCGCCCTTTCAAGGTCTTCCGCCTGCATGCGGAAGCCATGCTCCGCGCGCAGCGGCACCGTGATCTGCTCCGCACCGGTCGAGCGGATGACGCCTTCATATGTGGCGTAGAGGGGATCGCCGACGAGAACCGCGTCGCCCGCCTCGACGAGACCGAGCATCACGACGAATAGCGCGGTTTGCGTGCCAGGAAAGCAGAGCACATTGCCTGTTGTCACATCGGGCCGACGCTTGCAGTACTTTGCGGCCAATGCATCCAGCACGGCGGGCTCGCCGCGGCCGTTGGAATAGCGATAGCGGCCGGCGTTCATCGCGCGCTGGGCCTCCGCGATCAGGCTTGGATCGACCGGCATATCGGGCTCGCCGATCGTCAGCTCGATGATGTCGGCCCCTTCCTTCTTCATCTGCCGGGCGCGCAAGTGCAGCGCCCATTTGCCTGAGCCAAGATTGGCCAGGCGATCCGTGATTGATGCATAGCGCATGGCGCTCCCCCCTTACGTTTTATTCATTCGGTCCAAGCGACAGTCCCAGCAGCGACTCGGCTGAGGAAAGTGCAACTTCGACAAGTTCGGTTTCGTGAAACAGGTCACCTGCAAGGCAGCCCTCCAGCCAGAGGCCGTCGATCAAGCCGTTGATGGCGATGGCATGTCGCCGGCATTCTTCGTCGCGCGCATCGCGGCCATGCGATTTCAGGAAGACGCCGATCAGCCTTTGCAACTCGCTTCTAAAGCCGAGATAGCCTTCGCGGTGAATGGCCGCGAGCACGGGATCGACGCGCACCTGGCTGATGAACGAGGCCCAAAGCGACAAGCTGCGGCTATCGGCTATCGGCGCCGTGAGATTGCGCACGATGAACTCCCTGAGACGCACGCGCGCATCGCCTTCGACCGTCTCCGCGTTGGTCGCGAAGTTTGCCAGCACCTGCCGGTAGGCGGCGGCGATCATGTGGTCTTTCGATTCGAAATAGTGGCGGACGAGCCCTCCGGTGACGCCGGCACGCACGGCAATCTGCCGAACGGTTGCTCCCCGCAGTCCAAACTCGGCTATGCAATCCAGCGTCGCGTCGATCAGTTCTTGACGCCGCTCCGCCTCCGGCGCGCGATGAAATGAACGTCTTGTCATGAGGCATTCCGAGAGGACGAATGGGCGGCGGCAGCGCCTTGAAGGCGCGCAAGTGCGAGCAAAGGAGCAGTCGGCATATGGTGCGACCGAGCGGTCATGAACTACTCCTGTCCGGGAAATCCGTTCAAAAAGAAGGGGCTGCCAAAAAAGCGGCGACGAAGTTATTATACGCTTGAATAATACTGACACAAGTGCAACGATACCAATTATCGACAAAGCGATGGACCCAGAAGCCTCGCAGCGAAAAGAACAAGGGGAACGTCCTTCATGCGACAAGCAGGGGATATCCGTCGGCGCGGAGCAGTGCATTCATGACCGAGACGTCGCATGCCATTGCAGTCTCGGGACTGCGTAAGCGGTTTGGCCCGCTCGAGGTGCTCAAGGGTGTCTCGTTGACGGCCAAGGAAGGCGACGTCATCGCGATCATCGGCGGAAGCGGCTCCGGAAAGTCGACCTTTCTGCGTTGCATCAACATGCTTGAACTGCCGACCGCGGGCTCGGTCGCCGTCCACGGCGAAACCATCGGAATGAAGAGCGACGGCCGCGGTGGGTTGATGCCCGCCGACCGCAAACAGGTTCAACGCATCCGCAGCCAACTCGGCATGGTCTTCCAGAGCTTTAATCTCTGGCAGCATATGACGATCCTGCAGAACGTCATCGAAGCGCCCGTGCACGTGCTCGGAAAATCGAAGGCCGAGGCGACCGAGATCGCCGAAGCGCTCCTTCGCCGCGTCGGGCTCTTTGAGAAGCGCGACGCCTACCCCGCCTTCCTCTCGGGCGGCCAGCAGCAGCGTGCGGCGATTGCCCGCGCGCTTGCAATCCAGCCGCTGGTCATGCTCTTCGACGAGCCTACCTCGGCGCTCGACCCGGAACTGGTCGGCGAGGTGCTGAGCGTCATCGGCGATCTTGCCAAGGAAAAGCGCACCATGATCCTCGTGACCCACGAGATGAAGTTCGCGCGCAACGTCGCCAACCACATTGTGTTCCTGGCCGACGGTGTCATCGAGGAACAAGGCCCGCCGGAAGAGATTTTTGGAGCCCCGAAATCCGATCGCCTCAAGAGGTTCATCAGCTCCATTCACTGAATTCAAATGCTCCAGAGAAAAAAAGGGAACAGCATGAAGAAGACTTTGAAGACCCTAGCCATCGCAGCCACGCTCGGCGTCGCCTTCGCGACCGCCGCAGCTGCGGAAACCGTCAAGGTCGGCTTTGCAGCCGAGCCTTATCCGCCCTTCACCTCGCCTGATGCGAGCGGTGACTGGGTCGGCTGGGAAGTCGATTTCCAGAAGGCCGTCTGTGCCCAGGCAAAGCTCGACTGTGTTATCACGCCGGTTGCCTGGGACGGGATCATCCCTGCCCTCACCTCGAAGAAGATCGATATGATCATCGGCTCGATGTCGATCACCGAGGAGCGTCTGAAGACGATCGATTTCTCCGATAAATACTACAACACCCCGACCGGCATCGTCGGTCCCAAGGATGAGAAGTTCGACGCGTCACCTGAAGCCTTGGCCGGCAAGACGATCGGCGTTCAGGTCGCAACGGTTCACCAGGACTACGCCAAGAAGTATTTCGGCCCGAAGTCGACGATCAAGGAATACCAGACCCAGGACGAGGCCAACCAGGATCTCGCCGCCGGTCGCCTTGACGCCATCCAGGCGGACGCCATCGCGCTCGACGCCTTCCTGCAGAGCGAGCAGGGCAAGGAATGCTGCGAAGCCAAGGGTAACGTCGTGGATGACGAAGCGATCCTCGGCAAGGGCGTCGGCGTCGGCCTGCGCAAGGGCGATACGGCGCTGAAGGAAAAGATCAACGCCGCGATCAAGGCGATCCGCGCTGACGGCACCTACGACAAGATTTCGAAGAAGTACTTCAACTTCGACGTCTACGGTAACTGATAGTGGCAGACGACCGGCGGGCACACACCCGCCGGTTTCGCCTTTTGATCATAGAGCGGCGAGAACGCTTCTCCCCTCCAAGCTTTTGATTTAACGCGCATCTCTGACTGAAACCGCTTCGCACGTTTCGGGATGCGCTCCAGAGAGCCGATGACCGACGCCTCGACCTTCATCAACTGGAGCCTGCTTGCGCTCTCCCCGCCCGGCTGGGGCGGCGTGCTGCTCGCCGGCTTCGCCAACTCGTTGAAAATCGCGGTGGGCGGTTACGGCCTTGGCCTGCTGCTCGGCATCGGCGGCGCCTCCGGCAAGCTCTATGGCGGGCCGATCATGCGCGATCTGCTGGAGTGCTACACCACCATCGTGCGCGCCGTACCCGAACTGGTGCTCATCCTTTTGCTCTATTATGCCGGCACTGACGTCCTCAACCGGGCGTTCGAAGTCTTCGGCTTTGGCTCGGTGGACATCAGCGGCCTTGCCGCCGGCATCTTCGTCATCGGCGTCGTTCAAGGCGCCTATTCGACCGAAGTGCTGCGCGGCGCGATCAAAGCTATTCCCGCGGGACAGATCGAGGCGGCACGGGCCTTCGGCATGTCGCCGCTGAAGGTCATGCGCCGCATCACCATGCCGGCCATGCTGCCTTACGCTCTGCCGGGCCTTGCCAACCTGTGGCTGGTCGCGACCAAGGACACCGCGCTTCTGGCGGTCGTCGGCTTCAGCGAGCTGACGCTCGTGACACGGCAGGCCGCGGGCGCGACGAAGGCCTATTTCCTGTTCTTCTGCGCGGCCGGCGTGCTCTATCTGTTGCTGACGCTGGTTTCGAATTTCGTCATCAAGATCATCGAGCGCCGTGCGCGGCGCGGACTGGCGAGGGCCTGAGGTGACCGACGAAACCATCCACGCCATGGCCATCGAGCCGGACGACCTTCCGGATCGCGCCAGCTTGCTGCAGCCGCACCGGCTTGTGCTGATGGCCGTCTTCGCGGTTATCGTCGTCGCGGTTATCGTCTTCATGCGTTGGGACTGGTTGCCGCAATATCTGCCGCTGCTCGCCTGGGGTGTCGGCGTTACCTTGATGATGTTGTTCAGCACGGCGATATTGGGCTTCTTCTTGGCCGTGCCGCTCGGCCTTGTGCAAGTGACCGGCCCATGGCTGCTGAAGGCGCCGGCGCAGGTCTTCTGCACGATCATTCGCGGCACGCCGCTCTTGCTCCAGCTCTGGCTGCTCTACTACGGTCTTGGATCGCTTTTTCCGCAATATCCTGTCATTCGCCACTCCATCCTCTGGCCTTATCTGCGCGAGGCATGGCCCTATGGCGTTGCGGCGCTGACGTTATCGTTCGCCGCCTACGAAGGCGAAGTCATGCGCGGCGCCTTTGCCGGCGTGCCGGCCGGCGAACTGGAAGCAGCGCGCGCCTACGGCATGAGCCCATGGACGACGTTCCGGCGCATCTGGCTGCCACGCGCAATCCATCGCGCGTTGCCGACGCTGACCGGCGAGACCGTGTTGCAGCTGAAGGCCACGCCGCTCGTCGCGACGATCACCGTTATCGACGCCTATGCCGTCGTATCGAAGGTGCGCCAGGAGACCTACATCACCTATGAGCCGCTGCTGCTCCTGGCACTGATCTATCTCTGCCTGACCGGCCTTCTGGTCGTCGGCTTCCGCTATCTCGAAAACCGCATCCCCACCCGTGGAGCCTGACATGACCGTGCATTCCGCGTTCGCCAACTCGGCGCCCGAACTCGTCGCGATTCGCCGCGACCTTCACGCCCATCCCGAACTCGGCCTTGACGAGGTCCGCACATCCGATTTCGTCGCCAAGCATCTGAAGGAGCTTGGCTACACGGTGACCCGCGGCCTTGCGAAGACCGGCGTCGTGGCGACGCTGAAGAACGGGACCAGCAACCGTTCGATCGGCATCCGCGCCGACATGGACGCCCTACCGATCCTTGAGGAAACCGGCCTCGACTACGCCAGCAAGACACCGGGCCTGATGCATGCCTGCGGCCATGACGGGCACACCACGATGCTCCTCGGCGCCGCGAGAGCAATTGCCGAGCGTCGGAATTTCGACGGCACCGTCCACCTGATTTTTCAGCCCGCCGAGGAGAACTTCGGCGGCGCCAAGATCATGATGGATGATGGGCTGTTCGAGAAGTTTCCCTGCGACGCCGTCTTTGCACTTCACAACGAGCCCAACCTCCCCTTCGGCCAGTTCGCCCTCCGCGACGGTCCGATCATGGCGGCGGTGGACGAAGCCCGCATCACCGTCAACGGGCGTGGCGGGCACGGCGCCGAGCCGCAGGAAACGGCCGATCCGATCGTCTGCGGCGCAAGCATCATCATGGCCCTGCAGAGCATCGTCGCCCGCAACATCCATCCGATGGACCCGGCGGTCGTGACCGTCGGCGCGTTCCACAGCGGTTCCGCCAGCAACATCATTCCCGAGCGTGCCGAAATCGTCGTCGGCATTCGTTCCTTCGATCCGAAGGTTCGCGATGATCTGGAACAACGCATCACCATGATCGCCAAGAACCAGGCGGAAAGCTTCGGCATGACGGCCACCGTCGCATACGAACGCAGCTACGACGCCACCATCAACCACAAGGCGGAGACGGATTTCCTGCGCGACCTCGCGACGCGCTTTGCCGGGACGGAGAACGTCAAGGATCTCGAGCGCCCGTTCATGGGAAGCGAGGACTTCGCCTATATGCTGGCGGAACGCCCCGGCAGCTATTTCTTCCTCGGCAGCCGCGTGACCGGCGACGAAAAGCCACTTCATCACCCGGGCTTCAATTTCAACGACGACCTGCTGCCGATCGGGGCCGCGTTCTGGACCGAGCTTGCGGAAACTTACCTGTCCCGCGCCTGAGATAGAGTGACCCGGCCTTGCCGGCGCAGCGCCTCACGTCCGCCTGATGATCTCGTCCGTGTTCGCAAGGAGCTTGCGAACAGCTTGGCGCGCGGCATTGGGGCGTTGCAGGCGGATGCATCGCTCGATGTCGGAGTGGAGCTTTTGGGCGAATTCCTGGCTGGTGTGCCTGCGGGTCACGTGCAGGAAGAGGTGCTCCAGCGCAGACTCGATCGCCACCCCGAGCGGCACCAGGAGTTCATTGCCGGATGCCCTGAGAATGGCGACGTGAAAACGCGTATCGGCTTCGGTGCGCTGCTGAAACGACGCCGCCGATCCCATGTCGTTCAGCGCCCGGCTGATATCCCGCATCTGGTCGGCGTCGCGCCTGACGGCCGCAAGTGCCGCGGCCTCCGGCTCGATGATGTGACGGAATTCCTGCAGTGTCCTCAGAAACGCTTCGCGATCGGGCGATGCCGCATACCAGCTGAGTACGTCGCGATCGAGAAGGTTCCAGCGCTCCCTGGGTTCGACCCAACTTCCGACCTTTGGCCGGGATGCCAACAGGCTTTTAGCCATCAGCATCTTGGTTGCTTCCCGCACCGCCGAACGACTGACGTCGAAAGTCTGCGACCATTGCGCCTCGTTTGGCAGGATGGTGCCTGGAGGATAGTCGCCGCGCACGATGCGCAAGCCGATTTCGCTTGCGAGCGAAAGGTGCACGCTCGTGCCTGTCATTCGGGGAACGTCAGCCCGGCGCATGGCCGGTGGTCGGTCTGCCTTCTGCGTTTTTCGCGCAGCCGGAGGCTTTTTGGATTTTCGGTCCGACATCTGCTTCGCCTCGGCAATCTTCGGCTCGACGCGCGACATTGGCGCGATCGCAGAGTTGCAACGATCCCTCGCGGACAGTTCACTGGCCGCGCCGCATTCCTAGATTTTTGCTGCGAGGAGAGCGGCAAGCCGTTGGCCTGCCGCTCCCAGATGACAGGCTACTTCTGAATGCAGGTGTCGACAGTGTCCTTCGTGCATTCGTCAAGACCGGTGAAGACCGGATCTTCAACCGGCTTGCCAGCGATCAGGTCGAGCATGACGGTCGGTGCCTTGTAGCCCATTTCGAACGGCCGTTGGCCGACGAGCGCGGTCACAAGGCCGTCCTTCGCGATTGCGACTTCATCGCCGATCGTATCGGCTGCGCCGATGACGAAATCGTTCTTGCCGATGCGGTCAGCCAACGGCTTGAACAGATCACGGTAAGGCTGCGGCGCACCGAAGAGCGGCCAGCCGCCCATGATGCCGAAGGCGTCGAGCTTCGGATTGGCAGCGAGGATGTCGGTCATCGCCTGAACACCCTTGGCGCCGTCGTCATTGGTGAAGACCGGGCATCCGGCGACTTCCGTCCAGCCGCCCTCACCCTTCAACTCGGCGAGCCCTTCCTTGCCGGACAGAGCGTCACGCATACCTTGCGCGCGGCGCAGGATGTTGTCGGCGCCGGGGTTGCCTTCGATCGTGCAGATCGTACCGCCGCTAGGCTTGCCCTTCTTGATGTACTCGCCGATTTTCTTGCCCATCAGGTAGTTGTCGGTTCCCAGATAGGTCTTGCGCAGCGCCGAGTCTTCCTTGGCAAGGTCGGCGTCGACAGTCATGATCGGGATCGACGGGTTGGCCGTCTTCAGCGTCTGGGCAATCAGCTTGGCGTTGGACGGGGAAATGGCCATGGCCACCGTTTCGGCCTTGCCGAGCAAATCCTGAACGATCTGTGCTTCGCCGGCTTCGTCCGAAGTGGACGCCGGACCGGTGTAGAAGCACTCATACTCGGAACTGGCGTTTTCCTTGTTCCATTTTTCGCAGCCCTGGTGGATCGCCTCGAAGAACGGGTTGTCTAGGCCCTTTACGACGATAACCAGCTGCTTCTTGGCGGCGAACGCCTCTCCTGAACCGAGCGCCAAGACCGCTGTCGCGGCGAGCAATAATGCCTTCCTCATAGTTTCCTCCCATTAGATACAAACGGACACGGTCGTGTCCGCCACTCAAATCAACCCGGATACCAGACGATGCGAGGGTCACTTTCTGGACGCTCGTATTGCCAGGCCGAGTCGATAAGCCTTTCGAGATCGTATTGCGGTTGCCAATCCAGCAGATATTTTGCCTTGCTGTTGTCCATCCAATTGGAGTGGTAGCTGCTGGGAATGTCGGTGGAACCGAGACCGCGGGTGCGTGCGAGATAGGCGGCGACTTCTCCGTAATCGACCGGCCGATCCATGCAGATGTTGAAAAGCTGGCGCGTGGCGCGCGGATTGTCGAGCGCGGCCAGAATTGCCGATGCCAGATCGTCGACATGAACGAAGTTGCGTTTCAGCGGGCGCTGATCCGCATCGAGCAGGAGCGGGACGGTGCCCTCCGCTGCGTAGCGCCTGGCGTCAGCTTCGGGAACGAGCGTCTTCCAGACGGGACCGCCGAAGACGTCGTCTCCAAACGACAGCGTATATTTGAAATCATCCTTCTCCATGATCCACGGCGCGCGCAGACAGACCGTATCGATGCCGTACTGGATGCCGAACTGCTCAAGCACCACCTCTTCAAGCACCTTCGACAGCGCATAGCTGCCCGGATAGGCCTGGTGCCGGGTTTGCTCGGTTATTGGCCCGTCGTGGCGATAGAAGAAATGCCCGATCCCCGCGTCGCCGCCGATCAGGATGAACCGTCGCGCACTGGCGCTGGCGCGAAACGCTTCGAGCAGCCAGAAAAGACCCTTCACCGTGACGTCCATGACGTCTTCGGGTGTTTCCTTGCAGGTGGCGAGATGAACGACGTGCGTGACGCCGGCAAGTGCTGCGTCCGCAACATCGCGATCTGCGATGGAGCCGCGCACTACCTCAAGCCGTTCGCTCCCAGGAAGCACGCGATTATGACAAAGCGCACGGATCCGCGCTTCGCCAAACCGCGAATCGGCAAGTAGCCGCGCAATGAAATGCCGTCCGACCTTTCCGGTCGCGCCGGTGACGAGGATCAGCATGCTCTTCCCCCCAAGAGCGGTTGTCCAAGTATGAAAGCCTGTGGGTATTTGTCCTACAAAACAGATATTATCATATTTTTCTAATTTTGACAGTCAATTGATTGACGCTTTCATTTCGTTTTGCGTAAATGCTCTCAATTGCCGGGCTGGGGGGAGAAATCGGCCGGGCGACATGCGCAAGGACTTCAATCGCTCCTGTCGGGGCGGTGGTGGTTCTAGCGGTTGCGGGAGGCTAGACGACGGGTGCCGGTTCTCGAACTCACCAACATATCCAAGCATTTCGGCGCCATCCAGGCGGTCAACGACGTTTCTATCTCGATTGATGCCGGCCAAGTGGTCGGCCTGATGGGCGATAATGGCGCCGGCAAATCGACGCTGGTCAAAATGATCGCCGGCAATTTCCGGCCGAGCCACGGGACGATGCGCCTGGACGGAAAGGAAATCGTCCTTCACCGGCCCGTCGAAGCCAGGCAGCACGGCATCGAGATCGTCCACCAGGACCTGGCGCTCTGCAATAATCTGACCGCGGCTGCGAACGTCTTTCTCGGGCGCGAATTGCGCCGTTGGCTCGGCCCCGTCGGCATCCTCGACCACAAAACCATGTACCGGCGCGCCGGCGAACTGTTCAAGGAGCTGAAGTCGGAGACGCGTCCGCGCGATCTGGTGAAGCAGATGTCCGGCGGCCAGCGGCAGGCGGTAGCGATTGCGCGCACCATGCTTTCGGAAGCGAAGATCGTGCTGATGGACGAACCGACGGCGGCGATCTCGGTTCGCCAGGTCGCGGAGGTGCTGAACCTTATCAGGGAATTGCGCGACCGCGGGATCGCGGTGGTGCTGATCAGCCACCGCATGCCGGACGTCTTTACCGTCGCCGACCGCGTGATCGTCATGCGGCGCGGCCGGAAGGTCGCCGACAAGGATATCGCGGCGAGTTCGCCGGAAGAAGTGACAGGACTTATCACCGGAGCCATCGAGCAGGTATGACCGCTCGATTGAGACAGGTTTCGGTAAGAAACGAAGGTCGATAATGGCGATTACACTGGATCGGACAATCGAACAGAAGCAGCACAGCTGGCTGAGCACTGTATTCGGCAGCCAGACCTTCTGGGTGCTGATCGCCGTGCTCCTCGCCTGCCTGTTCTTGAGTTTTGCAACGGATTCCTTCGCGACCGCCAAGAACCTCTATAACATCACGCGCAACGTCACCTTCGTCGCGATCATCGCGCTCGGCATGACGCTGGTGATCATCACCGGGGGCATAGACCTCTCGGTCGGCTCGGTGCTTTGTCTTTGCAGCATGATCCTGGCCGTCGTCATGCATGCCGGTTACAGCATCGAGGTGGGCATCGCCGCTTCCATTGGCACGGCGCTGGTGGTTGGCGCCTTCAACGGGCTGCTGATCGCCTATCTGAATTTTCCGCCCTTCGTGGTGACGCTCGGCATGCTCTCGATCGCCCGCAGCCTGGCGATGGTCGCCTCCAACAACACGGTCGTCTTCCAATTCGGGCCGGATCACGACAAGCTTCTGGCCCTTGGGGGCGGCGCCTGGCTGTTCGGCATCGCCAACCCGGTGATCTACATGATCGCGCTGGCGCTTCTGACGGGCTTTGTACTGCGCTGGACGAAGTTCGGGCGCTATGTCTTCGCCATCGGCGGCAACGAACACGCAGCGACGCTGACGGGTGTTCCCGTGCGCGCGATCAAGGTCGTAGTCTATATGATATCGGCCCTTTCGGCCGGTGTTGCCGGCATCATCCAGACAGGTTGGCTCGGTGCCGTCACCACCAATATCGGTGCCGGCATGGAGCTGCAGGTTATCGCCGCCGCCGTTATCGGTGGCGCAAACCTTGCCGGCGGCGTCGGCACGGCCTTCGGAGCCATCATCGGCGCGGCGCTGATCGAGGTGATCCGCAACAGCCTTGGCTTGCTCGGCATCAACGCCTTCTGGCAAGGCGCATTCATCGGCGGCGCGATCGTGCTCGCTGTCCTCTTCGACCGGCTGCGCAATTTGCGCCAGTCAGAATAGCTGCGTACGAAATCCCAAGTGAGCCGGCTGCGGTAGCTAGGCGGCTTCTTGACTAGTCGTATGAGTACGCAAATTGGATAATGCGACACCCTTCCTATCCCATGGTAAAACCATGATAATTAGGAGGGCGATATGTTGTTTTCGCGTGGTGCAACTATCGCCGCGCTGGGTGCCACGCTCTTTTGTCCAGTGCTGGGGTATGCCGCCGAGCAAGTCGGCGAAGCCACCAACATCCGGACCGAGGTCACCGGGGCAGCCGGTTCGATGGGCGTCAACGATCCCGTCCATCGGGACGAGCGAATAAAAACATCCATGTCCGGACTGGGACAGTTCCAATTTCGGGACGGCACCAAGCTTGCCGTCGGATGGGGCTCGTCGGTCACGATCGACAAGTTCGTCTTCGATGACCAAGACACCGTCAAGAAGCTGACGATCAAGGCCGCGAAGGGAACGTTTCGCTGGATCAGCGGCAGTTCTAATTCGTCCGCCTATCAGATCCTGACGCCGGCGGGCACGATAGGCGTGCGCGGCACGGCTTTCGACTTCTTCGTCGACCGTGACGGAACGACAGCGGTCGTCTTGCTCAACGGGGCGGCCCAGTTCTGCGGTCCTGGCGGTTGCCGGCAACTGAGGAAAGCGTGCGACTGCGTGGTGGCAAAGCCCAATGGCCGCATGACGCAAACCGCTCGTGTCAGCCGCGACATCTTCAAGACCCTGGGGAATGCGCGCGCCCTGCCCTTTCTTTCCGGCGATCAGTCGCTGACAGGGCGGCTAGGCTATGTCGCGGCAAGCCGCTGCGGGTTGTCGATGAACACGGCGCCTACCCGCACGTCGCCGGGGATCCAGTCGCCCCGTGACGCGCCGCAAAGCCCGCAGGCACCTAGCCCGCAGTCGACGCCGGCCGCAGCCGCAGCACCTGCCGCGCCCGCTGCCGCCGCAGCACCTGCTGCCGCGGCACCACGGAGCACGCCAAGCGATCCTGGAACACCGAGCCCACCCAGCGATCCGGGGACGCCGAGCCCTCCAAGTGATCCGGGGCCGGACTGCGACGACAACGGTCATGATCACGCTCACGATCATCATCATGGACGTGGCGGGTGGGGCCACGGCGATCGCGGCGACGGCGACGGAGGTGACAGCGGCGGTGGTGACGGCGGCCGTGGGCATGGGGGTCACCATCGCTAGAAGCAGGCCCCGCCGCTTTGCTTATTCCGCGACGCGTGTGGCCTCGACCGGGTCGTCCGCGAAATCATCGGCCCGCCGAGAAATCCGTCCGTAGAAATCCTCAAGCTGCGACGTTATTTCGAAGCCCAAACTTCTTGCCGCGCCAATGAGCTTTCGGCGCGCCTGAGATCGCATCCGCAACGCCTGGACCAGCAGTGTATGAATCTGCTTCAGTTCGATGAACTGGGGCGATGACGCGAGGCGTGCGTCACCTGCTACGGCAAAGAGCTTGGTCCGCATGCTCTTTCCCTTGAGGGCGAGAGCGCCTGCCTCCAGGATCGCGTAGCCTGGCAGCTGCTGCATCGTGCTTTCCGAGACGAGGACATCGAAGTTCACATCCTTGCAGGCGGATTCGATGCGCGCCGCGATGTTGACGGCGTCGCCAACCGCTGAGTAGTTGAAGCGCGCCTCAGCGCCCATATTGCCAACACAGGCAATCCCGGTGTGGATGCCGATCCCAATGCGAACTTCGCGGTCACCGCCGAAACCGAAAGCATCTCTGGCATTCAGCTCCGCCATCGTTTCGCGCATGGCAAGCCCCGCCTTCACGGCTTTTTCGGCATGATCGGCGACGTCGACGGGAGCGTTCCAGAACGCCATGATGGAATCCCCGATAAACTTGTCGAGGGTGCCCTCATTGGCGATGACGTGGCGACTCAGTGCATCGAGGAGCGTATTCAAGAATCGGACCACCTCCGTCGGCGTCAGCTTTTCGCTGATCTCGGTGAAGCTGCGCACATCGACGAACATTACGGTGAGCTCGCGGTCGTCACCCCCAAGACGCAGCGCGTCGCGGGTATGCTCGATGCGATAAAGCAGCGACGGCGATAGGTAGTGGCCGAAGGCGCGGCGCACCTCGCGCCGCTCCCTGTCCGTGACTAGGAAGCGGAAAGCGGTCGCCGCAAAATGCGTGATGGATGCCGCGACGATGGGCGCCAGGGGATCGAAGAGGAGCCCGCCATAGAAGAATGCCGCCCAGGACGCCGCAAGTCCAAGGCCGGTGATCATCAGGCCACAGGCAAGTGCGACCGCTGGATTGACGAAAGTGGTGAGCAGCACGAGAAGCGTGCCCGCGGCCGCGATCGAAAATATTTCCAGCCCGTTTGCCCAATCCGGCCGGGATAGGAAGCGGCCGGACAAGATCTGCTCGACGATCTGTGCGTGGATCGATACGCCGGGCACGTTCTGGCCGAGCGCCGTGGTGCGGATATCCTGCAGGCCCGCCGCCGACGTGCCGATGAAGACGATGCTCCCTTCGATGGCGGCCTTTGTCTCGGCTGAAGCGCCACCGGCCGCCAGAACCTTCCGAGCCGAAACGTACCGCTCGGCCCTGTCAGGGTCTAGATAGAGCCACAGCGCGCCGGACCCCGTGACCGGCACGACGAAATCGCCGATCTTGACCATCGTCATGGTATTGGGCGCGTCGGGAGCGCCGGCAATGACATAGGTGGATGCGCCCTGTGCGATGCGAAGCGCCTCAAGGGCAAGGCTTGGATAAAGCTGTTCACCGTCGGTGAGAAAAAGCGGCACGGCGCGAACGACGGAAGACGGGTCGCCGGGATTGAGACTGATGTGCCCGATGCCGGCGGCATTTGCCTCGAGTTGGGGCCTGAGCGGCGTTGCCGCCTTCAGGAGCGGCGGCGCGTTGACCGGACTTTCGCCGGTATAGGCGATGCCGGCTTTGACAGGCGGGCGGTATGAGCCTTCGTTGGAGAGGCCGACGCCGAGGACCACGGGTCTGCCTTCGATCGATTTGGCGAAGATTTCGTCGTTATCAGGAAGTCGCTCCAGCACCGAGCGGTCGACACCCCCGATGTCGCGAACGACCGAGCGCGGCGACAGGCGATCGGGCTCCGCAAACAGAATGTCGAAGGCGATCGCCGCCGCCCCCATGTCCACGAGATTGCCGACCAGAGCGGCGAGCCTGTCTCGCGGCCAAGGCCACTGGCCGAGTTCCAGCAACGACGCTTCGTCGATATCGACGACCCGGACCGGCATGCTGACGTATTTGCGCGGCGCGATGCGCTGATACTGGTCGAAGGTCGCCTCGCGCGCTGCTCTCAGCACATCCGGGTCCCTCGCGCGCAGGGATGTGAGCGCCGCGACGATCGCGAGGCCAAGCAGGACGCCAATCAGCTGCGCGCGTGTCATGCTGCGGTTGAGCCCTCCTTGCGGCTATGCCGATCGCTGCGTCACTTATGAACCCACTCTGCCCGCCTTCGCCACCTGACCATTCGGCGATCCGACGAACCGGCTTGACTCCTGTCATCAGGCTGTCACGTTGGCACCCAGATGGTATTGGGAGGACGAAATGGCGCTAGTGAAAAAACAGTTCTACAAGAACAAGAAGGACAACGGCGACGAATATTGGTTCTCGCTGGCCCGCGACACGGATACGGGCGAAATCTCGGTCATTCGCGAATTCGACTACCTGGTCGACGGCGGCAGCGAAAAGAAAATGTCGCTCTACGAATTCCTGGCCAGCGGCGGTAACCGCCAGAATGCGCTTCTGCAATTGATCGGCACCTTGGTGCCAGACTAGCGATTTGGATCGCGGCGGGGCGTCACGCTCGTGTGACGGTCGGACGCCTCGTCATCCCCGCGATGTGCCCTTCGCGTCATCGCCGGCAAGCTCCTCCTCCCAGCCGAAAACCGAGCGGCCGCCAAACGAGGTGGATTGACGGAATTCGCCGGCAACTATTTCCTTAAGGTCAGGGCCAGTAGCATAGCGCTCAAGCCGCCGTGCCTGATCGTCCAGCCTCTTCAATGCCTGCAATTCCTCCTGATGCCCAAGCCGGCCTTTTTGCACGGCGGATTTCATCACCCTGATCGTTTCGTCATAGACCCGGAGCGGCACCGGAAACGGATGCCGATCCTTGCCGCCGTGGGCGAGCGAGAAGCGCGCCGGATCGGAAAAGCGGCAAGGCGCACCGTGCAGCACCTCGGCGACCATGGCGAGCGCCTTCACCGTGCGCGCGCCGACACCTGGCGTCAGGAGCAGCTGTTCGAAATCCTCCGGTCCTCGATCGGCAGCCGCGGCAAGATTGCCGTGCAGCCGGCGCATATTGACGTCGCTCTCGCGGACATCGTGATGATCAGGCATGATCAGGTGCGGCAGCATCGGCTGTGCCGGCAGGGCCGCCGGTACAGATTGACGGTCCTCTCTTTCAAGGGCTGCCACCTCGCGCACGATCCGGTCCGGGCCGAGCGAGGCAAGAAGATCCAGCTGGCCCTTCCGCGAGGCATCCGCGCGCCGGTCGGCGAGGTTGACGATACGCCCCTGATCCCTGCCCTCGATGGCGGCATGCGGAGAGTCGATGAAGCTCTTCAAACCCTCCGACAACCAGTGATAACGCCGCGCCTGCCGCCGGTCGCCGTTCATGCCCTGCTGGACGACGACCCAACGCCCATCGTCGGTGACGATGAACCCGTGCAAATAGAGATCGAAGCCGTCCTGTACGGCGGCGCTGTCTACCTTCGCGATCAGCCGGCTTGTGGTTGCCAGCCCCGCGCCGTCAAAGCCGACGCGATTCCCGATCGCGACCAATTCATCCGGTGTCTTGCGCGAATGAGCGCCACGGCCGCCGCAGATATGGATCCCAAGCTCGCCGGAGAGCGGCTTCAGGCCACGTTTCAGCGCTCCGATAACGCTCGTGGTGATCCCCGAGGAATGCCAGTCCATGCCCATCACCGCGCCGAAGGACTGGAACCAGAATGGATGCGCCATCCGCCGCAGCAATTCGTCGCGACCGTAATGATGCACGATGGCTTCGGTGATGACAGCGCCGAGTTTTGTCATGCGCTCGCCAAGCCACGGCGGCACCCGGCCACCATGAAGAGGAAGATCAGCGCTGCCCGCGCGTTGTGCCATGCCGTCAGCCCGTTCCTGAAATATACGATTCGACTATAGCACCTTGGCGCTGTCGATGCGGCGATGTTGAGACTGGAGCGAAGCTTGAGTATATCTCGTTCATTCGAGCAGGTATGGGCGAGTACCGACATAATGCATGGTGATCATTCCGGCCTCGCGCCGCCCGAATCCGGCCGAAGATTTTCATTGCAAGGCGAAAAGCTTATCGCCTTTTTCTCGCGTGACTCTGTAGCTGTCGCACGTGATCTGATCGACTGGCGCTTCTTCGTCGACGGCGTCGGCGGAAGGATCGTCGAGACCGAAGCCTATCGTCCCGACGACGAGGCGTCGCATAGTTTTCGCGGACCGACCGCGCGCAACGCCGCGATGTTTGGTCCTCCCGGCCGGGTCTACATCTACCGTTCCTACGGCATCCACTGGTGCCTGAACTTCGTCTGCCGGGACGCGAGCGCGGTATTGATCAGGGCAATCGAGCCTGAAAGCGGCTTGCAACAAATGATCGAGCGGCGGGGGATGCAGGACGTTGTCCAGCTCTGTAACGGCCCGGGCAAGCTTTCGCAGGCACTTGCAATCGATATTGGCGTGAACGGCCGTTTTCTCGATGCCGCTCCCTTCGATCTCGTTGCGGCCGAACCGGTCAAGGTCGCCGTCGACAAGAGGATCGGCATCACCAAGAATGTCGATCCGCTCTGGCGTTTCGGCGCGGCGGGCTCCCGCTTCGTGAGCCGCCGCTTCCGATAGTTTGCGCCCTAATCCATCGCCGCGCTGTGATCGACCACCGGCGGCGCCTTGGGTTTGCGCAACAGCACGACCAGAGGCATGGCACAGAGCGCCATCAGCATCAAAAGCTTGAAATCGTCGACATAGGCGATGATCGTTGCCTGCAATGTGACGATGCCATCGAGCGCCGCCCGGCCAGCCGCCGTCATCGGGTCGACGGCCTGAATTGCCGCCGGCGCGTTGAAGGCATGGTTGAACGGGGTCACGTATGAGGCGATGGCCTCGTGGTTTGCCTGAACGTTTTCGGTCAAGAGGGCCGCCACGATCGAAATGCCGACGCTCGAGCCGATGTTTCTCGACAGGTTGTAGAGGCCGGTGCCCTCGCCGCGCATCTGCGGCGGCAGTGTCGCAAAGGCGATCGTCGTGAGCGGCACGAACAGAAATCCGAGGCCGGCTCCCTGGACGAAACCGATGGAAATGATCGTCGATTGCGAGACGTCAGGCGTCCAGCCGGTCATCTCGTACATGGCCCATGCGGTAAGCGCGAGGCCACTCAGAAGCAGAAGGCGCGTGTCGATTTTCCCGATCATGCGGCCAACGATGAACATGCTGAGCATCGTTCCAAGGCCACGAGGCCCCATGACGATGCCGGCGGTAATCACCGGATACCCCATCAGCGTTTGCAGATACGGCGTCATCAAAGCGAGCGATGCCAGATAGGTCACGCCGATGATGAAGATGAAGAAGATGCTGACAGTGAAATTGCGGTCGAGGAATAGCCGCGGATTGATGAAGGACCGCTCTGCGGTGAACGTGTGCACCACGAGCAGATAGAAGGCCGCGGCACAGACAACCGCCTCAAGGACGATTTCCCCGGAGCTGAACCAGTCGAGCTGTTCTCCGCGGTCAAGGAAGAGCTGCAGCGAGGCGATCGTGATGCTCAAGGTGGTGAATCCGAACCAGTCGAGCTTGGCGAGCACGTCACGCTTCGTCTCGCCAACGAAGACGACGATGCCAGCGAAAGCGAGCGCCCCGATCGGCACGTTGATGTAAAACACCCATCGCCAGCTGATGTGATCCGTCAGCCAGCCGCCGATCACGGGGCCGAGTACCGGCCCGACCATGACCGACACGCCGAAAAGCGCCATCGCCCGGCCACGTTCCTCCAGCGAATAGATGTCTAGCAGGATGCCCTGCGAGAGCGGCACGAGCGAAGCGCCAAAGAGGCCCTGGAGCAGGCGGAACGCGACGATCTGCGGCAGCGACTGCGCAAGCCCGCAAAGCACGGATGCGGCGACGAAGCCGGCGATGGCCGTCAGAAGCACGCGCTTGCGGCCGAACTTCGCCGCGAGGAACCCCGACGGCGGCGTCATGATCGCGGCCGCGACGATGTAGGACGTCAGCACCCAGTTGATCTGGTCGGCGCTGGCCGAGACGCTGCCCTGGATATAGGGCAGCGCAACGTTGGCGATCGTGGTGTCGAGCGCCTGCATGATCACGGCAAGGATGACGCAGGCCGTGATCGCACCGCGATTGGCAACCACCAATGCGGGACCAGCGGATGCAGCGCTACTCATGTGCCTTACCGCTCGAACGATCGAAGAGCTTGCTGATGCTGTCGGGCAGACCGCGGGCGTGGCCAGTCTCCACATCGACGACGGCGCTCATGCCGACCCGCAGCGGCGGCTTGCCTTGCAGATCGGCGACGTCGACGCGCATTGGAATACGTTGAACCACTTTCACCCAGTTGCCGCTCGTGTTCTGTGCCGGCAGCAATGCGAAGGAGGAGCCGGAAGCAGGGCTGACGCTCGCGACGGTGCCCTTCCACTCGACGCCCGGATAGGTGTCGATCGAGATGGTGACGGACTGGCCCGGCTTCACGTAGGTGAGTTCAGTTTCCTTGGGGCTCGCCGCGATCCACATCTTGGTGTTCGACACCAGCGAGAAGCCGGCCTGCGCAGCCGTCAGGTAGGAGCCCACCTGCAAGGCGCTGACGTTGGTGACGATGCCGTCGAACGGAGCGCGGACGACCGTGTCGTCAAGCTCGCGTTGAGCGTTGTCGACGGCGGCTTTCGCTTGAAGATAGACGGGATTTTGTTCGACCGGCTGATCCGCATTGCCACCGAGCTGGGCGAGCGTGGTTGCCGCCGTCGCCTTCGCGACCGCCACCTTCTGCAGGGCCGCGTCGAGATTGTGCTTGGCCTCGTCATAGGCCGACTTGGACGCTACGGAGCTGTTGATCAGGTTTTGCTGGCGGGTAAATTCGGTCTGATAAAAGGGAATGTCCGCCTCGGCCTGTTCGGTCTGCGCGAGTGTCTGGCGGTAGGTCGCCTGCAGGTTCAGGATCTGGTTGCGGGCAGCGCCAAGCTGCGCCTCAGCGCCGTCAAGCGTGATGCGGAAGGAGTCGGGCTTCAGGCGAAAGAGCACCTGCCCGGCTTTCACCGGCTCGTTTTCGTGAACCTCGATCGAGGCGACGGTGCCGGAAACATCCGTCGACACCCCGACCATATCGGCCTGGACGTAGGCGTTGTCGGTCGACATCACCTGGCCGCCGGTCACGTAGTAATAGCCGCCGATGACGAGCGCCACCGGCAATAGGGAAAAGAGAACCGGCCGCGTCATGTTGCGACGGCGGCGCGGTTTCGTCGGCGCAGCCGCGGAGGTCGGCGGCGGCGCAACGTCAGCGGCAGGAGCCGGATTGGTCGGCGCTTCGGCCCTCTCTTCGAGGGGAACGGCCGTAATATTGGCATTTGCGGGTACGCGAAGGTGGGAGGATGCCTCAGCCATAATGTGTCTCTTTGCAGTCCGTCGGCGTGCGGCACGCCTGGGCCAGGTTGGATTTCATGCGGGTAAGAATTTCGAAAAGCTGGTCGCGATCGTCGGCGGAAATGCCCTCGAACGCTTCCGCCCGGGTCGTGTCGCCGAGGCCGCGCATATCCTTGAGCAAGGGACGCGCCTCGTCGCAGAGGTAGAGAAGCCAACTGCGGCGGTCATTCGGGTGCTGGCGGCGCTCGACCAGGCCGCGCTCGGCGAGCTTGTCGAGGATACGGACCAGCGTGATCGGCTCGATCTCGAGGATCTCGGCCAATCCGGCCTGATGGATGCCCTCGTTTCCCGCGAGATAAGCAAGCGTCTGCCACTGCGACCGCGTCAGCCCAAGCCCCTTCGCACGCTGCTCAAACCGCTTCCTCAGGAGGCGGGCAACGTCGTGCAGGAGAAATCCAAGGGTGGGCGCTGGGTTCATAAACAAGAAGCCTGCTATTCATAAGCAACCTTATAATGCTCTTGCATATAGTAAGGCATGGCGGCTTACAAGTCCGCGGCAGGGCGAAAAATGTTGGGATTGCCAATATGTCGCAGGACAGCGAGGGCACTAATCCTGGAGCCTAGCCGCAGCGCGGCAACCGACTGGAAACGGAAACGCCGCCCGAGCTGGGAGGCTCAAGCGGCGTCGAAACCGTGCCATCATCGGCCAGTCAGTTGCGCCAGCGGCGCCCGCCATCGCGGTCCTGACCGACGTCCGAATTGAAGAACCGCGAGGCGGCTTCCGTTCGATTACGGACGTTCATCTTCTTGTAGATATTGCGAACGTGCACTTTCACAGTGTTTTCCGACAGGTTGAGCTGATCGGCGATGATCTTGTTCTGCGTACCTTTGCAGATCAGATCGAGTATCTGCACTTCGCGTGTCGTCAGCGTCTGCAGGTGTCCGCTGCGGGCGCCAGTCCCTTCGTCGTAGGACCTAGGCCCTGGGGCCAGGCGCGTAGGCGATGGGTAGTAGGTCGGGGCGCTATGCTGAGGCTCTCCTGAAAGCCGCCGCAGCAATGCCGAGGGGAAGTGTTCCCCACCCTTCATCAATAGGTCGATTGCCGCCATGAAGACGTCGAGACGGAGATTGAGCGGCAGTACGCCGTGCAGATTTCTCGCTTCGACCAGTTTTGCCACGTAAGGGTCGAGCAGATCGATCGTTTCAACGACTAGGCCGATCGAAATGCTAGGGGCCGATGAACGCAGCATGCGTAGGATCTCCTGCAATTCATCTGACGGCAGATGATACAGTAGAATTAGTTTAACGTGTTCCAGGACGTCGCCCTGAAGCGTCTTCGGATCTGCCACACTCACTATATCATATGCCGAGAATCTGACGCCAAGCGCTTGTGCCAAGCATTCAGAAAATAGATCGGCATCCGCGAGTACGATGATGGTGTCTTTTAGCGGTATGATATTGTGATTTTCTTCGGCATCCCCTGCTCTTGTGCTTGCGATGTACATTTGTGCATCCCCCAAAGCTCGCAGCCAGTTTCATTCACCCGCTTCATGCTGGAGTATTATGATTAGCTTTCGTCGCATATCAGGACTGTTGCACAGCCTCTTAACACCTAATTAAGAAACACTAATATAGCTCCGATGCAAATGATATTGCCCAAACGGGTTAATTTTGCTGCAAAAGCGTTAAAAATCGTCAGGAATGTGGGATTTAGAGTAAAATTAGTACCCTATTTCAGGCCAATAATACACATTTACGACCGCTTATATTCGTTCGCCGGTGCCCTCGTGGGGGTAATGCAAGCCACGCGATCCCAGACGCGGTACGATCAATCCTATTGTAATTACTCATTTTATGTCGATGACGGTCGGGTTAAGCAGCTTCTTTTCGGGGGTAGCCGTGGCTGGATACGTTTTGTTACGCCCTGCAACGACGCGAGAGCCGCAAGTAAAATTCGTCTCGGGGTCAGTAAATTTTTACTTTTCAAATACCTAGCGCCCCATGCCGGTAAGCAGGACGGATTAGAGGAGAGGCTTTGGCGGGCCCTTTTTCCTCACAAGCGTCAGCTCGGCAAATTATTCTTGCGTTGTCGCTTCAGCCCGAATTCGAAACATTCGTAATGTCTTATGTATGAGGTTTGCTTGGCTTACGAAGCAAAATGGCAGCCGCGGAGCCCTTTAGCCCGAATTGATATCTAGGAGTTTGCCTGCTTTTCAGCGACATTCGGCGTGTCTCTCCAAACAAGAGACGGGGCTTAGGGGAAACAAAAATTCGGCAGTTCAAGTTCCTTGCGTCGCCGAACTAAAGACTCCCCCACTCAAAACAAAATCGAAGAAAGCAACATTGACACGCAGCGGTGTGTCAAAGCGGTTCTGCAATGTGTGTGTGTTTGTTTTGTAACGAGTATGCAGATCCGAAGGGCCCAGGCCTGATCCAACAGGCCGGTACCGAACGGCAGATGAAGAGGAGTAACGCGTACATCGGCCGAGTTGTAACAGTACCTGGGGCCGCCGCGAATTGAATCCCGATATAGATGAAAGGGATTGTTCGGACGGCCTCCTCACTCCGGAGGAGATATCATGCCCACAGACCTGGATCTGGCAAATGTGACGGCTGACGACGATCTCAAAGTCGGCGCGCTGGCGGATGGCCTTGCCTCGACCGCAACCGATAAATCGGATGTCGATGATAGCGCTATCGGGGTCGCGAATGCGTCCGATAGCAACAACGGAAGCAACAACGACAGCAGCACCACGAACACGGATAACAGCGAAGCCAACAACAATGGCGACAACCGTAGCAACGATTATGACTTCGACCTGAAGGTAATCAACGCTACGAACACGTCGAACAGCACTTCGACATCGACAGAGACTGACGATCATACCAAGACAGTCAGCATCAACGATCCGAAGCACAGCTACAACACGGATGATAGCTACAATACGGATTCGAGCACCCATACGAAGGATAGCTACAACGCGGATTCCAGCACGCATGTGAAGGATAGTGGCAACACCTTCGACTATGCCGACTCGAGCTCCCACGTGAAGGACAGTGGCAACACCTTCGACTATGCCGACTCGAGCAGCCATGCAAACGACAGCTACAACAGTGACTCCAGCAGTCATTGGGGTACGCTCGATGATGTAACGAACGGTGGCAATATCGGTATTGCCGGCGGCGACCTGAATTTCCATCTCGGTGACGACTTCTCGTTCAACCTCAACCTCGACAACGTGCTCAACAACGCGTTGAACGGCGAAGGCAACGATACGGGCTTCACCCTGGCGCAGGCGAACAACCTCGCCGACCAGGACCAGGCCTACAGCATCTCGATGGATAACTCCGGAGCCCACAACAACCTTCATTCCAGCGGCGGAGACCCGACCGGTGGCGTGGGTGTAGGTTACGACGTGTCGCACGAGCACCATGCAGGTGCGGGCGACGCTACGAACACCGCCGGGCATGACCAGTCGAGCTCGGTCGATGCTTCGTCCATTCTCGCCAACTCTGGCTTCCATCAGGAAATCGTTCAGGGTGCGAACTTGGTCAGCAACGCAGCCGATATCGCGATTACCGGTGGCAACGACCATCACGACACCACGAGCAGCAGCTCCTGATCCCAGATCGCGACCACCGAAAACAGCACCGGCCATCCCGGCCGGTGCATTTCTGGTGGCCATGACCGGTGCCAATTGGCGCGGGCGTCGCGAAATGTCACGGGCCGGCGAAATCCGGACGGTGGCGAATGCTGGGGAGGCGTGCTATGGACGTCCAAAGAGTTTCCGAGATCATTGCCCATTTCATCGGCCTGTTCGATACGCAGGTCGACGACGTTCGTTTGCGGCAAGAGCATCTCGACGGCCAACTGGCTCGCGAGGCCCATGCCGATCCGGCGGTCGCTGACATCCAGCAAACTCCCTTCTCATCCGATCTCGACCTCAAGGACTATGATCCGCACCTGAGCTATACGCCGCCTCAGGACAGCTACGATCAGCTCCAGCTCCGACTTTACGACCGCACCTTCGAAGAGAGCCTGCAGAAACTCACGGCTCTTGCCCACGAGGACCTGTCCCAAGAATATCAGACCACACCGCTGTCGAACTACGACATTCCGACCATCCGAGAGGTATGGAGTGAATTTCGCCCCATCGAGGTGAATAGCGTGCTTTCGCCGGACATCGGTCCGGGCTCCGAGGGAGTGCACGTTCTCCAGGCAAATTCCGTGCGGGACGACGACATCCTCGACATGACGAACGGCAACCACCCCGTTCAGGATCTGACCTATCTCCATGAACAGCTTGGCGAACTCGCAGCCAAGGCTGCCGACCTGTCGCCTTTCCAGACCTGGGATCGAACGGAAAACCCCGACGATATCGCCAGAATGGACAACGAGGTCCACGACGTCGCCACGGCGGCCACGCAGGATACCGATACGCTGCCCGACGACAGCGGCCAAAGCAGCTATCATGTGACGCAGGCGATCGATACCAGCAGCAGTGACCCCATCATCATCGTCGATGGCAAGAGCGCGAGTTCCGCGCCGCAACTCGACGACTACCTGCCCGATCGCGGCCTTGCCACCCCGAAAGAGGATCCACAGGGGAGCGACACGCCGCAGCACCTGGAAGGTTCCAGCGGCAATTCGCTGGACGTCGAGGCCGGCGCCAACCTAGTCGCCAACATCGCCACGATCGTGGACACCAACGTCGTGGCGCCGGTCATGGCGGTGCTCGGCGACTATCACTCGGCCAACGCGATCTCTCAGATCTACGTCTACAGCGATCACGACAAGGTTGACGGCGTGCTCGACAGTAGCGCCAGCTCGTCGATGAGCGCTCAGACGATCGGCACGAACATCGCGATATACGCGCACAGCCAGTACGACGCTACCAATAGCGCCGACGTCGACGCCGCCGGCCATGCGCGGATGCCGAACGCCTGGCACGTCAGCGTGATAGACGGTGACGTTTCGTTTGTGCACTGGACGGAGCAGTACAACTTCCTCTCCGACAACGATTCCATGACGGTCACGACTTCTGGCGTCGATACGACGGTGCTGACCGGCGGCAACTCCGTGCTCAACCTGGAATCCTTCCTCGGCCTCGGCACCCAATACGATCTGATGATCGTCGGTGGATCGACCTACAACCTCAACGCCATCACGCAGATTTCGGTGCTCTACGATAACGACACCGTCAATCTTGGCGGGAGCGCCGGGGACGTCCATACGGGCAACAACCTTCTCTGGAACCTCGCCTCGATCGAAAACGTCGGCGATCCCGGCCGCTTCGCCGCGATGCCCGACTATATTTCCGAGACGCTCAAGAACATCGAGAACAAGGTCAACGACATGCCGACAGGCCTGTCGAGCGATGCGAACTTCGCCGGCTATCACGGCCTGAACGTTCTCTACATCACCGGCAACTTCTTTGATGTGAATGTCTTGAAGCAGGTCAACATCGTCGGCGACGCGGACTCTGTGCACAAGGTCGCCAGCAGCGTCCTCGACGACAATCCGGATGCGGTGGTCAAGGTCGATACCGGCAGCAACGCCGTCATCAATATCGCCAGCATCATCGATTTCGACAGTGGCGCGCACACGACTTACGTAGCGGGGACCGTCTATTCGGACGCCGTGCTCATCCAGGGGGGCATCATCGAGCACGGCGTCACGGATGGCACCGGCCAGCCCACCAACCAACTCGCCCCGGAGGCGATCGCCTTTCTCGGTGATCATGATCCGACCGGACTGGCGACCGATCACGACGCAATCACAATTGGCCATGACGCGAACCTGCATGCCGGCGCCGTCGGCGACGTCATGCAATCCGTTACAGGCTAGGCACAACTCATGGGTACTGGGAGAGTGGCAGGCAGATGAACCAAGTCTCAAAACTAAGAATGGCGGAAAGCCGCACGTTGCGCCTGAGATCTTCCATTTCCCAGATCAACGACCAGACGAACGACCGCGACCCGGATGCCTTCGTTGCCGCGATAGAAGATGCGGTCGAAAGCCTGCGGTGCTTGCGCCGCGAGACCGCCACCAAGGATCTGGCCGCCACGCGACCCGCCCCCGAAGCGTTGCCCACGGTGGACGAGGTCGTCGAAAGCCTGAGAAAGCTGCGCGAGGACCAACAGTTTCGCCCGATCCCCGTGGCGCCTCAGGAAATCGAGGCTGAACCGATCGCCGTAGCCGAGACCGCTGTCGAGGCGCTGCCGCAGACTGTTGTCGAGGCACTGCCTCAGACTGTTGGCGAGGCGCTGCCGCAGACTGTCGTCGAGGCACTGCCGCAGACCGAGCCCGAGACAACGAATAGCCCGGCGCCCACCCCTGAAATTATTATCTCCGCGGAGCCGGCCCAGGAAGTCGTGACGGCAGCACCGCTAGCACCGCCGGCAAACCAGGCCAGCCCGGTTACTCCGGCGACCGTGGTACTTGCCGAACCGTCGCCGGCGCCGGCGCCCATGCCGATGGCGGCGATGCCCAAGCCGGCCGTGGCCGAACCACAGTTGCGGCAGGCTCCCCTGCCCGAGATCGAACAAAAGGCGGATTTCAAGATCCCGCCCCCGCCGCCTCTTCCGAAAACGATCGACAACAATCCCGGCCCGATCCGGGAAAACGAACGCCATCCCCGCGCCGGCGGCGGCGGCAACGACAACGATAAGGACGGCGACAACGGTCGCGGTGGTGGCGGCGGCGGCAACGACGGCGGCATTTTCCATAAGCGCAGCAACCAACCCATCAACTTCGCGCTCAGCCTGCGCAACGGCATGGCGGCCGTCCGGCGCAACATGCTGATCGTCATGATGTTCACGGTTGCCATCAACGTCCTGGTCCTGGCGATCCCGATCTATCTCTTCCAGATTTCCGACCGCGTGCTTACCAGCCGCTCCGTGGACACGCTGGTGATGCTGACCATCGCGGTCGTTGGCGCGATCGTCCTGCAGGTCATCTTGGATTCGGTTCGGCGCTTTATTCTGATGCGCACCGCCGTCGAATTGGAAGTACAGCTCGGCGCGCCGATCCTAAGCGCGGCGGCGCGCGCCTCCCTGCATGGCAACGGTCGCGACTACCAGATCTTGTCCGACCTGCAGCAGCTGCGCGCATTCATTACCTCGGGCACGTTGGTCGCCTTCCTCGACGCCCCGCTGATGCCGCTGTTCGTGCTGGTGGTCTACCTGGTTCACCCGCATCTCGGCGTCATCGTCATGGCCTGCTGCGCGATCCTCTTCGTGATTGCCTACCTGAACCAGAAGATGACAGCCCCGGCGTTCGCCGAAGCGAATGCCTTCATCAGTCGCGCGAACTTCCACCTCGATTCCATGTCGCGCAACTCCCAGATCATCAACGCGCTGGCGATGATCCCGGAAGCGGTGAAGATGTGGGGCCGCGAGACTGCCGGTTCGCTAAAGGCGCAGGTCGCCGCACAGGACCGCAACATCATGTTCTCCGGCCTGACCAAGGGCTGCCGCATGATCACGCAGATCGCGCTGCTCGGCTGGGGTGCGCATCTTTCGCTCTCCGGACAGCTTACCGGCGGCATGGTTATCGCCGCATCCATCATCTCGAGCCGCGCGCTGGCGCCGGTTGAGGGTGCGATCGAAGGCTGGAACCAGTTCAACCACTCCCGTGCCGCCTACGGCCGCATCAAGCAACTGCTCCTTAATTCGCCGCTTAACTTCCCCCGGCTGAGGCTCCCGAACCCGGAGGGCCGCCTGGATGTCGAGCGCATTCTCTTCGTACCGCCGCCGCAAAAGCGCGTCATCCTGAACGGCATCACCTTCTCGCTGCAGAAGGGTGAATCGCTTGCCATCATCGGCAATTCCGGCTCCGGCAAAACCACACTCGGCAAGATGCTGGTGGGCTCGATCCTGCCGACCTCCGGCAATGTGCGCCTGGACCTGATGGACCTGCGCAACTGGGACCAGCGGCAGTTCGGCGAGAGCATCGGCTACCTGCCTCAGGACGTGCAGCTGTTTCCCGGCACCATCAAGGCGAACATTTGCCGCATGCGTGACGACGTTCCTGACCGCCTCATCTACGAGGCCGCCGTCCTTGCCGACGTGCATGAACTGATCGCCTCCTTCCCGCAAGGCTATGAGACCGTGGTCGCGTCCGATGGCGCACCGCTCTCGGGCGGACAGAAGCAGCGGATCGCGCTTGCCCGCGCCTTCTTCGGCGATCCGAAATTCGTGGTTCTCGACGAGCCGAATTCCAATCTCGACACCGCCGGCGAAGCCGCGCTGGCCCGCGCACTGCTTCACGCCAAGAAGCAAGGCATCACGACGGTTACGATCACGCAGCGGCCGGCTCTTTTGCAATGCGTCGACAAGATCCTCGTCCTCAAGGAAGGTTCGGTGGCGCTGTTCGGAGAGCGCGCGCATGTGCTGAATGTTCTTAGCGGCAAGTCGGGTGATGCAGACAGCATCGGCAATGGCCAGCAGGTTCCTAGGATTCAAGGTTAAGAAGCATGTTCAAATTCCTAAAAAGCAATAAAAAAACCGAAACTGCTGAACTGGGCCAGATAGAGTGGTACTCCGAAGTTCCCCGTTCCATCCGCCTTCATAGCTTTACCGGCATGGCCATCCTGATTGCCTCGTTCGGCGGCTTCGGCTACTGGGCGGCAACTGCCCCGCTTTCCTCGGCGGTCATCGCCCAGGGCAGCTTCGTGGCGACTGGCAACAACAAGATCGTCCAGCACCTCGAGGGCGGCATCATCAAGGAACTGATGGTCAACGAAGGCGACGTGGTGCATGAGGGCGACATTCTCCTGACGCTCGATCCCACGGCGGCACTCTCCAGCGAGCGCGCTCTAAAGCTGCGCCGGCTGCGCCTGGAAGCGGTTGTAGCCCGCCTCAAAGCCGAGGCACAGGGTGCCGACGACTTCGACGTGCCCGCCATCGTCAGCCAGGAATCCAGCGATCCGGACGTGACCGCAATCATCCAGAGCCAGAACGTCATCTTTCATAGCAAGCAGGTGAAGCTGCAGGAGCAGCTCAATCTCATCGACAAGAACATCGCTTCGCTCGAATCCCGCAACAAGGGCTATGACGGCCAGAAGCAGGCGTTCGTAACGCAGCTCAACCTGCTGACGGAAGAGCAAGGCGTGCGGCAGAAGATGGCGGATGCAGGCGTCATGCGTCGCACCGACCTTCTTGCCATCCAGCGCGCTGTCGCCGACGCAATGGGCGAGCTTGCGCGTCTCGATTCAGAAATCAATGAAAGCCTGGCGCAGGTCGCGAAATACCGCCAGGAGGCGATCATCGCGATCAACGCCAACAAGCAGGCAGCGCTCGACGCGCTAGAGACCGCCGAGTCCGATCTTGAAAGCGTGCGCGAGCAGGTTCGTGAGGCTTCCGGCGTGCTCGACCGCACTGTCATCCGTTCGCCCGTCAGCGGCACCGTCGTGCGCGCCTACTATCACACGGCCGGCGGCGTGATAACGACCGGCAAGCCGATCATGGAAATCCTGCCGAACAACGTTCCCCTGATCATCGAAGCGCAGGTGCTGCGCACCTCGATCGACCAGCTTCGCGAAGGCGAGAATGCATCGATCCGTCTCTCGTCCCTTAACCGCCGGACGACGCCGGTTCTGAACGGCAAAGTATTCTACGTTTCCGCCGACTCCATCGAAGACGCCTCTGGCAGCTTGCAACGCGACGTCTATGTGGTGCGCGTTGCGATTCCGAATGAGGAGCTGAAGCGCATCCCCGGCTTCCGACCCGTTCCGGGCATGCCCGCGGACGTGTTGATCGCAACCTCCGAACGGACCTTCTTCGAGTATCTGGCAAAGCCCGTCGTCGACAGCATGTCGCGCGCCTTCAAGGAACGCTGATCGGTCCCACCCGCACTTCATCCACCGCGGCCCTCTGGCCGCGGTGCTGATGCACGCAATAAGATGTGATGATAAGCAAAGCGATTTATGGCTAATATGTAAATCTTCGAATTTAGCCCCAGGATCGCCCCATGCCCGCGATGTCAGACATTCTCTTGCGTGTCGGCCGGTTGAACTACGTCTGGACGAACACGGAAAGCCTTCTCATCTACATCATCGCGCATCTTCTCAAGGTCGAGAAAGACGCGGCGATCGTTGTCTTTCTCACCCTCAATACCACCCGCGCCCGCATCGATCTTGTCGAGCGTCTCGCCAAACTGCCAGCGACCCCCGAGCACGAAACCGACGTGGTCTTGGGGCTGATGGCGCGGCTGAAGCGCGAATCCAAGATGCGCAACAAGTACAATCACTGCATCTACTCCTTCGATGATGCCGGCGACATATCCAGCACGCAGCTGATGCGCCTGATCGAGGACGAGCGGGAAGTGAAATACGGGAAGGTCGAACCGCTCGACCACAGGGAAGTGGACAGGCTCGAGAAGTCGATCGGCGCGATCGTAGACATCAGCAAGGGCCTATGGACCTTCATCCGCGCCAGCCCGCTCTACACCGACGCGGCCTGACTCTATCGCTTTGGTCTGGCACTCGAGGGCTTCTAATCCCATTGGCGCGTCAAAATAACACGAAGGGAATATTTGAAGCGGCTCAATTGCGGCTAAGATGAAGCATCCGGCGATACATGTCACGCTGACGCTACGGATGGGGCCGCATGCGCATAGACGTCATCGAAACGCTTTCCGATCTGGAAGCCATCAGGGACAATTGGGATCGTGTCTATCTGAACGATCCGTCGGCCCAATACTTCCTCTCCTGGACCTGGATTTGCGACTACCTGCGCCGGCGCGGCCGGTGGTTGATCCTCGCCTTGCGCGAAAGAGAGCCGGGCTCGCCTTACGTCGCCTTCTTCCCGCTTCGGCTGGTGACCAACCAGGATCCTAAAACAGGTCTATTCACTGACGACATCGTCATGGGTGGCAGCCGCATTGCCGACTATACTGGGCTGCTTAGCGATCCCTCCTATGAGGACCGCGCAATCGAGGGCTTCGCCCATTTCTTGCGCAGCCAGAATTGGACCATGCTTCGCCTGGAGAATTTTCACGGGCCCGCCAAACGCCAGGATGCGCTGCTTCGCGCGCTCAGCGCGGCTGATGTGACGGTCCACCGCTTCACGCCAGTCGACAACGGCGTTGACCAGTCGATATGCCCCGTCGTGGAATTGCCTGATAGCTGGGACACCTATCTCGAAACGAAGATGAGCAGCCAGATGCGGCAGAAGCTTCGGCGCTTTCTTCGCCAGGTCGAGGCTGATCAGGCTTTTCGCATTACCTTCGCCACGAATGAAACCATCGCCAGCGACCTCGACATTCTCTTTCGTCTCTGGCGCGGCAAATGGCAGGAGCAGAAGGGCGATAGAACAGAGCCGATCATCAATTCCGCCTGTGACATGCTTCTCGATACGTTCGATCGGGGCGACCTGTCGCTTCCGGTCCTGTGGCATGGCGCCCGGCCGCTGGGTGCGCTCGCCAATTTGCTGGACCGTCAGAAGAAAGCCGTTCTCTTTTATGTGACCGGGCGGGACGACACATGGAAGACGCCCTCGCCCGGGCTCGTTCTGCATGCGACCGCCATTCGCCAGGCAATCGCGCAAGGGTATCGCACCTATGATTTCCTGCGCGGAAACGAGCCTTACAAATACGCCTTCGGCGTCGAGGAGCGGTTCATCCGCTATCACCATCTTCGCTCCAAGACAGGCCGCAACCTGCGTGGTGGTCTAAATCTGCGCAGCGTCGCCTACGTCTACGAACGCGCGGTTCAGCACTATGCGAAGGGAGAGAAAGCGTTCGCAGCGGTCGCATTCAACCAGGTCGCCGCTACCGATCCGGAACATTACGGCGCCCGCTTCGGCCTGGCGCAGCTGCTCTTTGACAACGGTCGTCTCGCTGAGGCTGAAGCCGCGTACAAGCAGATTCTCGGCAAACTGCCCGATGTGGCGGCCGTTCTCCTCCGCCTCGGCGACGCGCAGATGGCTCAGCAAAAATTTTCCGATGCCGTGAAAAGCTTTGCTGAAGCGGTGGAGCATCAACCAAATTCCTGCGAGGCGCTCTATAAGCAGGGTATCTCGCTGGTCGCAGCCCGGCGAAAGGGCGATGCGATCAAAGCCTTCCGAGCGGTGGAGGCTCTTCATTCCGACGATGCGGCGAATGCTACCTATCGGCAAAAGGCAAGAGAAACGCTTTTGAAGCTGCTTCCAGGACCTGCGGCTGAGGTCCATCTGCCCGCGATCCATCCTTCCGGGTGCCCGCTCTCGACGGATTCTCCGCTGTTCGCGAAGGACCTCGCAACGAGGCTTTCTGCCTCCGTCGGCGTATTGCCCAAGGAAGGTTCGCTGCCGCCGCTCATGATGTCCGAGCTTCCGCAGCGCCGTCGCGGCGCCACGAAAGTCCTGGGATTGCGGACGAAGCATTGATTTGAATTGCGGTAGTCGGCCAGCGCGCCAAAAAAAGTCCGGCAGAAATCTGCCCGATTCGAACGAACCTATCGGCGGCTGAGCAACCCGATCATGTAAGCGATCCCAGCCGTGACCGCGATAGCGAACAGCGGCTCTTCACGAACCTTGTCGCGCACCCGCTCCGTCATTAACGAAGCTTCCTCCGTGACGACCGATTTCGCACCCTGCCCGATGGCCACCACACTCTCGGACAGTTTTGCAAGATCAGCTCTCAGAGCCGCGATCTGCGCGGTCAACTCATCTGCCGCCACCTCGGCCTCGACACGATTGGCGGCTGATTGGGCGGTGGCGGATTTCAGTTCGGCCATGATGGACTCCTCTTCATGCGTGTTCTCAAAACGCTCTGTTCGGTCAAAGGTTCCTGGCCCCGCGTCATTTCGGCCGAAGCTCTTCAATTCCGTTTCGGATTGTTCTAAGGAACGACGGATGCTTCGCCCTAAAGCGAAGCCCTGGTTGATATGAGGTTTGCAGTCCGATGTTCGATATCCTGAGAAGAGCCGCCCAGACCTGGGTCGCCAAGGCGCTGATGCTGTTGTTGGTCGCGTCCTTCGGCATATGGGGCGTCTCGCGTTCGATGATGACCGGTGGATCGAGCAACACCGTCGTGTCACTCGGCGACCAACATATCGACGTCAACGAATTCCGCCTCGCCTACCATCGTCAGGTTGCAGCACTCAGCCAGCGCTTCGGCACGCAGCTGACCAGCGAACAGGCGCGGGCTTTCGGTGTCGAGCAGCAAACGATCGCCCAGCTCGTCGCCGGTGCCTCGCTCGATCAGCTTGCCAGCGAACTCAGCCTCGGATTGTCGGAGGATCGCCTTGCGAAGCTGATCGGCGACGATCCGGCATTCAAGGCCGTCAACGGCCAGTTCGATCGTGATCTCTTCGCAAGCCGCCTGCGCAACGCCGGCCTCACCGAGGAAGACTTTATCCGCGAGCGCAGCAAGGTGGCGATCCGCAGCCAGATCGTGGACGCCGTCTCGAATGGCTTTGCCGCTCCGAAGACGCTCGTCGACGCGCTGAAGCTCTATCATGACGAAAGCCGCGGCATCGACTACCTCCTTTTGACGAACGCCAACATCGAGCCGATCAAGACCCCGGCCGACGATGTCCTTGCCAAGTGGTTCGACGGCGTGAAGCAGCGCTTCCGCGCGCCGGAATTCCGCAAGATCGCATTCGTCAAGCTGCAGTCCGAGGATATCGCTGACCTCGGCTCGGTTTCCGATGAGGCCATTCGCGCCGAGTTCGAGAAGCGTAAGGACAGCTTCAAGACGCCTGCCGCGCGCACGATCGAGCAGCTCACTTTCGCCAACAAGGACCTGGCCAATGCCGCGGCTGAATCCTTGAAGAGCGGAACGACCTTCGACCAGTTGGTTACCGATCAGGGCAAGACCAAAACCGACGTCATGCTCGGCGAGTTCACCAAGGACAAGGTGCCGGATCCGGCGGTCGCCGAGGCAGCTTTCGCCATTGCCAAGGATGGAGGCACGAGCCCCGTCGTCGAAGGCTCGTTCGGGCCGGTCATCCTGCGCGTCACCAATCTGATGGAAGAAACCGCCAAGAGCTTCGACGACGTCAAGGAAACGATCCGCAAGCAGTTGGCGCTTGTTACCGCCTCGCAGGAAATCGTTGACGTGCACGACCGTTTCGAGGACCTGCGCGGTTCAGGCGCAAGCCTGCAGGACGCAGCCCAGCAGCTCAAGCTTAAGGCCGCGACAATCGATGCGATCGATGCCACGGGCCTCGACAAGGAAGGCAAAGAGGTCAAGGACGTGCCGGCGAAGCAGCAGTTCCTGGCCGCCGCCTTCAAGACGGAACAGGGCATCGACGCCCCGCCGCTGACGCTCGGCAACGACGGCTTCGTCTGGTTCGACGTACAAGGCATCACGCCGGAGCGCGACCGCCCGTTGGCGGAAGTGCACGATAGCGCAGTGGCGGACTGGACCGCCGAGCAGCAGAAGGCAGCACTGGCCGCCAAGGCGCAGGCGCTGAAGACTGAAGCTCAGAACGGAAAGTCGCTTGCCGACATCGCAGCGCCACTCGGCATCACAGTCGAGACCAAGTCGGACGTCACGCGCACCACGGACGACGCGGTGCTCGGGCACGGCGGTGTAACCGCCGCCTTCTCCGGCCCGGTCGGGACGGTCGCGGCCTCTGTCGGCGGCGACGAGACGACGCAGATCCTTCTCAAGGTGACCGACGTCAACGCAAGCCCGACAACCGATGTGCTCGCCAATCAGGATCAGCAGGCAATGGCGATTGCCAATGCCGCCGGCGACGATATCCTCGATCAGATGGTGAGCGCGCTGCAGACGAAGTATGGTGTTTCGGTCAACGAGAAGCTCGCCGAACAGGCGACGGTCCGCTAAGGCTGACCCCAAGGAGAAAGAGAGCCGATGGCCGATCTGAAACCGCTCCTTGCGAAGGTAGCCAGCCGGGCATCGCTGACGCGGGACGAGTCCCGGCAGGCCTTCGAAATCATCATGTCCGGGCAGGCGACGCCTTCGCAAATCGGCGCCTTCCTCATGGCCTTGCGCGTTCGCGGCGAAACGGTCGACGAGATCGTCGGCGCGGTCACCACCATGCGCTCGAAGATGCTGCATGTCGTTGCGCCCGCCGATGCGATCGATATTGTCGGTACGGGGGGCGACGGCGCCAGCACCTATAATATTTCGACGCTCGCTTCGCTGATCGTCGCCGGTGCCGGTGTTCCCGTCGCCAAGCACGGCAATCGCGCGCAGAGCTCGAAATCGGGCACGGCCGACAGCCTGGCGGCACTCGGCGTCAAGCTCGACATCGGGCCTGACGTCATCGCCCGCTGCATTCGCGAGGCTGGCATCGGCTTCATGTTCGCACAGCTGCATCATTCCTCGATGCGGCATGTCGGGCCGTCCCGCGTGGAACTCGGCACCCGCACGATCTTCAACCTCTTGGGGCCGCTTTCGAATCCCGCCGGTGCGCGTCGTCAGCTGCTCGGCGTCTTTGCCTCGCAATGGGTGGTGCCGCTCGCCGAAGTGCTGCGCGACCTGAAGGCGGAGAGCGTGTGGGTCGTACATGGAGACGGGCTCGACGAAATCACGACCACCGGCACAACGACGGTAGCGGCGCTGGAAGACGGCAAGATCCGCACCTTCGAACTGACGCCTGGCGATTTCGGCCTGGCGCCGGCAAAGCTCGCCGACCTCAAGGGCGGTGACGGCATCGTCAATGCCGCAGCGCTTCGCGACGTGCTCTCCGGTGCAAAAAACGCCTACCGCGACATCGCGCTCGCCAATGCCGCCGCCTCCCTCGTCATCGTCGGCAAGGCGGAGACGATCCGCGACGGCATGCGCCTTGCCGCCGATTCCCTCGATAGCGGCGCGACCGCTCTGGCGTTGGACAGGCTGATCGCCGTCTCCAACGACGAAGGCTGAAAAGCGAGGACGCGATGACCGACATCCTGAAGAAGATTGAAGCCTACAAGCGCGAAGAGATCGCCGCCGCCAAGGCTGCCGTTACGCTCGCCGACCTGAAGGCAATGCAGGCCGATCAAACGGCGCCGCGCGGTTTTCACAAATCACTGGTCGAAAAGCGCGACGCAGGCAGCTACGGCCTGATCGCGGAGATCAAGAAGGCAAGTCCCTCCAAGGGGCTGATTCGTCCGGATTTCGATCCGCCAGCGCTTGCGAAAGCCTATGAAGCCGGCGGTGCGGCTTGCCTTTCGGTACTCACCGACACGCCAAGCTTTCAGGGAGCGCCGGAATTCCTGATCGCCGCGCGTGCTGCCTGCTCGCTCCCGGCGTTGCGCAAGGACTTCATGTTCGACACGTATCAGGTGCACGAGGCGCGTGCCTGGGGCGCAGATTGCATCCTGCTGATCATGGCCTCGCTCAGCGATGACGTCGCCGAAAGGCTGCAGGACGAAGCGTACGGCCTGGGCATGGACGTGCTGGTGGAAGTCCACGACGCCAACGAAATGGAGCGGGCGTTAAAACTCTCCTCTCCACTGATCGGCATCAACAACCGCAATCTGCGCACCTTCGACGTCAGCCTCACCACCAGTGAAGTATTAGCGCCGATGGTGCCGGCGGGTCGGTTGCTTGTCGGCGAGAGTGGCATATTCACCCACGAGGATTGCAGGCGCCTCGAAGCCGTCCGCATCACCACGTTCCTGGTAGGGGAAAGCCTGATGCGCAAGGAAGATGTCGCGGCGGCCACGCGCACGCTCCTGACCGGCAGCTCCGCCGCGGTCGCGGCCGCGTGAGATGAGCGGCGACCGCCCGACCCTCACCCATATCGGCGCCACCGGCGAGGCGCATATGGTCGACGTCGGCGGCAAGAGCGAGACGGCGCGTAGCGCCACGGCCGAAGGCTACGTGAAAATGAATAGGGCAACCCTTCACCTGATCCGGGAAGGGAATGCCAAGAAGGGTGACGTCATCGGTACCGCCCGCCTAGCCGGCATCATGGCTGCCAAGCAAACCGCAAACCTCATTCCACTCTGCCACCCGCTTATGCTGACGAAAGTCGGCGTTGATATCGTCGAGGACGAGACGTTGCCCGGGCTACGCGTGACGGCCACCGCGAAACTCACCGGCCGAACCGGCGTCGAAATGGAGGCTTTGACGGCGGTTTCGGTTACCTGCCTTACCATCTACGACATGGCCAAGGCTGCGGATCGCGAGATGGAGATCGGCGGCATCCGGCTTGTCGAGAAGTCGGGCGGCAGATCGGGCGACTACCGCCGCGCAGAGGGCGGACAATGAACCTCCTTCCGGTCGCAGAGGCGCAGGACCGGCTGTTCGGCAAGGCTCAACATATAGCAAGCACCGAAACCGTGCCGCTTGCCGAAGCCGACGGCCGCGTGCTTGCGGAAGACTTGTGCGCACGTCTAACGCAGCCGCAGTTCGATGCCTCCGCGATGGATGGCTATGCCCTCAGACAAGAGGATGCTCCCGAACCCGGCGCCATCCTGAAAGTCATCGGCACGTCGGCTGCCGGCCGCGCCTTCGGGGGCAGCGTCGGCAAGGGACAAGCCGTTCGGATCTTCACGGGCGCGCCGGTACCTGACGGTGCCGACAGCGTGCTCCTGCAGGAGGATGCGGAAAAGCTCTCGGATGGCACGATATGCAGCACCTTCCGCGTGCGCCCCAGCCAGCATGTCCGTCCGCGTGGCCAGGATTTCGCTCTTGGTGAACCCGTGCTGCCGGCCGGAACCGTCATGGATTTTTCCAGGCTGACGGTCGCCGCGGGCATGAACTACGAAACGCTCAAGGTCTACCGCCGCCCGCGCGTGGCAATCCTTGCGACCGGCGACGAGTTGGTGGCGCCGGGCCGCGAGCCCGGGCCGGCGCAGATCGTCGCTTCGAATACCTTCGGCATCGCGGCGCTAGCCCGCGGGGCCGGCGCTGAGGTCCTCGATCTCGGGATCGTCCCAGACGACAGGGCTGCGATCACTGCATCAGTCGAACACGCGCGTACCGCCGGTGCCGACGTTCTTGTCACGCTCGGTGGCGCTTCGGTCGGTGATCACGATCTCGTCCAGGCGACGCTTGTCGCCGCTGGCATGACGCTTGATTTCTGGCGGATCGCCATGCGGCCGGGCAAGCCGCTGATGGTTGGAACGCTCTCAGACATGCATGTGCTGGGTCTGCCCGGCAATCCGGTCTCCAGCCTGGTCTGCGGCCTTCTTTTCCTGGAACCGCTCGTGCGCAAGCTCGCCGGCCTGCCGCCATCGCGGCGGGAGGCGACGGCGCTAGCGGCGGTTGCGCTGAAGCCAAACGAGCAGCGTCAGGACTATGTCCGCGCGCGGCTCACGCAGTCGGCGGCCGGCGAATGGCTCGCCGAACCCTTCGGCAAGCAGGATTCCTCGATGATGAAGACTTTCGCGCGTTCCGACTGCCTCATCGTTCGTCCACCGCACGCGCCGGAATTGCCTGCTGGGGCGCCCTGTCCCATCCTCCTGCTCAGGCAGGTTTAGCGGCGCGGTAACCGCGCCACCATTCGCGACGATCGTCTACTTTGCGGTCGGCTTTTCCGCATGCCCGCCGAAGCCTGCGCGCATGGCGGAAAGCAGCTTGTTTGCGAAGTCGTCGTTGCCGCGCGAACTGAACCGCCCATAGAGCGCGGCACTCAGCACCGGTGTCGGAACGCCCTCATCGATGGCGGCGGAGATGGTCCAGCGTCCTTCCCCCGAATCCGAAACCCGGCCGGCATACTGCACAAGTTCCGCATCGCCGTGCAGCGCGTCGGCGGTCAGATCCAGCAGCCAGGAGGTGATGACGCTACCGCGCCTCCATACTTCGGCAACCTCGGCGACGTTGAAGTCGTACTGGTAGAACTCCGGATAGGTGAGCGGCGCGGTCTCGGCGTCGGCTTCCGCCTTCACCTTCCCGATATTGGCATGATGGAGAATGTTCAGCCCCTCGGCATAGGCAGCCATCAATCCGTATTCGATGCCGTTGTGAACCATCTTGACGAAATGGCCGGCGCCGTGCGGTCCGCAATGCAGAAAACCTTGCTCGGCGGTGCTTGTCCCGGCGCTCGCCGCGGTTCGCAGCGGAGAAGCCGCGACCCCGCTGTTGCCCGGTGCCAGCGTGGCGAAGATGGGCGACAAGTGCTCGACCGTCTCCTTCTCCCCTCCGATCATCAGGCAGTAGCCGCGCTCGAGGCCGAAGATCCCGCCGCTCGTGCCGACATCGACATAGTGGATGCCCTTCGACTTGAGTTCCCCTGCCCGGCGCATGTCGTCATGGTAGAAGGAGTTGCCGCCGTCGATGACGATATCGCCTTCGCTGAGCAACGGTGTCAGCTGCGCGAGTTCCTGGTCCACGATCGCTGCCGGTAGCATCAACCAAATGGCGCGCGGCCGCTGGAGCTTCGAGACGAAATCCACAAGCGAACCGCTGCCCTCCGCCCCCATGCGCTGCAATCCCGCAACGCTCTCGGGGCGCGCGTCAAACACGACGCATTCGTGCCCGTGTTTCAGCAGGCGTTGGACCATGTTGCTACCCATGCGGCCAAGACCGATCATTCCAATTTGCATCTTGAAATCTCCAGGCAAGAGTTCCGTAGAGGAATTCTCCAAATTTGGGAAAGTCGGCGTTTACGCCGCCAGCGACACTCAAGCTAAGCTTCGGCGCCAACGCAAGCAAGCCAAGCTTGCATCATAAACCTGTCATATATGGCGCTTAGCCCTACATCTCGTCACGCGACTCTCGCCCCAAACAGGGATGGACGCATCGCGAAAATTCTGTACCTCTAAAGTAGTCATGGAAACATCGGCAAGATTTCTGTGATGCTCATGCAGGAACGCCGCCGAGAAATCTCAATCAGAAGAGCTGGCGCCTCGCCGCTCCAACATCCGACAATTGCAATCATCAATTACTTGCGAGATCCAACTCTAATCCTCGACGAAAAGGAACTGGGCATGCCAACAATCACGACGAAGGACGGTGCGCAAATCTTCTACAAGGACTGGGGCGATGGCCAACCGGTCGTCTTCAGCCATGGCTGGCCGCTCAACGCCGACGCCTGGGACGAACAGCTCTTCTTCCTTGCCGAGCAAGGCTACCGCACCGTCGCGCATGACAGGCGTGGCCACGGCCGTTCCTCCCAGACGTGGAGCGGCAACGATATGGATACCTACGCGGACGATCTCGGCGCCGTTATCGAGGCGCTCGGTCTCAGGGATGTCATCCTTGTCGGCCACTCCACGGGCGGCGGCGAAGTCACCCGCTATATCGGGCGCCATGGCACCAGCCGCGTGGCGAAGGTCGTACTCGTCGGGGCCATTCCGCCGCTGATGCTGAAGACGGAAGCAAACCCGGGCGGCCTGCCGCGTTCCGTCTTCGACGGCATTCGCTCCGGCGTGCTGTCGGACCGCTCGCAGTTCTACAAGGATCTGAGCCTGCCCTTCTACGGTGGCAATCGCGAGGGTTCCAAGCTCAGCCAGGGCCTGCGTGACCAGTTCTGGCTGCAAAGCATGCAAGTGGGCATCAAGGGCGCGCACGACTGCGTCGCGGTCTTTTCCGAAACGGATCTGACGGAAGACCTGAAGAAGTTCGACGTGCCGACGCTGTTTATCCACGGCGACGACGATCAGATCGTGCCTATCGACGCTGCCGCCAAGATAGCGTCGAAAATCGTCAAGGACGCCACGTTGAAGATCTATCCCGGCGGCGCCCATGGCCTGACCGCCACGGAAAAAGACAAGTTCAACGCCGATCTGCTCGCTTTCATCAAGGGCTGACAGGCAAGGCCGGCGGCCCTGACGGACGCCGGCCATATTGAAGCCGTCGAAGTGGACGGTTCGAGACACCACAAGTCCCGCCGAGGCGTTTGCAGTTTGCCGGCGTCTGGCTGACAGCCGCGGCTGGCACCATCGTCGAAAATATCCGCGCCGCGGCCGTCTACTGCCCTCGAAGCTTGACGCAAAAGGGGGCAATACGTCGTCAATCCCCTTCTTCCGCGTTTGACCGCACCCAGTAGAGGTCCGCCATGTCGTCAATCAGGCTCCCCCTCGTGCCGGCTTCGTTCTTCGGCATGGTTCTCGGACTATCCGGTCTTGGCACCTGCTGGCGGCTCGCTGCAGGCGTGTGGCACGTGCCCGGCGCCGTTGGCGAGGTGATCATCGTCGTCGCCGCCATCGTCTGGGCGCTGCTCGTGGTGCTCTATGCGATGAAGTGGCTCCTTGTTCGCGAGGAGGTCCTCAAAGAGGCGGCCCACCCGGTTCAGTGCTGCTTCATCGGGCTTGTCGGCGTCGCCACGATGCTCGTGTCGATTGGCCTCCTGCCCTATGTGCACCTTCCGGCGGAGATCCTGTTCGCCGCAGGCTCGCTCTACACGCTGATCTTTGCGGTGTGGCGCATGGGCGGGCTGTGGCAGGGCGGGCGGCAGGACACGACGAATACGCCGGTACTCTATCTGCCGGCGGTCGCGGGCACTTTCGTCACGGCGGCGGGCTTGGGAGCGCTCAACTATGCGGATTGGGGGCAATATTTCTTCGGCGCCGGCCTCTTTACCTGGCTGGCAATCGAATCGGTGCTGCTCCACCGCTTTTTCAACGCTGCCCCCATGGCGCCCGCCATGCGCCCAACGCTTGGCGTTCAGCTTGCCCCGCCGGCCGTCGGCGCGGTGGCCTATCTCGGCGTCACCCAGGGACCGCCCGATATTTTCGCGCACGCGCTCATCGGTTATGGCTGTTGCAGGCGCTGATCCTCCTGCGCCTCATACGCTGGATCGCGGAAGAAGGGTTCACGCCGGGCTACTGGGCCTTCACCTTCGGTGCGACGGCACTTGCAGCCGCGCCGCTGCGGCTGATTGCGCGTGGCGATAGTGGCGTGATCGTCCTGCTTGCGCCCGTGCTTTTCGCGGCCGCGAACATCGTTGTCGGTCTCGTCGCGTTCGGAACGGTGAAGTTGCTCGTCACTGGCAAATTGCCAGTGAGCTTCGCTCAACTTGGCGACCGCAAAGTCGACGCTGAACGTTAAAACCACCCTCGTAGGCGATTCGCCGACTGCTGAACCGATGGTTCCGCGTAGGCTGCCGTTAACCCGAATATCCATAGCAATTGGGGGTATGCAATTCTCCGGTCTACCCCATCGGAGAATTATCTTTCCGCTTGGATCGCTCCAAATTATGCCGCAAGCGCTGTGGAGTAGTAGGAGCCGATGCATGGATAAGGCAGCATATCCATGGCATTTCGGAAGATACGGGTTAGCAAACATGGCAGCTTTCCCCTCATTTCTTCCAAAATGGCTAATCAGAATAGCCAACTCGCCTCAAACCATAATCAGTGGTATCAGCCCCGGCTTACAAAATAGGGCGTCGTGGTGCGAAGATGGAACGATATGCACGACATTTGGGTGATGACAGCGTAAATTACGGTGCGAGACCGCAGCAGGAATTTGGAGGGCACTTGGAACGCCGTCTGACAGCAATTCTTGCTGCCGACATCGTGGGCTACAGCCGCCTCATGGGCTTGGACGAGGCCGGGACAGTTGCCGCGGTTCGACTTCACCGCACGGAACTGATCGACACCGCCATAGCGGCGCACCGCGGCCGGATCGTCAAGAACACCGGCGACGGGCTGCTGGCCGAATTTCAGAGTGTCGTGAACGCGGTCGCATGCGCGGCCGAAATCCAGCGCGGTATGCTTGCCCGCAACAAACAAGTGCCGGCCGAGCGCCGGATCGAAATGCGCATCGGCGTCAACCTCGGCGATGTCATCGTCGAGGACGGTGACATCTTTGGCGATGGCGTGAACGTCGCCGCCCGCCTGGAAGGCATGGCCGATCCGGGTGGCATCGCGATTTCGTCCTCCGTGCGCGATCACATCGGCGCCCGCCTCGACCTGAACTTCGAGGACAAGGGCGAGCACTATCTGAAAAACATCGCGCAGAGCATCCACGTCTATGCGATTTCCTTCGGTGCTACGACACCCCTCAGACTCGTTCAGCGCGGCAACCCGAAACGGTTGATTGCCGTTCTGCCCTTCACCAACATGAGCGACGAACCGGGACAGGAGTATTTTTCCGACGGCATTACCGAAGACCTCATCACCGATCTTTCCAAGATCTCCGGCCTGCATGTCGTCGCCCGCAACACCGTCTTTACCTACAAGGGCAAGTCCGTGAAGGTGAAGCAGGTGGCGCAGGAACTCGGCGTTCAATACGTGCTGGAGGGCAGCGTCCGCAAGGCCGCCACGCGCGTGCGCATCACCGGCCAGCTGATCGATGCGAGGACAGGCGAGCACCTCTGGGCCGATCGCTTCGACCGCGATATGACTGACATCTTCGCGATCCAGGACGAGATCACGCATGCCATCGTCGATCAGCTGAAGGTCAAGCTGCTGCCGCAGGAGCGCAAGGCTATCAAGAACGAGCCGACGGCCAACGTGGAGGCCTATACCTACTACCTGCGCGGCCGCCAGTTCTCGCATGCCTGGACGCGGTACTATCTGCTGATGGCGCGCCGCATGTTCACGAAGGCAGTCGAATTGGATCCTGGCTACGCACGCGCCTATGCCGGTATAGCTGACTGCGATTCGGCGCTGAGGGACTGGTATTCGAGGGAATTCTCGCTCGACTGCATCATGGAGATGAGCGCGAAGGCGTTGGAACTCGACCCCGATCTTGCCGAGGCTCACGCATCGCGTGGTCTTGCTCTTCACCAGAGCGGCAGGAACGACGAAGCCATCGCCGCTTTCACCAAGGCGCTGGCGCTCGATCCGAACCTCTACGAGGCGAATTTCCACTATGCGCGCTTCCTATTCATGCATGGGAATTTCGAGGAAGCCGTCTACTACTTCACGCATGCAGCGGACATCAGGACCGACGACTATCTCTCGCCGATCCACCTGATGAGCGCCTTCCGCTCGCTCAACCAACCGGACGAGCGCGAACATTGGGCCAAGCTCGGGGTCGAACGGGCGCAACGCGCGCTTGATCTCAATCCGGATAATTCCGGGCCAGCGCATCGCGGCGCGCTGGCGCTTGCGCACATGGGCGATGAGGCAGGCGCGCGCGAGTGGGCGGCACGCGCGTTGGCGATCGATCCCGACGATATCGTGGCGCAGTACAACATCGCCTGCGTCTACGCGTTGCTGGGTGAACTCGATGCGTCGATCGATCTGTTGGAGCGACTGCTGCCCAACAGCTCGACCTATCAGGTGCTGTGGTTCAAGAACGATTCGGACCTCGATTCGCTGCGGAGCCTGCCGCGGTTCCAGAGACTGCTCCAGGCGATCGCGGAAGAGGTGGCGACGGCTTGAACCGCCGCCGCCTCATGCCCGCCACAACCAGACCAACATCGAACCCTCGCGTCCGCGAAGCCGCGTTTCGACCGGCCCGCGGAGCTGGCCCCTCTCATGAACCTCACTGCCGTGGCCAGCGGCGCGCAGGAGTTCGTCGCTAACAGCAACGTCGGCCTTGTGGCGCGCGGCGACTTCCATCAGGCGGCTTGCGACGTTGACGGTGTCGCCGGTCGCGCTGATCTGCTGATGACTGCCCTCGCCGAGCCGCGACGCGACCACCGTGCCGAAATGCGCACCGATCTTGAAGCCGATGCGGGCAGCAGTCACCGACGGCAGCGTTTCGCGCCAGGACCGCATACGCGTGGTCAGCTTCAGACAACAACGAATGGCGTTGTCGCTGTCTCCGGCGGACGGCTGCGGCAGACCAAACAGCAGCATCGCGCCATCGCCCATGAAGCTGGTGATCGCGCCGCCATGCGCCGTCACCTCCTCGTCGACCAGTTCATAGAATCCGCTGAGCAGTTCCCGTACGGCCGCTGGACCGATCGTCTCGCTGAGACCGGTAAATCCGTTGAGATCGATGAAGACGACGGCTGCGTCCTGGCGCACCGGGATCGCCAGGAAATCCGGATCTCGGGCCAGAAACTCCGAAAGCCCGGGCGCCTCGATGCGCTGCAGAAGCTCGCTTTGCCGCTCAAAATGCGTCGCGCGGCGCCGCCCGAGCAGCAGTTGCGCGGCACCGAAGAGCAAGGCCGGCGGAGCAGCGGCGGCGATCGGCAGCGCCGCCGATAGCCAGACGCCATGCGTGAACGCAACGACGTTGACGGCAAGCCACACGGCAATCACCGCAAAGACCGCGACGAGCCCAGCGACGCTGCGGCGCCACGCCAGCAACCCGACGAGGATCGCCGGGAGCGCCACGGCGAAAGCGAGATCGATCCACCGCGTCGTCGTATTCCGCATAAGGCCGTCGCCTGCCATGAGATGGGTTATCGCCGTCGCGATGACTTCAACGCCGGGCAGCACCGGATCGAACGGCGTCGGAAAGACGTCGCCACCGCCGGTGACGGTTGCCCCGATCACCACCACATGATCCTTGATCCTGTCGGCCGGCAGGTTTCCCTTCAGCGCACCTGCCGCACTCACCACGGAAATGCTGCCTCGCGGTCCGTAGAAGGAGAGTGGCAGCAGATAGCCGATGTCGGTCGGTATCCTGCGGCCGCCGATGACGACGGCTCCGGGCTCGATACCGGGCTCGGCCGCCGTCGCCGCCGCCGCGACGCTTAAGGGGAAGGACGGCTCCAGCCGCGCGCCGCTGCGAAAGAGCATCGGTGCAAAGCGCGGCGTGCCGGCCTTGTCGGTCTCGACATTGACGACGCCGATCGCGGCAACGTCGGTAAAGCGCCGCTGCGGCAACAGCAGTTCGCGCGCATTCGGAAGGCTGCTCATTGGATCGCCGCCTGCTGCTGACAGCTCCTGCAGGCTTTCGGGAAAGACAGCGGCGGCTGCGATCACGCTGCGCCCGAGGCGCAGCGCGTCGGCCAGCGCCTGGTCACCCGCTTCAGGCCCTCGATCGACCAGCAGCAGGTCGAGGGCGAGCGCCTTTGGCCTTAGCTTCGCCACGGTATCTACGATCGACGCGAGTGCCGCGCGCGGCAGCGGATAGCCTCCGGCCTCATCTACTGTGGCATCGTCGATGGCGACGATAGTGACGATATCGGGCGGACGGCGCGGGCCACGAAGCACGGTTCTGAAATTCGCAAGCGTTGCCTCCGCACCGTCGATCGCCGGGAAGCGGCCGCTCAGATGCATCACGCCGAGGGCAGCACCCCAGGCCGCGGCGAGCATGACGGCGATCAATGTCTGGCGCGATGGTCGCCGCATGGCTCCTCGAGAGCAATTCCGGAAAAGTGCGAAGCGGTTTTCTGTCCGGCAAAACCGGAATTGGTCTATTGGCCGAGGCGCGCCATGAGGGCGGCGACGCGGGGTGCGCCCCACACCTTCACGACGAGCGGAGCCGACCCGCTCTCGACATCGACGCCCTGCCCCGGCCCCAGTGTCACCGCAGCCTGGCCTGCCGGCCGGCGAACGGACACACTGCCACGAAGGACAAGAACCGACGTCTTGCCGCTTCCGGTGTCGACCGCCCAACGCGTGCCGCGCACGGCCGCGATCGCTTGCGGGGTCGCCACCTGGAAGCCGCCCTCCACTCGCGCGCTGTCGACATCGAGAAGAATGGCTTTGCTATCCAGTTTCGCGCCGTCGACACGGCCGTCGCCGTTGCGGTCGATCAACTGGAAACGTGCGCCGCGTTCGGCGGTGACACTGACGCCACGGTCGCAGCGCAGCGTCTGCAGCGCCATGCCGCTGACGGGCTGCAACGTGCATCCGCCCGCCGCTTGCGCCCGCGCCGCCTGCGGGACGGCCGCAGACAGGGAGAGTGTGAGCATCACGGCGATTGCAGTGCCGGCCTGGTGCATGATCATCCCCTCCATTGGCGGTGGCACGTCCGCCACATTAGAGCGGCGCAAAGAATTCGCTCCGCCGCGCTAGTTTTTTGATTTGGCGCGTATCTTGTCTGAAAACCGCTTCGGGGTTCCCGGAGTGCGCTTTTTCGATGATGCTTTAGGAACTGCTTATCTGCAAGCGGTCATAGCCCTTGAGCCTGTAGAGCGCCATCGAGACAAGCCAGCCGCCGAGAAAGATGCCAACCACGGCGAAACCGAAATTCGCCAGATTATCGTTGAGCGCCGCCACCGCGTCCCAGAGACCACCGTCGAGGCCCATCTTGTCGGAGACAAGCGCCAAGGCCTCGATGCTGCCGATGAAGAGGGCAACCGCGACGGAGGTTGCCGTGATCGTCAGATTGTACCAAAGCTTGCGGACGGGTTTGACGAAGGCCCAGCCATAGGCGCCGGTCATCAAGACGCTGTCCAGCGTATCCATCAGAGACATGCCGGCGGTAAACAGCGCCGGAAAGATCAGGATCGTCCAGAACGACATCCCGTGCGCAGCCTGGGTGGCGGAGATGCCGAGCAGTCCGATTTCCGTGGCGGTGTCGAACCCGAGCCCGAACAGAAACCCGATGGGATACATGTGCCACGAACGCGTCACCACGCGGAACATCGGTCGGAAGATGCGCGCCAGTACGCCACCTCCCCCGAGCAATCCGTCGAGATCTTCTTCCAGGATGCGCTCACCGCGTCGCGCTCTTCCGAACGCGCCCCAAACGCCGCGCAACACGAAAAGATTGGCGACGCCGATCGACAAAAGAAATACCGCCGAAATCGTGGTGCCGACGACGCTGCCGATAGGATGAAACGCCTCGAAACGGTTCTGCATGGCGGCTGCTGTCGCGGCGATCGCTATCGAGGCCAGAACGACGATGGAGGAATGCCCAAGCGAGAAGAAAAAGCCGACGGCAAACGGGGATTTCCGCTCCTGCATCAGCTTGCGAACCACGTTGTCGATCGCGGCGATATGGTCGACATCGAAGGCGTGCCTAAGCCCGAACATATAGGCGAGGAAAGCAGTCCCGAGCAGCGCCGGGCGATCCGCGAACGCCACCCACGCCCAACTCCACGCGGCAACGTTGAATGCAATCAGCATGGCCAGCACAAAACCCGCCTTGGCTCTCGCGCTTTCGGCCCGATCGTCAAACGGATTCAGAATCATACCGCTACCCCTCGCTCTTCGCGAGAGAGACATTGCCACCGTCCGCCGACGATGACGACCGGCAAATAGCGTAGGTGGCGACTTTCAGGATGTAAGTCTCGATAAAAAAACCCGGCCTGAGCCGGGTTCTTCGATCATATGAAGCGTGGTCTCAGACCAGACGGCTCTGCTCGGTCGCCGCTTCGATGAAGCTTGCAAACAGCGGATGCGGATCGAGCGGACGCGACTTCAGCTCGGGGTGATACTGAACGCCGATGAACCAGGGATGGTCCGCATACTCGACGGTTTCGGGCAGTACGCCGTCCGGCGACATGCCGGAGAATACAAGACCGCAGTTCTCCAGCCGGTCCTTGTAGTCGACGTTGACTTCGTAGCGGTGGCGGTGGCGCTCGGAGATATCGGTCGAGCCGTAGATCTCGGAGATCTTCGTGCCCTTCTTGAGGGATGCCTTGTAGGCGCCGAGGCGCATGGTGCCGCCGAGATCGCCCGCGGCGTTGCGCTTCTGCAGCTCGTTGCCCTTGACCCATTCCGTCATCAAGCCGACGACCGGCTCCTTGGTCGGGCCGAACTCGGTCGAGGACGCATTCTCGACACCGGCAAGGCTGCGTGCCGCTTCGATGACGGCCATTTGCATGCCGAAGCAGATGCCGAAATACGGCACCTTGCGCTCACGCGCGAAGCGCGCTGCGTGAATCTTGCCTTCCGCGCCGCGCTCGCCGAAGCCGCCGGGCACGAGGATGCCATGCACCTTTTCGAGATACGGAGCCGGATCTTCCTTCTCGAAGATTTCCGACTCGATCCATTCGAGATGAACCTTGACGCGGTTGGCGATGCCGCCGTGGTGCAGCGCCTCGATCAGCGACTTGTAGGCGTCCTTGAGGCCGGTGTACTTGCCGACGATCGCGATCGTCACTTCGCCTTCCGGCGTGCGGATGCGGTTGCAAACGTCTTCCCATGCGTCGAGGCGCGGCTTCGGCGCCGGCTCGATCCCGAAGGCGGCGAGCACTTCGCTGTCGAGGCCTTCCTTGTGGTAGGCCATCGGCACATCGTAAATGTTCGCCACATCGAGCGCCTGGATGACGGCCGACGCACGGACGTTGCAGAAGAGCGAGAGCTTGCGGCGCTCCGCTTCCGGAATTTCGCGGTCTGCGCGAACCAGGAGAATGTCGGGGTGGATGCCCAGCGCCTGCAATTCCTTGACGGAATGCTGCGTGGGCTTGGTCTTCAGCTCACCCGCAGCCGGGATGTAGGGCATCAGCGTCAGATGGACGTAGATCGCGGTGCCGCGCGGCAGGTCGTTGCCGAGCTGACGGATCGCTTCCATGAAGGGCATCGCCTCGATGTCGCCGACCGTGCCGCCGATTTCGCAGATGACGAAATCGTAGTCGTCATTGCCCTCGGTCACGAAATCCTTGATCTCGTTGGTGACGTGCGGAATGACCTGGACGGTGGCGCCGAGATAGTCGCCGCGCCGTTCCTTATCGATGATGTTCTTGTAGATGCGGCCGGTGGTGATGTTGTCGGTCTTGGTTGCCGAGCGACCGGTAAACCGCTCGTAGTGGCCGAGATCGAGATCGGTTTCCGCGCCGTCGTCGGTGACGAACACCTCGCCGTGCTGGGTCGGGCTCATGGTGCCCGGATCCACGTTCAGATAGGGATCGAGTTTGCGTAGCCTCACCCGGTAACCACGGGCCTGTAGCAACGCTCCGAGAGCCGCGGCCGCAATTCCCTTGCCTAGAGAGGAAACCACGCCGCCGGTGATGAAGACATATCGCGCCATGGGAGTCACCGGATACCTTTTCACGAACGATTCCGCCAGCCCTAAAATTCCTTCACGGAAATCAGGATGCCAAGCGGAAAGTTGGACAAAAGAAAACCGGCAGGTCGATGGACCTGCCGGAAGCTTAAATGCGCGACCGTCTTACTGACCGGTCGGAACGCCTGTTTGGCCTTGCGCAGGCGCTGCCGGAGCAGCCTGACCTGCAGCGGGCGCCTGCGGTACGGCCGCGCCGCCTGCGGCCGGCACCTGTGCCGCGGGAGCCTGACCTGCTGCCGGCTGTGCGCCGTTCTTGTTCAGCGAGTCGAGAATGCCGTTGCCCTGACCTGCGGTCGCCGGAATCCGGTCGAGAATATCGGTCGGACGGCCCTGATAGCGTGTCAGGATGCCGAGGCTGATCGACGTCAGGAAGAACAGTGCCGCGAGGATCGCGGTCGTGCGGGTCAGCGCATTGGCCGTACCGCGCGCGGACATAAAGCCCGAACCGCCGCCGATACCAAGACCACCGCCCTCGGAGCGCTGGATGAGCACGACGCCGACCAGCGCAATCACGATCATGAGATGAATGACAATCAAAACGGTCTGCATGGGTCCAGTCCTGCCCGCAAATCACGGGCATAAAAAATAGAAGCTGGCGGCTCTTTACATGAGGCGCACGCCTATTCCAAGTCCCTTTTGAACAACGAAACAGGTTGAGCGCGAGACCTCAGGCCAGAAGCTCGCCATACGCGCCATACATGGCGAGGAAGTCCGCGGCTTTCAAGCTTGCGCCGCCGACCAGAAGACCGTCGACGTTGTCCACAGCGATCAGGACACGCGCGTTGCCGGGATTGGCCGATCCGCCATAAAGCAGGCGTATCCCCTTGGCTTCCTCGCCGAAGCGCTCGGCAAGCGTCGACCGGATGAAGTCATGCGCTTCGGCCACGTCGGCAAGCGTCGGCGTCAGCCCGGTGCCGATCGCCCAGACTGGCTCGTAGGCGATGACGGTCGATTTTGCCGTCGCGTTTTCCGGGACTGACGCTCCTAGCTGCCGCTTCAATACTTCCAGCGTCTCGCCCGCCTTGCGCTCCGCTTCGGTCTCGCCGATGCAGATGACGGCGATCAGATCGGCGGCATAGGCCGCTTCCGCCTTGGCGCGGATGAGGTCGTCGCTTTCGTCGTGATCCCTGCGGCGCTCCGAATGGCCGACGATGACGTGGGTGCCGAAGCAGTCGGCAATCATCTCGGCGGAGATATCGCCCGTGTGGGCACCGCTGGCCTTCTGATGGCAATCCTGCGCGCCGATCGCAAGCGGGCTGTCGTCGCAAAGCGCGGTCGCGACGTAGAGAAGCGACACGGGCGGGCACAAAAGCACGTCCAGCTTCTCCGACAGCGACGTCTTTACGCCGTCGCCAATCGCCTTGATCTGATCCAGGGAGGCCCTGGTGCCGTTCATCTTCCAGTTCCCCGCCAAAAGCGGCCGCCGTTTCGATGTCATGGTAATCCCTCGCTCCCCTCGTCGATCTCCCGCACTAGCAAATAGGCGGCTGCTTGGATAGCTGCCGCTTCCACCTCAAGATGTACAAATCGTCGCAACATGTACAAATCGTTTGAAAGTCAGGCGCGCTGTTCGATGATCCAGTTCAGCACCTTGCGCCAGTCTGTCATGCGCACCGGCGTGCCGTGGGAACCCGTTGCAAACAGCGTGAAGCGCGCAGGATAGCCGCTCTTGAAGAGCTTCTCGAAGAATGCCTGCTGGTTGACGGCGGGATAGACCGGATCGTTGCCGCCATGGGTGAACCAGATCGGCAGCTTGGCGGCATAAAATGGGCTCTTGAGGAATTCCGGGTCGGTCGCGCCGCCGATGATCACCATGCCGCCGAGCCGCTTGACGCTTTCGGGATCGCGGGCGATCGCCCAGCAGATAAAGCTGCCCATCGAGGCACAGGATAAAACCACCGGCCTTCCCCCCGACTGTTCGTAGGCATGCGCGACGAGCGCCGCGACATCGGCGGTACCCGCGTCGTCGAAGCTTTTGACGCTCGGTGCATAATAGGTGCCGCCATTATCGACGGCGAGATTCTTCAGGCGGTTGAAGTTGCCGCCGAACCTGTAGTCGTCCGACCCCAGCCTACGGTCGCCGCCACGGCCGTGAACGAATATGACCGTGAAGGCCTGCCCCGTTTGCGGTCCCACCCTGGTGACATCGACCTTGCGCCCGCCGAGCATCAGGGTCTCGTCCTTCTGGTTCCATCGCACGCCGAGGGAGAGATAGGCCCGCTTGGCGCGTTTTTCAGGGATCTCGTCGCGTCCGTTGAGGTCGCGCGCCTTCTGGTAGTCAATGGTCTCGAATGCGCCGCCGTCATGGCTCTCGAGTACTGGCTGGCTGGAGAATAGCTCATCCTTGAAGGGCTTCAGCGCCTCCGCGGAGGCGTCCGAGGCAACCGCGAACGGCATAAAGGCCACAATTGCGGCTAAGATCGTCAAATGAATTGTGGACATTCGCATCCAGACGGCTCCCTTGCGACCCCAGCGGGCTTGCCATCAAGCGCCCGGCAACGCAAACCTTTTCTCGAACCACCAACCCGCAAAATGGCGCGTCGCGCGGACGCACGATTTCTGGCAAAATCGGTCGATTCGCAAAGCTGACGGCAAATACGGTGATTTTGAGGATCATCCGGCGAGGCCGGGTGCATACCCACCAAGGATATTTGAAGAACTTCCATGGACGATAGCAACGATCTCTTTTCCGGAGTGCCGCTCACCGCCAAGCCGGAAGCCACGCAGAAGGCCGCCGCCCCGGCCGAGAAGGCAGCTGCATCGGCGTCGCGCGCGATACCGCAATCGCCGGCCGCGTCCTCGTCGGACGGATATGACGCTTCGGCCATCCGGGTGCTCGAAGGACTGGAACCGGTGCGCATGCGCCCCGGCATGTATATCGGCGGCACGGACGAGAAGGCGCTGCATCACCTCTTCGCCGAAGTCATCGACAACTCGATGGACGAAGCCGTTGCCGGTCACGCCAACTTCATCGAAGTCTATCTCGACCTGGAAGGTTATCTGACCGTCACCGACAACGGTCGTGGCATTCCCGTCGAGCTCCATCCCCAGGTGCCCGGCAAGTCGACGCTCGAGGTCATCATGACCAAGCTGCACGCCGGCGGCAAATTCGACGGCAAGGCTTACGAGACGTCAGGCGGTTTGCACGGCGTCGGCGTGTCGGTCGTGAATGCGCTCTCCGACGATTTGATCGTTGAAGTCGCCCGCAACCGCAAACTCTATCGCCAGCGTTTTTCACGCGGCATCCCTCAAGGCGGGTTGGAAGAATTAGGCGATGTGCAGAACCGTCGCGGCACGCGCGTGCGCTTCCATCCCGATCCGCAGATCTTCGGCGACCACGCGCGCTTTGACCCGGCCCGCGTTTTCCGCATGGCCCGTTCCAAGGCTTACCTCTTCGGCGGCGTGGAAATCCGCTGGGGTTGCGATCCTGCCCTCGTGGAGGGGTTGGATACGCCCGAAAAGGCGGTGTTTCACTTTCCCGGCGGCCTGAAGGACTACCTTCAGGCAACGATGGGCAAGGAGTTCACGGTCACGCGCGAGATCTTCGCCGGCAAGACCGAAAAGACAAGCGGTCACGGCTCGCTCGAATGGGCCATCACCTGGTATGGCGGCGATCCGCAGATCCACTCCTATTGCAACACCATCCCGACGCCCGAGGGCGGCACGCACGAGGCGGGCCTGCGGCTTGCGTTGATCAAGGGCTTGAAGAACTACGCCGATCTGACGCAGAACAAGCGCGCGGCACAGATCACCACCGACGACGTGATGATTTCCGCGGTCGGCATGCTGTCGGTCTTCATCCGCGAGCCGGAATTCGTCGGCCAGACCAAAGACAGGCTGGCGACGGTCGAGGCGCAGCGCCTGGTCGAAAACGTGCTGCGCGATCCCTTCGACCACTACCTCGCCGACAACCCGAACGAGGCGGCAAAACTGCTGGACTGGGTGATCGAGCGTGCGGAAGAGCGCCTGCGCCGCCGCAAGGAAAAGGAAGTCAGCCGTAAGACCGCCGTGCGCAAACTGCGCCTGCCCGGCAAGCTTGCCGACTGCGCGCAGAACACCGCCGAGGGCGCGGAGATCTTCATCGTCGAAGGTGACTCGGCCGGTGGCTCGGCCAAGCAGGCGCGCAACCGCGCCAACCAGGCGATCCTGCCCTTGCGCGGCAAGATCCTCAACGTTGCCAGCGCCGGCCGCGAAAAGCTGGGCGCCAACCAGCAGATCGCCGATCTCATCCAGGCGCTCGGCTGCGGAACACGAACGAAATACCGCGAGGAGGACCTGCGCTACGAGCGTGTGGTCGTGATGACCGATGCCGACGTCGACGGCGCACACATCGCCTCGCTTCTCATCACCTTCTTCTATCAGGAAATGCCGGAACTCATCCGCGGGGGCCATCTCTTCCTTGCCGTGCCGCCGCTATACAAGCTCACGCAAGGGGCGAAATCCGCCTATGCCCGGGACGATGTCCACCGGCAGGAACTGATGGAGACCGAGTTCAAGGGCAAGGGCAAGATCGAGGTCAGCCGCTTCAAGGGCCTCGGCGAAATGCTGCCCGCCCAGCTGAAGGAAACGACGATGGACCCGGCTAAGCGAACGCTTTTGCAGGTGCATATCGACGACGTGGATTTCGAGGGTACGCGCGACGCCGTCGACAACCTGATGGGCACCAAGGCGGACGCCCGCTTCCGCTTCATTCAGGAACGCGCCGCCTTCGCCGAGAACCTCGATATCTGAGGCGACGCCCTCGCCGTCCCGCGCCATGCCCGCATTCGGAAGCGCATTTGCGCTACGCCCCTTGAATCGGCCCTGATCATGGCGGATAACCGATCCATCTGGCGTGTGGGGCAATTTTTCGGTGGGTATGTTCGAAGCTCAAAAACCAAGGGAATCTCGATGGCTGGGGCCGGCCTCGCCTGCGCGTATCGCGCTGATCCCCTCCATATCCGCCGCCCGCTGGCTGCTGATCCTGATCGCCGCAGCCGGCATCTATTTCTTCTATGGCTTCCTGGTGCCGGTGCTGGCGGCACTCGTCATCGGCTTTGCGACCTGGCCGCTCTATAGCGACCTCTTGAGGCGCGTCGGCGGCCGGCGGACGATCGCCGCGACGATTGCCATCATCATGATCATCGCCTTTCTCGTGCTGCCGATCGCGCTTGCTGTCACCTATACGGCAGGCGAGGTCAGGGAATGGTTCGCCTGGGCGGTGCACGCCAATCGCTTCGGTGCGCCGACCCCGGAATGGATCCAGGTCCTTCCCGTCGTCGGCGGCTGGCTCGACGAGCAGTGGAGCCTATTTATCGGCAGCCCCGGCTCGTTGGGCGAACTGGCGCAGGTGGTGAGCGGTGCCAATATCGGCAATATCTATCGTGCCGTCCTCGCCGCCGGCGGCGGCGCTTTTCATGTGCTGCTCACCCTGCTTTTCATGCTGATCGCGCTGTTCTTCGTCTACCGCGACGGGACGACCTTCGCGCGCCAGGTCGATCTTCTCGGCGAGCGCATCCTGCCGAGCCGCTGGGAGCGCATTTCGCGTGTCGTGCCGGCGACGATCAGTTCGACGGTCATGGGCATGACGGTGATCGCCATCGGTGAAGGCATCGTGCTTGGTGTCGCCTATTGGATCGCCGGCGTCCCCTCGGCCGTCACACTCGGCGTGCTGACCGGCCTGATGGCGCTGGTTCCGGGCGGTGCTCCGCTGTCCTTCAGCCTTGTCTCGATCTATCTGATTGCCAGCGGTTCGCACTTTGCCGGCATCGCGCTCTTTACCTGGGGCACCGTGGAGCTCTTCATCGTCGACAAGACGCTTCGCCCGAAACTCGTCGGCGGGCCGATCAAGCTGCCGTTCCTGCCGACATTTTTCGGTCTGATCGGCGGCGTCAAGACGATGGGTTTTCTCGGCCTGTTCATCGGCCCGGTACTGATGGCCATCATCGTCGCGATCTGGCGCGAATGGATCCGGGAAGCAGAACTCGCCGAAGAACTGGATCGACGCGAACCAGAGCTTGCACTCCACGTCGCGACGGATGCCTCGGAAGGCTAGCGCAGATCTGCTTTTCTTTGAATCGCAGATCCGCTCTATCTTTTTGTTTTCACGCAATTCCGGACGGAAAACCGCTTCACACTTTTCCTGGAACTGCTCTGACCGGCGAGCGCGGCCTTAAAGAGTCTTTTCCATGAAGATGCTTAGCGGATCGGGCTGATAGCTGCCGAAGGCTGGGATAACGATATAGCCGAAAGCGCGGTAGAGCCCGATCGCTTCCGGCTGGTAGATGCCGGTCTCGAGCCGCAAGGCCGTCAGTTGCTTTTCCCGTGCCGATGCTTCGAGCGTTTCCATCAATCGGCGGGCGACCCTTTGACCCCGCGCGCCGGGATCGACAAACATACGCTTGATTTCCGCCGATCCGTCGCCGGCATCCACCAGCGCGCAGCATCCAACGATCTCGCCGTTGAGGCGAGCGACCCAGAAACTCACCGAGGGCGTTTCCAGGGAGCTGAGATCGAGCATGTGATTGCTTTCCGCCGGATAAAGCGAGGCGGCATAGGCGTCCGACATTTCCAGAAGGCGCATCACTCCGTCCTGGCGGGGCGTTTCAAGCGTTATGGTAACCGGCACCGGCATTTCCCTGAAATCAAATAGCTACTGCGAATTCAGAGGATTCCATGGCGGTCACGGCTTATCAAGCCCTGAAGGATAGGTTTGGCGAACTAAGCTGCTGCCATTGCCGCAAAGCCTCGCGCCGTCTGGCGCTGTTCGGCCACATGCAGCCGCTCGACCATCGCGAGCAGTTCCCTGGCCGCATCCGAGGCGCTTTTCGTCCGCGCAAAACTCTTGAGCAGTCCCAGCGAAACCGTGGACGCAGTGGTCGAGGCGTTCCGCCACAGGGTCGTCGCTTCGACGAAGATGACGGAAATATCCCTCTTCAAACCCATTGATTCGTATAGAGCCCGCAGAGCGTGCCTCCGCCCGGTGGCGAGGATCGAACGCACCCGGCGCTCGTCGCAACCCGAGAGGTTGACGACCGCACCGGCGAAGAAGTCGATCCGGCCGGAGCAGAGCGCATGCATCAGGAACGCCGGCGTCAAGCGTTGCGCGAGGCGCAGATGCTCCACCAAGCCAGGGATATCGTCATGCGGGACGGCGCCCGCGATGGTGACGGCGGCCGCCTCTTTCGCTTCCCGGGTCACTCGCTCCAGTCCTCGCTCGCCAATGGTGGCGCGCGCCAACGGCAACTCCAAGAGCGCATCGCTCACCTGCTGCACCAGCACGTGACGCGCATCGGCCGGCAGGCTTGCGCGTTCGGCCAACCGATTGCGAACCTCGGCCAGATGCCCGAGGCGCTCGGCTATGCGTTTCAACGAGGGTCGGGAAATCGAAGCGCCGCCGTTATCGAGGAGACAAAGAATGCTTTCGAACTCGCCTACTTCCGCAAGCGCTGCCGCGACGATGCGAGAGACCTCCCCACGCGAGGCGATCAGAAGGCGCGTGAGTTCGCTGCCGCGCGCCGTCAGGTCGACCAGATCCGCCTCAGTCAGGACAGGAGACGCTATGATCACCTGCCCAGCTATCTCGGGCTGATCTTGAGCCAGCGAAAGAATGATGTTGCGCGGCGCGGCCTGCGAATGCGCCAGCGCTTCTGAGAGCGCCATGCGGACCTTCGGCGACGGATCGTCCAGCAGGTGGAGCATGGCCATACCGGCCGCGGTCCGTTCCTTGGCGGGCATGGCAGATTGCAGATAGGACCGACCTAGTGCGCTGGCCGCACGCGCCCGGTCTCCAGCCTTGGCGGTTTCCGCCCAGCGAAGAAATGCCTCAACGATCACTTTTTTGCCCCAATCCCAACAGGGCAAAGCTCGCCCCGTTAACCTATTGGGATTAGATTATCGGCAAATAGTTTACGATTGGTTCACCACGTTCGTTAACTGCGACCGCATTGCGGCGACGGGATGTCAAAGTGGGGGCCGCCTGGGCCGAAGCATTTCGAACACGTCACTTGCCTCGCTGTAGTCCATATAGCCCATGCGCGCGACAGGTCGGGCAAGCGCCATGTCGAGCCGTCCGTCCCTGATGATCGACTCGTCGATGTGGATGCCGACGACTTCGCCGAATATCACGAAGTTTTCCGCTGGCTCACCGGAAAGCGTCTTCGGTTCATGAACTTCGGTCACGCGGCATTCGAGGACTGCGAAGGCCTCGCCGACATAGGGCGCATCCACAAGTCGGCCCGGCACGGCCGTCAGACCCGCCAACGTAAACTCGTCCGTCGCATAAGGTACGGCTGCGGACGATGCGTTCATCTGTTCGACTAGGTTGCGGCTGACGAAGTTAGTGGTGAAAACGCCGGTCTCCTCGACGTTGCGCAGGCTATCCTTGCGTCCGCTCGAGGAAAACATGACGAGCTTCGGCCGGTCGCCGATGGCATTGAAAAAGGAATAGGGCGAGAGGTTCAGTGAACCATCCCTGCCCTTGCTGCCGATCCAACCGATCGGCCGAGGTGCTACGATCGCCTTGAAGGGGTCGTGCGCAAGTCCGTGCTGATTGGCATCCGTCGGATAGAACATGGCGGCTACTCGCCTCCAACCCAGGTCACCGTCTCCGCCAGTTCCGGCCGCGGCCGCTCGATGGGTGGAAAGTCGCTGGAGCCTATGTGAATGAAGCCGGCTACTTTTTCTCCCGGCTGCACGCCAAGCAGCGGATAGGCACGCTCGTCGTAGGCATACCACTCCGTCAGCCAGTTCGAGACATAGCCATGGGCATTGGCCGACATCAGCATATTGAGGCAAAGAGCGCCCGCCGACATCAACTGCTCCCATTCCGGGATCTTGAAGTGGGGTCCAGCCTTGCTGACTACGGCGACCACGACGGGTGCTCGGGTGAAGCGGCTGCGCTCGACGCCGATCATCTCCTCGGAAAGGTCGGGCTTCGCGGCGATCGCAAGCTTCAATAGCTCTTCGCCGATACGCACGCGTTCTTCGCCACGATAGACGATGAAACGCCACGGCGCGATCTTGCCATGGTCAGGCACGCGCGAAGCCAATCGCAGGATTTCCTCGACCTCCGCCCTCGGAGGGCCGGGCTCGGACATCTGAAACGCGGGAATGGAGCGCCGGATCGCCAGATAGTCGATCAGCTTAATATCGGATTTCATCGAATGATTGCCTCATTTTGGTATGTGCAAGGACGAGTGGTCTTGAATTTGCCATGGCATTGGTCTTGAAGTGGCCTCTGTTACTCAGGAAGTCAATCGGTCGCTATTCATGTCAGGCATTCCGCTCCTAGCCCAGCTTCGCTTGGCCATTGCAATCGTCGCATGCGTTGCGACAGGCGCGTCCGCTCAGGATGCCTTCAAGGAATTCAAGCAGCTCGACAACACCTCCAAGAAAATGCCGAAGCTCAATGCGTTTCTGGCGCCGGGCGCGGCCAAGAACGCCGCGGCGCTGCGTGACGTTGCACTGCAGGCCAAGCTGACAGCGGATGGCGCGCCGGTGCAGCAGGGCCTGCACTGGTATGTCTTCAGCCCGATCTCCGGCGCCGACGGCAAGCTGCCGCTCGTGGCAAGCTCGGAAGGCGGATCGGCCGCGTTTCAGCTCGCGCCGGGCGACTATTTCGTCAACGTCTCCTTCGGTCGCGCGGGCGTCACCAAAAAGCTCAGCGTCCCTACGACGGGCGAGACGCAAAAACAGGTCATGGTGCTGGATGCCGGCGGCATGGTGCTCAATGCCGTCTCCGGGTCCGACGTCCGCATCCCGCCGGAAGAGCTCAGCTTCTCCGTCTATTCCAACGACGTGAAGGAGGACGGCGAACGCGGGCTGGTGATGGAAGAGGTCAAGCCGAATACGCTTCTCGGCCTCAGCGCCGGCACCTATCACATCGTTTCCGAATATGGCGATATCAATGCCGTTATCCGCGCCGATATCCAGGTCGAGGCCGGAAAGGTCACCGAGGCGACGATCCAGCACAAGGCTGCGAAGATCATCTTCAAACTGGTCGCCGAAACTGGAAGCGAGGCGATCGCCGATACCGCCTGGTCGATCCTCACTTCGGCCGGCGATATCGTCGGCGAAAGCCTGAGCGCGTTTCCGACCATGGTTCTCGCGGAGGGCCGATACACTGCGGTCGCCCGGAACAAAGACAAGATCTACCAACGCGACTTTACCGTACACGCCGGCAAGAACACCGATATCGAAGTGCTGATGAAGGCTCAGCAGCCGCAGGAAGTGCCCGAGCCGGAGGACCAACCGGTCGCCCAGCAAGTGCCGGAACAAGTGCCGCAGAACAAAGCCCAGCCGCCTGTCGCCGTGCAGCCGACGCAGGAAGAGCAGCAGATGCCCACGAGCGACGATAGCAGCATGGATTGATGCCCGACGCGTGTCGAATGGCGATGCGTCAGGCCGGACGTCTGCGAAACTGTCGCCTGGGTGGGGCCATGGAGAATACGGCGCTGTAGAGCCTCGACAGCAAATCCTTGCGATCGGCGCCGCCGCTTAAGGCTTCCCAACTGATGACATTGCCGATGTGCGAGGTGATCGTGCTGCCGGAGAGCCTTCGGAATTCACGGATCAGCAGCGATATGCGCAGCGTCATCGAGAGTTTGCTGGCGAGATGGAAAAGCCGGCCGTTCTGGCCCTCGAAATAGACCGGAATAACGCTCGCCTTGGCGGCCTGGATGAGCTTGGCCGGGAATATCTTCCACGGCAGGTCCTCGGCGCGGCCGAAGCCTTTCCTGGCGGTGGCGACGCCACCGGCGGGAAAGACGATGATGGTCACGCCTTCCTTCAACAACCGTACCGCCTCATGCCGCGTCTGCATGTTGATCGCCATCGCCTCCTTGGTTTCCTCGAAGGAGACCGGGAGCGAATAGTCGGCCATTTCAGGCACTTTCAGGAGTTCGTTGTTGATGAGCACCTTGAAGGGGCGACCGAGTTGCTCGGCAAGCGCCAGCACCGCGATGCCGTCGCCGATGCCGAAGGGATGGTTCGCGACGATGACGATCGGTGCGTCCGGCATCTCGCGCGGCGGCCATTCGCCGCGCACGTCCATGCGAACATCGATCAGGTCGAGCATCTTGCCGAACACCCGCTCGCTCTTGCCGACGATGTCGCTGCGCCAGATGTCATAGAGGCGCGCATAGCGATCGCGGCCGGACAGACCTTCGATCGAGCGGATCAGCCAGCGCTTGATGCGCGGGTCGCGTTCATTGGCGTAGGTGAATTCTTTCAATGGAAATCTACGTCGGACCCCGACCGCTCCTCAACCGTCAACGCGCTATATTACAAGTCTGTGACAATTATCTGACGGCGCGTGGCGCCGTCAGTCTTGTTATCAGGGTTTTAAGCGGCTTTCGCCTGCTTGGCTTCGTTCTTGCGGCGAATATCCGGAGGCGTTGCTTCCAGCGCCAGCGCGGCGATCGCCTCATCCAGCGACATCGGCGTTTGCGCCTGAGAGCCAAGACGGCGAATATTCACCGAGCGCTCTTCCGCTTCCTTCTTGCCGCAAACGATGATCACCGGAACCTTCGTGACCGAATGTTCGCGGATCTTGTAGTTGATCTTCTCGTTGCGGAAATCGGTTTCGACATTGAGGCCGGCCTCGCGCAGCGCCTCGGCCACTTCCAAGCCGTAAACGTCCGCTTCGGAGGTGATCGTCGCCACGACCACCTGCTGCGGCGAAATCCACAGCGGCAGATGCCCGGCGAAGTTCTCGATCAGGATGCCGAGGAAGCGTTCCATCGAGCCGCAGATGGCGCGGTGGATCATCACCGGCTGCGTCTTTTCAGAGTGCTGGTCGATGTAGAAGGCACCGAAGCGTTCCGGCAGGTTGAAATCGACCTGCGTGGTGCCGCACTGCCATTCGCGCCCGATGGCGTCCTTCAGCGTGTATTCGAACTTCGGACCGTAAAACGCGCCCTCGCCCGGCAGAATCCCGGTCTTGATGTTGTTCGACTGCTGCTGGATCGTCTCCAGCACCTCGGTCATAACGCTTTCGGCACGATCCCAGAGATCGTCCGAGCCGACGCGCTTGTCGGGGCGCGTCGAGAGCTTGATGGTGATCTCATCGAAGCCGAAATCCTTGTAGACGGACAGGATCAGGTCATTGATTTTCAAGCATTCGGCAGCCATCTGCTCGTCGGTGCAGAAGATATGGGCGTCGTCCTGCGTGAAGCCGCGCACGCGCATCAGCCCATGCAAAGCGCCCGATGGTTCGTAGCGATGGACGGTTCCAAATTCCGCAAGGCGGATAGGCAGTTCGCGGTAAGACTTCAGACCGTGCTTGAAGATCTGCACATGGCCGGGGCAGTTCATCGGCTTCAATGCGAAGACGCGGTCGTCATCGGTCTCGTCGCCAGCGACGGTGACCTTGAACATATTGTCGCGATACCAGCCCCAGTGGCCTGAGGTTTCCCACAGCGACTTATCGAGCACCTGCGGCGCATTGACTTCCTGGTAGTCGGCCGCGAGCCGGCGGCGCATATAGGAGACCAGCGTCTGGAACATCCGCCAGCCCTTGCCATGCCAGAAGACGACGCCGGGGCCCTCCTCCTGGAAGTGGAAGAGATCCATTTCGCGGCCCAAGCGGCGGTGATCGCGCTTCTCGGCTTCGGCCAGCACATGCAGGTAGTTGTCGAGCTCTGCCTGCTCGGCAAAGGCCGTACCGTAAATGCGGGTCAGCATCGGATTGTTGGAATCGCCGCGCCAATAGGCGCCCGCGACCTTCATCAGTTTAAACGCGGTGCCGATCTGGCCGGTGGAGGCCATATGCGGGCCACGGCAGAGATCGAACCAGTCGCCCTGGTAGTAGATCTTCAGGTCCTGCCCTTCGGGGATAGCGTCAACCAGCTCGACCTTGTAGCTCTCGCCTTTTGCGGCAAATACTTCTTTGGCCTTCTCGCGCGACCAGACCTCTTTGGTGAACGCTTTGTTGCGCTGGATGATCTCGCGCATCCTCTTTTCGATGACCGGCAGATCATCCGGCGTGAACGGCTCGTTCTTGGCAAAATCGTAGTAAAAGCCGTTCTCGATGACCGGGCCGATCGTCACCTGCGTACCCGGCCACAGTTCCTGCACCGCTTCGGCCATCACATGCGCCGCGTCATGCCGGATCAGTTCCAGTGCGCGGGCATCGCTACGCGTGACGATCTCGATCGCGCCGGTCTTCACCGGGTCGGAGAGATCGCGGACGACCCCATCGATCGCAATCGCGACGGCCTTCTTGGCCAACGACTTGGAAATGGATTCGGCGACATCGCGCCCGGTCGTGCCGGCCGCAAAGCCACGCACGGAACCATCGGGAAATGTGAGGGAAACGGCTTCGGACATCGAATTCTCCTTGTCCAGTCCCGCCAACGAATGCGGGTGGTGTCAATGGTACGGATCCGCAGTCGCGGATCACGGGCGCCTGATACCGGTATTTCCCATCTGAGTAAAGAAAAAGCCGGCTCGCCACGGGGAGCCGCAACTGAAATAGCTCGAATGCCGTTTGCTTCAGGCACGGCGGTGACTGCGCGATGTCGGATTGCCACCATCCCTCGATGCATGGCCGGAATATTCTTTGATATTAAAGCCTTGAATGGATTGCTCTACTTAGAGGCGGAAATATCGCCAAGGTGCCCACCACCGCAAATCGGCCCCGAGCGTCTCCGGCACCGGATCGAACCCGCTGGTGCCGCCGGGGCCGCAGCGTGCCACCCGAAAAAGCGTCATCCAGCCGCCGCTCCAAAGCCCGTGCCGCGCGATCGCCTCGTAGCCATATTCGGAGCAGGTCGGCAGATGGCGGCAGGAATTGCCGATGAAGCCTGACAAGGTCAGCTGGTAGAGACGGACCAGGCCGATGCCAAACAACCGATCCGGGGTCTTGCGGAATGGGCCTGACCAGTTACGAGATGCGCGCGGCGGCTTGATGCGCGGCGCGGCCGCACCTCCATCGTCCTCTTCGTGATCCATCAAGCAGAACTGGCACATGGCGGCGTCTCAAGCCTCGACCGTTTCGGCGCGCTTGGCCTCGATCTGGGTGATCGCATCGACGACGGCGTCGAAGGTCAGCATGGTGGAGGCGTGCCGGGCCTTATAGTCCTTCACTGGCTTCAAATAGCGCATGTCCTCGAACCGGCCGAACGGCCCGTCGCCATCGGCCTTCAGCATGGCAAGCATGTCTTCGCGCGCGTGGCGCACCTCCGCGGCCGTTGCGCCTACGACGTGCCGCGCCATAACCGAGGAAGAGGCCTGGCCAAGTGCACAGGCCTTGACGTCGTGGGCAAAATCCGTCACCACATCGCCGTCCATCTTCAACCAGATTTTCACGCGCGAGCCGCAGAGTTTCGAATGAGCCTGGGCGCTCGCATCGGCGCCGACGAGGCTGCCGATCCGGGGAATATTGCCGGCGAATTCGAGAATCTTGGTGTTGTAGATGTCATCCATCGCCGAATTTACTCCGATGCGCGTCAGGTGCGTATCCTAACAAAAAACACACCGTGTCCTATTCGGACACTTTCACAGTGACGGCGCCTTACTATATGTATGTCGTCCGAAGGCTATGGAAATGCAATGGCCTTCTGTAAGTTTGATGGGAAACCGTGCAGGAAGGCCTTTGAAAAACGGCCCGAACGCCCCGGAGCCCGCCGAAGGTACAAGTGCCCCGTCATCGGGGACAACCAGTGGCGAGTCCGAAAAAATGATGTCCGCAGAGCGGCTCAGGAGACCATATTTATGGACGCCATTATAAAGAACTTTCCGCAGACCGAGCATCAGTTCGACGATCGGCCGACGCAGAAGGAGGCTGAAGAAGCCGTCCGCGTCCTGCTTCGTTGGGCTGGTGACGATCCGGAACGCGAGGGTTTGCTCGATACGCCGGCGCGCGTCGCCAAGTCCTATCGCGAGTTGTTCGCCGGCTACGACATGAACCCGGAAGACGTGCTCGGCCGGACGTTCGAGGAAGTCGCCGGTTATGACGACATGGTTCTCGTCAAGGACATCCCGTTCTTCTCCCATTGCGAACATCACATGGTTCCGATCATCGGCAAGGCGCATGTCGCCTATCTGCCGAGCGGCCGGGTCCTCGGCCTGTCGAAGATCGCTCGCGTCGTCGAGATCTACGGACGCCGCCTGCAGACGCAGGAAGCCATGACCGCGCAGATTGCCGCGGCGATCGACGACACGTTGCGCCCGCGCGGCGTTGCCATCATGATCGAAGCCGAGCATATGTGCATGGCGATGCGCGGCGTGCAGAAGCAAGGTTCCACGACGTTGACGACCACCTTCACCGGTGCTTTCAAGTCGGAACCGGCCGAGCAGGTGCGCTTCACCACCATGGTCCGGGGCCGCTGATATCGGCTCCATAGCGGAGCCGATAATGACCCTGACGTTCAATCCACCATCTCCAGACAAGACCGAACTCGAGGGCGCGGGCGATTTTACGCCCCGCTTCGATGATCACGGCCTGATCACCGCCATCGTCACCGACGTTCACGACGGCGCGCTGCTGATGGTCGCCCACATGAATGCTGATGCATTGGCGCTGACGCTTGAGACCGGCGTTGCCCACTATTTCAGCCGCTCCCGCCAGAAAATCTGGAAAAAGGGCGAGACCTCCGGCAATTTGCAGAGCGTCAAGGCAATCCATACGGATTGCGATCAGGACGCACTTTGGCTGAAAGTAGAAGTCGCCGGACATGAGGCGACGTGCCATACTGGCAGACGGTCGTGTTTTTACCGATCCGTCGAGATGCAGGACGGCAAGGCGGTCGTTCGCATTACGGACGACAAGCGGCATTTCGATCCCGAGACGATCTACCGGCGGTAGCACGCCTTCTCCGCGATACGGCGGAAAATTGCCTAAATATACTATTTCGAAATAAAAAAGGGACACTAATTACCGTGAAGGCCCGAAAAGCTTGGAGGAGTCCGGAATGCTCAGTTGGAGTTCAAATCGTCCGAATGTAGCTCGCTCTTCGGCGGATCTAAGCCTTCCAACTGCGCAGTCCCCCAACCCGCCGCTCAATCCCGCGCCTCCGAAGAAAGCAAAGATCGCGCTGGCGCTCGGCGGTGGTGCCGCGCGCGGCTGGGCGCATATCGGCGTCTTGCGCGCGCTCGACGAGGCAGGCGTCGAGGTCGGCATGATCGCCGGCACGTCCATCGGCGCATTGGTCGGCGGTTGCTATCTCGCGGGCAAGCTCGACGAACTCGAAGGCTTCGCGCGGTCGCTGACCATGCGCCGCATCGCGAGCCTTCTCGACCTGACGATCGGCGGCAGCGGGCTGTTCGGCGGCATGCGCCTCACCAAGCGCATGGCGGAACATCTCGAGGGTCTGAGCATCGAGGAACTTGACCGCCCCTTCGTTGCCGTGGCCGCCGAAATCAGCTCCGGCCACGAGGTCTGGATCGCCAATGGCTCCTTGATCACGGCGCTCAGGGCGTCCTACGCACTGCCCGGAATTTTCGAGCCCATCCGTAGCAACAACCGCCTGCTCGTCGACGGCGCGCTCGTCAATCCTGTCCCGGTTTCCGTTTGCCGCGCCTATGAGGAGCCGCTCGTCGTGGCGGTCAATCTCAATTACGACCTCTACGGCCGATCAGCGGTCATCAAGCACAATGCCGGGCTGACCCCTATGGAAATCCAGCGCCAGCAGGTGACCCAGTCGAACAAGCTTGGCATGACCGGCATCATGGTGCAGGCCTTCAACATCATCCAGGACAGGATTTCGCGGGCGAGGCTCGCCGGCGACCCGCCGGATCTGGCACTCCATCCGCGCCTCAGCGATATCGGTCTTTCGGAGTTCCACCGCGCAGGCGAAGCGATCGAGCGCGGCTATGAGGAGGCTTCGGCGCGGCTTCCCGAAATCAGGCGCATGCAGGAAGCCTACGCGCCGCAAAATCCGTAAAGCGGCGGCGCTCGCCCGCGCTTCGTCTCATCCCGCGATATAAGCCTTGATCTGTTCCGTCTCGAGTTCGATCTCGCGGATGCGCGATTTAACGACGTCGCCGATCGAGATGATGCCGCTGAGCTTGCCCTTGTCTTCGACGGGTACGTGCCTGAAGCGCCGCTTGGTCATCAGTTCCATCAGTTCGTCGACGGTGCTGTCTTCCTTGCACCGGTAAACCTTGGCCGTCATCAACCCTGCTAGCGGCTGATCCAGGCTCTCCCTCCCCGACTTCGCGACTGCGTTGACCACATCACGCTCGGTGAAAATGCCGGCAATCTTTCCGTCGGGAGCGACGACCACCAGCGCGCCAATGCGATTTTCGCTAAGAATCTTCGCGGCTTCGCCGAGAGACGTGGCCGACCCTGTCGTCACTACGCTGCGGCCCTTTACGTCAAGGATGTTCTTGACCAAAGTCGACATTCAAACCTCCCATGCCGAGAGCGACATGAAATTCTTCTTGTCCACAGGCTCAGCGCCGCTCTCTCGTCACGAGTCTGTGAAGGCAAATGGTGCCTCACCGGCCATGAGAAAGCAACACATACAATCCTGCTTGATCAAGTCCTGACGCGCGGCTTGTCGAACGGCGTAAACAGCAGGAAGCCGAATAGAAAGCCGCCGATATGCGCATCCCAAGCAACCGCCTGTGATCCGTCGCCGATGAGCGGCACGCCGAACGCGATCAAGAGGTTGGTGAGAAACCAGAACAGGATGAAGACGAGTACGGTGCGGCTGCGCAACGAGGCTACGACCGAAAGGCGCGGGTTGTGATGCGCCGCCAGGGTGGACCGCCCGGTTGGAAAGGCGAAGCGACAGGCAGCTCCCATCAGCGCCGAAACGACGCCGGAGGCGCCGATCAAAAGCGTAACTTCGCCCCAATTCAAGACAGCGTGCAAAAACGCCGACGCCGTGGACGACAGGATCCAGAAGACGAGATAGCGCGCAGCACCGATCCGGCGCACGACGGGAGCGCCGAACGCCATCAGCCAGAGGCCGTTGAAGACGATGTGTTCCACGTTCCCGTGCAGCAAGGAATAGGTAACGGGCGTCCATAGCCATTCCGGCCCCTGCTGCGATAGCGGCACCACATAGCGCACCGGGATGAAGCCGAAGGTGAACAGAAAACGGCTCAACAGCGCCGGCGGCAGCAGCGACTGTACAATGAAAATACCGATGAGGAGGCCGAGCGTTGCCATCAGCACAGGCGGCAGGTTGAAAACGGGACGCCGGCGCCGCGCTTCTTCCGCACCCACTTCGGGGTCTTGTGGCGGCAGTGCTTCGCTGTCCATATCATGCTCTTCGGTCACGGATCGGAACCCTGACATACAGGAGCGAAGATCAAAAAAAAAGCCGTCCGGCATTTCTGCCGGACGGCTTTCGAGTCCCCAGAAGAAGAACCATCACCCCAAGGTTCTTCCCCCGTCCCGAATGAGTTTGTGCTGTCACTCCCACTTGTATGCTGTGATCTTTCCTCCCACGAATCTTGTTCGCGCTCAACCGAAACCATTCTTTAACCTTAACGGCCGCCGTTTGGCATGAAAAACGCTACGGATGATGGAAAGGCTCAGATTCGCTAGCGAATGTGAGCCGCAATGAAACACGGACCGTCATGCGCCAGAAAATTAGTCTCGAAATCTTTACCTACTGGAACGAGCTTCGCGGCTCGGCCGCCGCGCCGCTGCGAGCAGATGTCACGCCTGCTTCAATTCGGCACATCCTGCCGCACCTCTTCATTCTGCAAGCAGGCCAGGACAAAACGCCGCGCTTTCGTCTTGCCGGGACCGCGATCTGCACCGCCTTCGGCCGCGAGCTGCGTGAGGAAGGTTTCGCATCGTTCTGGGCAAAGGAGCAGTCGGCCGACCCGGTGAAGATCAGCGAAAGCGTCATGGAGCACGCCCTACCCACGCTGATCAACGCCACCGGCCATGGCATAGGCGGGCGGCGGATGGCGTTCGAAATGGTCCTATTGCCGCTGCGTTCCGCGCCTGACATCTGCGACCGGATCCTCGGATGCCTTGCGCCGGCATCCACCACCCCTTGGCTCAGTACCGAGCCCCTTGGCTACCTTTCGCTCGACGGCAGCCGCGCCCTTGTTCGGCGGCCGACAGATACCGACGCACCGCAATCGAGGGGGAATGGCCTTCGGCGGCGAAGCGCGTCGATGCCGCGCATGCATCGATCCGACGCATGACAACGCAAGCATTGTCAGCCCTGCGTTGCGGAAAATTCCGATAAGACAACTTTCTATTAACGGATCTCAGCTATTGGTTGTCAGATAAGAGTTCCTCCACAAGAAGCCCTCTTCTCATGCACACCTTCCAGTCAAGTCATTCGGCCACCCGCAATATTCCTCCTCCCTCGCAGCGCACCTTCCAGCGCGTGCCCATCAACATGCAGGGCCGCTTGATGCTGAGCAGCTTCGAGGAATTCGACTGTGTCGCCGTCGACATGTCGCCGGGTGATCTCTACGTCACCTGTCAGGCGCGCCCGCGCGCCAAGGAACGCATCATCGCCTACATCGAACATCTCGGCCGCCTCGAAGGCCATGTGATGGCGCTGGACGGTCGCGGCTTCAGCATGTCGATCAACGCCACCGATCGCAAGCGAGAGAAACTCGCAGCTCAACTGACCTGGCTTGCCAACAAACATGAGCTTGGCCTGCCCGAGGACCGACGTCACGATCGCCTGATGCCGCAGACGATAGACACGGAATTGACGCTTGAGGACGGCAGCAGCCATCCTTGCCGTCTCCTGGATCTCTCCTATTCCGGCGCTGCGGTCGACCTCGACATGCGCCCGCCTTTGGGGCAAGCCGTTCATCTCGGTAGTATCCGCGGCCGTATCGTGCGCCACTTCATGGAAGGCGTCGCCGTCGAATTCATCTCCATACAATCCCGCGAAAGCCTCCGCGAATTTCTCTAGTTTGGCTTGGCTCATCGGCAGGCGTCAGATAGCGGACGTGATTACATATGGTGATGGTCGTGGCGCAGACGCCGCATTTTTGCGCTTGCAGTTTTGATTGCGCAAGCCAGCCGCTACCGCCACTCTCCTCCCCCGCACCCCTTAGCAAACCTCGCGGCTAACGTACACCGATCCGCCAGGGTCGGTCGCCTCAGCGTGTCGACGAACTTGGCGATCGCTCTTGGTTGGCGGCGAAGAAATCTGTGGCTCCCACGTTCAAATATTTTCTCGGAGCTTCACGCGCCACCCTCTGAATTCAGGTGCGAAGCCGGCAAATCCACCGTCGCGACAACCTCCATCAGTCGGCTGGCCGTTAACTAATCGGTGCCAGACCATGCCGCACCGAGCGTCGAAGAACACAGACAAATCAAGCGATTCGCCACTGTTTCAGGTAGGGTGGAAGGCGGCGGCGCGGTCGCGTTCCCTTTCGATTTCGTTCAAATTTGAATCAAATTCGCATCGTCTTTTATTCAAGTACGCTCTGCATTTGAATAAACTAAGCCCTTAATTCTATTGCGCAATTTTGCCTGAGATAAAAACCTCCATGTCATTGTTCTCCTCACAACGGGGAGACTACAATGACCACTCGATGCTGGCTTCGGAGCGCCGCTACAGCAGCTGCACTGACATTCGGCCTATTCGGCCTTGCCAACGCGACACCCGCCAAGATGACGATCCTCGGCAATGCGGCTCCGCCCATCGGCCATTATGAATTCTGCCGGGACAATCCAGCCGAATGCAGCGACCCGAACGGCGACGTCGGTCCCCTCGCGCTCACGGAAGATCTGTGGAAACAGATCCTCAAGGTCAACTATACCGTCAACACCACGATCACGCCGATCACCGACAAGGAGCTCTACGGCGTCGAAGAGAAATGGGCCATTCCCACGCGCGCCGGTGATTGCGAGGATTTCGCGCTTCTGAAGCGCAAGCAGCTGATCGAAGCCGGCATTTCGCCCTCCGACTTGCTGATGACAGTTGTCTTGCAGCAGAACGGCGAGGGTCATGCTCTACTGACAGTCAGAACCGACCGTGGCGATTTCGTTCTCGACAACATGCGCAACAAGGTGCTGCTCTGGACCGACACGGAATATACCTTCCTCAAGCGTCAGTCCTCGGAGGATCCTGTCCGCTGGGTAAAGATCCAGGACGGCAGAGCCGTTGCAGTCGGCAGCGTCAAGTGAGAAGCCTTCGCCGCCCATCGGCCGCGCGCAAGCCTCAAAATCCGTAAACCGCTCGATCGCACGGCGCCTTGCAGCGCCGCGCGTCATTCTTCACACGCCAGGGACGTAGTAACACTTTGAATTTGTGCGCAATCCTTTGTTCAAAGGACTATGCGCTGGGCCTCGGCCCCGGTCGAAGTCCCCACTCGTCCCGACCGGTGCCCGGAGCCGTTCCTGCAGCCCCAGGAACGGCTCCACCACACCCCCCCAGATCCTGCCGATCAGGCTTAACCGGGCGTTAACCATAGCGGCGACAACACTGTTCTCGTTCGAGACTCATCGTCAGGGGTCTCTCCAAAGGCCGCGGGAAGATCGTCCCACTACTTCAACGGATCGAGAGCAATTGCATGGCCACGTCAATGCCGCCCTCCATATCGCTCGACGAGACGCCGCTATTCTCCAGACGTTTCGTTGTCAGGTCGATGGTAGCGGTTGCCGCCTTTGCCGCCCTGACGGCGGTTGTAACCGTGGGCGGCCATAGACTTGGTCAGACCATAGCGCTCGGCGGTCACACGGACCGTGAGACGCCGATCTCCGTGAGCATCGGGTCAGATACGCTGACGCTCGCAGCCAATACCATCCGCTTTCCGAGCGAGCGCAAGGACGGGCCCGCAGAGCGGGTCGATCTCTATCTGACCTTGCCGCAGATGCAGGGCTATCGCGAGGAGGACAGCCAGCGTTTCAACGATATCTCCCTGTCGTCTTCGCTGCTCTTTCTGCAGATCAGCCAGAGCACCATGTCGCGCGACATGTCCGGCCGCATGGAACCGATCTATTCCCACCTGATTGAGGGTGACGCCTTTGCTGGACCGCACGGACTAACCGGGCATCGCCTGCGGGCAGAGGCCGGTTACAACGGCGAAACCCTGCTCACTGCGCCGCGCTCCGGCGAGCCGGACTATGTCGTGCGCTGCATCCTGCCGGAGCACCCCGAAGCCGCTACCAGCGGTGATTGCCAGCGCGACATCAAGCTCGGCAACGATCTCAGCGTCCTCTATCGTTTTTCGAGCGCACAACTCGCCGATTGGCAACACATTGATGCCGCTATTCGGCGGTTTGTGGAATCCCGCCTGGCCGCGACGCCGGACGGGCCGGCCGACCTGCGACAAAGGATGGGTAAAATGTCGCCCGAGGCCGAAACCAACCATTCATCATAAACTTGTTGGTAACGCTAAGTCCTTATGCTGCCTCAATACGGAGCGTGTGGAGGCAGCGTTCCACCACCGAGAACATCAATGCAAGCGAAGAGCAAAATAGTGCCGAGCCAAGTTTCCCCCATATCCTCGTCCCATCCCGGCAAGTTTATTGCTAAGGTTTTCGTCGGCTTTGCTCTGGCGTTCGCCGCTGTCAGCACGTCGGCACCTGCCGCGTCCGCTGCCGGACCGAGCTATGCCGGCATCGTCATTGACGCCAAGACAGGCGCCGTCCTCTACAGCGAGGATGCGGATTCGCTGCATTATCCCGCCTCGCTCACCAAGATGATGACGCTCTACCTGGCCTTTGAAGCGCTGGAATCCGGTCGCATTCAGCCCGATACGGCAATCGTCTTCTCGCGGAACGCGTCGGCTCAAGCGCCCTCAAAACTCGGCGTGCGCGCCGGCGGTTCGATCACCGTCGAACAGGCGATCCTTGCCGTCGTTACCCGCTCCGCAAATGATGCTGCCATGGCACTTGGCGAAAACCTCGGCGGTTCCGAGGACGGTTTTGCTCGGATGATGAACAACAAGGCGCGCGCGCTCGGCATGACGCGGACGACCTACCGCAATCCGAACGGCCTTCCCAACACCGCGCAGATGACGACCGCGCGCGACCAGGCTCGCCTCGGCATCGCCCTTCGCGAGCATTTCCCGCAATATTACGGCTATTTTTCCACCCGCAGCTTCCGCTTCGGCAATCAGGTGATCGGCAATCACAATCACCTGCTCGGATCCGTGCGCGGCGTCGATGGCATCAAGACCGGTTATACGCGTGCTGCCGGCTTCAATCTTGTTTCCTCCGTCCAGGCGGACGGGCGCTCGATCGTCGGCGTGGTTCTCGGCGGAACCTCCACGCCCGCTCGCGACAATCAGATGCGCAAGTTGATCGCCTCCTATCTGCCGAAGGCGTCGACAGGCGCCGACAAGAACCTGATTGCGCAGACCGCGCCGACTGTTCCTCCGGCACAGGCGCCAGCGCAGCCGAACGTCGCCGCTGCCGCCGCCCGTATGGCCGACGTCGCCGACACCGAAATTACCAAGAGCGTGACCCGCGAGGCGCCGCCCTCTTCCAGCGCCGCGGCCTTTGCAGCGGTCACACCGCAGCCTGCCGCTACGGCGCCGCTCAAGGCCCGCACGACAAAAACGGCGCAGGCCGAAGTTGCGTCGATTGCTCCCGCCTACGCGGAAGGCGACGAGGATGAAGTCGATACAGTCACCACAGGTACGACTCCCAAGGTCGCAAAGGCCGAAGCCAAGCAGGAAAAGACCGAGAAGACGCCGTCCGGCTGGGTGGTTCAGGTCGGGATTTCGCCGAGCAAGGAAATGGCCAGCGATCTGCTCGATGCCGCCAAGGCGAAGGGCGGCAAGGCGCTGCGCTCCGCAAAGTCCTATACGGTCGCGTTCGGTAGCGGCAGCTCGCAGGTCTATCGCGCCCGCTTCGGTGGCTTCGAAGATCAGCGCGATGCCACCAATGCCTGCAAGGCCCTCAAGAAGGCAGGCGTGAAGTGCTGGGCAAGTATGGAATAGTGGGCGCGGCGGCTTCAGCCGCCTCGCTTTTCATACAAGAGGGCCGGAAGCGTCGTTTCCTGCTCACTTCATTGGGTCTTTCGGCCCACTCGTAAATTTGTATTGCGTTACGGGGAATATGACATGGCGATGAACGAGAATTCTCCGGAGTTCTTGCCGGACAGCGAAGGGAAGGCGAAGCCCAAGGGCTACGCACTTCATCCGTTGCATGAGGCGGCGATGCGGCTGGCCGACATCGGCTTCCACCGGTCACGGTCGCGCAAGACCAAGGACCTGATCGGCGTCCTCCTGGCCCATGGCGCGCGCGCCTGGCGCTACTCGCAGCCGGAGGCGCGGATCCACTTGCACATCACCTCTCCATCTGGCCAGTCGCCGGTGTTGATGCGCTTGCGCTGATCGATAGGTCGGAAATCTGAAACGATCTAGAGAAGTCCGAGTTCGGAAAGCTCGCGGCGCAAATCCGGCGGCATCTCGCCGACGCCCTCGCCGAGGCTCAACAAGTCGCGGGGCACGTCATCTGCGGGCAGATAGCGCCATCCCTGAAAGGCGCGGCGTGGCTGCAGCGCCGTTTCCACCACCTCAGGGCCAAGCACGAGATGACAGCGTGAAATTCCCTCGCCATCCGTGAAAGTGCGGATATCGATGAGACGCTGACGCGCCTGCACCTGTCCCTTGATGACCCAATAAAGCGACCCGCCGTCCAGCAGTTCGTCCATCCTCTTCGGCGCCATCCGTGTCGTGTGGGTGGTATGCGGTTCGAGCCCCGCCGCGATCGCGGTCAGCGACCTCTCGGAAACCCACTCGCGCAGGTCCTCGATCGAGTCGGCGCCTACGCACAGTTTGATGAGATGCAAAGCCATACCGCCGTTCAAATCCTTTTGACGGACAGCGTCAAGGCTTAACCGCAGCACATCCACATGACGAACTGCTGGCTTCTGGAAAGGATCGAGATGGCGCGGCGGTCCCTGAGCGGATGAGCGCCCTCAGCACTCGACGACGTTGACGGCGAGGCCGCCGGTGGAGGTTTCCTTGTATTTCTCGCTCATGTCGTAGCCGGTCTGGCGCATGGTTTCGATGCATGCGTCGAGCGGCACGAAATGCGTTCCGTCACCCTTGAGCGCGAGCGACGCGGCCGTCACGGCCTTGACGGCGCCGAGCGCGTTGCGCTCGATGCAGGGCACCTGCACGAGGCCGGCGACGGGATCGCAGGTCATGCCGAGATGGTGCTCGAGCGCTATCTCGGCTGCGTTCTCGATCTGCTCGGGCGTACCTCCCATGACGGCGGCAAGGCCGGCCGCTGCCATTGCGGCCGCCGAGCCCACCTCGCCCTGACAGCCGACTTCGGCGCCGGAGATCGAAGCATTGTGCTTGATGATGCCACCGACGGCGGCAGCCGTCAGAAGGTAGTCGCGGATGCCATGCTCATCCGCATCCTCATGAAAATGCAGGTAGTAGCGCACCGTCCCGGGAATGACCCCCGCCGCACCGTTGGTCGGAGCGGTGACAACGCGACCGCCGGCGGCATTCTCCTCGTTGACGGCCATGGCGTAGACGCTCAGCCAGTCGTTGGCGAGCAAGGGATTGATGCGGTTGCTGCGCCATTCTTCCTGGAGCTTGTCGTGGATCGCCTTGGCGCGGCGGCGCACCTTCAGCCCGCCGGGCATGATGCCTTCGGTCTTCAGGCCGCGGTCGATGCAGCTGTTCATGGCCTCCCAGATGCGATCGAGGCCGCTATCCAGCGCCTCGCGCGTCATGTGGCTCTCTTCGTTGGCGCGCTTCATCTGCGCGATGGTGAGCCCCGAGCGCTCGGCCATATCCAGCATTTGCTTGGCCGTCGAGAAGGGGAACGGGATCTTGTCGCCGGAAGAGGCGGTCTTCTTGTTGGCGCGCATCTGCTCGAGCTCGGTGTCGGTGACCACGAAGCCGCCGCCGACGGAATAGTAGATGCGTTTCAGAAGAAGTCGCCCGTCCCTGTCGAGCGCCGAAAAACTCATGCCGTTGGCATGTCCCGGCAAGGGCACCTTCTTGTCGAAGATGAGATCGGTTTTCGGCTGGAATGCATAGACGGGGTGGCCGGTGGGCGTGACCTGGCCGCTCGATTCGACGGCGGATATGATCACGTCCATGCGATCCGGATCGACTTCGTCAGGCCGTTCGCCCATCAACCCGAGCACGACCGCCCTTCCCGTGCCGTGCCCGATACCCGTATGGGCGAGCGAACCATGCAGGCTGACCTTGATCGCGGCGACATGCGCCTGCGAGGGCCGCGGCCACTCGTCGGAGAGGATCAGCGCGAGAAAGCGGTTGGCGGCCGACATTGGCCCCATCGTGTGTGAGCTGGACGGCCCCACGCCGATCTTGAATACGTCGAATACGGAAAGGAACATCGAAACCTGCGCAGATCGAGGAATATCGGAATAGGCTATGCCAAGCGCCTCTTCGGCTACGGCGACCCACCGACATCGGATTTCACGCCAACGACATTACAGTCAGGCGCAAGGGGAAGCAAATATCACCCGAGGGCAAACGCGAGGCGCCTTTGCCTGGACGCCAGCGATGGGTACAGTTCCTCGCTCTAAGGATTTTGGAGACCCGCCTTGTTGACGACCGCCGACTTTGTAGCGCTGGCGCTATTTCTCATCCTCTGGATCGGCTTGAACTGGATCACATCCAGCCTCCACTTCTTCGACCGGCCGAGCCTTACCAAGGCGATGACCGAGCGACGGCGCGAGTGGATCTACAATTCGCTGCGCCGTGACCTGAAGATGATCGACACGCAGATTCTCGCCGGTCTCCAGAACGGCACCGCCTTTTTCGCATCGACATCGATCCTTGCGATCGGCGGCTGCTTTGCCCTTCTCGGCGCGACCGACAAGGTCAACGCATTTTTCGCCGACCTCCCCTTCGTCTTCAATGGCGGGCGAAGTGCGTTCGAACTCAAGGTGGCCGGGCTTGCGTGCCTCTACGGCTACGCCTTCTTCAAATTCGGCTGGGCCTACCGGCTGTTCAACTATTGCACCATTCTCTTCGGCGCGATCCCGATGACGCAGGACGCGGAAGCCGACCCCACCGCGACGGTGCGCGCCGCCGAACGCGTCATTCGCATGAACGTCATTGCCGCGCGCAACTTCAATGCCGGGCTCAGAGCCATCTTTCTGTCGATCGGCTATCTCGGCTGGTTTGTCAGCCCATACGTGTTCATGGGAACCAGCACCTTCATCGTCGTCATATTGTTCCGGCGTCAGTTCTTCTCGGATGCCCGGCTGGCGATCATGGATGTGGATATGCCATGAAACCGCCGCGCTCGTCCTATTTGCCACCGGCTTGCCTCGTCTTGCCGAGAGCCGAAATTCGCCTGGGAGAAGCCGTTGATGGCCGCCATCACCGACAGCACTGATACGTCTTTGAGATTGCCCCGCGTCGGGATTTTAGACACCGCCCGCGGTGTCGCGCTGCTGGCCATGGCGAGCTACCATTTCACTTGGGATCTGGAGCATTTCGGCTATCTCGCGGCCGGGACGGCGGAGACGGGCTGGCTGAAGATCTATGCCCGGGTCATCGCCAGCACATTTCTGTTCCTCGCGGGTGTGAGCTTGGTTCTGGCGAGCACGCCGGAGATCCGCTGGCAATCCTACTCAAAACGGCTCGGCATGATCGTTGCGGCAGCAGCGGCGATCTCGCTCGTCACGTTCTTCCTTATGCCCGAGGAATGGATCTTCTTCGGTATCCTGCACTCGATCGCGGCCGCCAGTGTCATCGGCCTTGTCTTCCTGCGGCTACCCTCCTGGGGTAGCCTCCTGGTGGCGGCGGCCCTGCTTGCAGGCATATTCGTCGAGAATTTCCTCTCTCCGGGGCTGCTGCGCGCCCCATTCTTTGACGCCCCATGGTTCTGGTGGCTGGGGCTTTCGGAAACCCTGCCCCGCTCCAACGACTACGTGCCGGTCTTTCCGTGGCTGACGCCGTTTCTCTTCGGCCTCGGCCTCGCTCAGCTGGGCATCGCCAGGGGCTGGTTTGACCGTCTCGCCAGGCTCGGCACCGGAGGGAGCCTTGTCGCGAGCGCCGGACGACACAGCCTGCTCTTTTATCTTGTGCATCAACCCGTGCTTTTCGGCGCGGTCTATTTACTTTCGCTGGCGGCTCCGGCACCTACCCCCGACCCTGCGGTCGGCTATCTCAACGAATGCCAGGTCTCATGCACGAAATCCGGCAGCGAGGCCCAGTGCCGCAGCTTCTGCCAATGCACGCTCGATCAGCTCAAGGCGCAAAGTCTGTTCGAGCCGCTTCAGGCAGGCAAAATACAAGCAAATAATGATGAACAAATACAGCGAATCGCAATACAGTGCACTATGCAAGCGCAATGACGGGATAGTGCAATGAATGCATTTCGTGCCAAGCCGCTGACCTTCCCCTGGCCGCCATTGTTTTACGGGCTGGCCATTTTGACCGCACTTGTACTTGATCGCGTCTCGCCCCTGCCCTGTATTTGCGGTCCGATGACTTGGATTGCCGGCGGCCTGCTAGCGATGGGGTCCATTCTTCTTGGCCTATGGACCGCCAAGACGCTGGTCGAGAGCGAGACGGTGATCACCTACCGCCGCGCAACGCATCTCGTGACGCGCGGACCATTTCGCTACACGCGCAACCCCACCTATCTCTGCTACACGCTGCTGACCGTCACCTTCGGCTTGGTCACGGGCAATCTCTGGTTCTTCGCAGCGGCTGCGGCCGCCGCCGCCGTGACGACAGCCGTCGTCATCCATCGCGAAGAGATGCACCTGCTCTCCCGCTTCGGCTTCGAATTCGAGCATTATTGCAAGCGGACGCGCCGCTGGGTCTGACGTTGAGCTAATGGAAGGCGATCCGTAGCTGCTACGATCGCCTTCGAGGGGGTCACGTCCCGACGCCGATATCGGCAAGTCGCCCGAGGCAGGCTTCCTCGACGTTGTCGAGTTCCGTCAACGTGTCCTCGATATCTTTGCGCTTTTGGCGCAGCTCTTCCCGTTTCTCGTCGACACGCTTCATCAAAAGCTTGAGCTGGCCGAGTTCGCCGGGGGGTTCCTTATAGACCTGGATAATCTCGCGGATCTCTGCAATCGTGAAGCCGATCCGGCGTCCGCGCAGGATTTCGCCGATGAGCCGACGGTCGGCCTGGCGGAAAAGCCGCGTGCGTCCGCGCCGCTCGGGGTGGATCAGCCCCTCGTCCTCGTAGAAGCGCAGCGTTCGGGTCGAAACTCCGAATTCACGCGTCAGCTCCGTTATGCTAAAGTACTTGCTCACTGCCAAATCGTCCTCGAAGTGCTGCAACAGGCGCCCGCCAGACCGCGTGCAGCAACATATGAAAGGCGCGTGGCAATTCAGCCTTTGCGCCGGAGCGATCATCATATTGACTTTTACGTAATAGTCAATTTACGCATGTAGCAACCACTGGCGCTACCTTCACGCAAAAACCGGCTCCAGCGGGCGCTCCTCATCAGTTCACGAAGAAGCCGATCGCAAAGGCATTGGCGATATCGATGAAGAAGGCCGAGACGAGCGGCAAGATAATAAAGGACGTGGGCGATGCACCGTGCAGCTTGGTAACGGCGGTCATGTTGGCGATCGCCGTCGGGGTCGCGCCGAGGCTGATGCCGGTAAAACCCGCGGCAATCACCGCCGCGTCGTAATTGCGGCCCATGGCGGGAAAGACGACGAAGAGGATGTAGGCGACGGCCGCCGCCGTCTGGATCACCAGTACGATGACGAGCGCAAGGCCAAGACCCGAAAGCGTCCATAGCTGCATACTCATAAGCGACATGGCAAGGAAGATGCTCAGCGACAGATCCGAGGTCAGCGCCAGCGAGCGCGTCCGCGTCGGCCAGCCGAGCGTGGGCAGGAGGCGCGGCACGATATTGGTCAACGCGATCGCCGACAGCAGACAGGCGACGAAGAGCGGCAGGCGCAGCCCTGTTTCCAACAGCAACTCATCGAGCACGTAGCCGCAGAGGATCGCCACATTCAATACGAGAATGGTCCTGAGCAGGCTGAAATGATCGAGGTCGTCGCTGACGTCGCGCTCGTTCTCGTGCGGAAAGCCGATCGACAGCGCCTGCGCTTGCGGCCCTTGCAGATGGAAGCGCTTGACGAGAAATCCGGCGATCGGGCCGCCGACCAGACTTGCCACAACCAGACCGAGGGTTGCCGCTGCGACACCGACTTCCATCGCGTTCGTCAATCCGAAGCGCTCCGTCAGGATCGGCGCCCAGGCAATCGTCGTTCCGTGGCCGCCGATCAGCGATGCCGACCCCAAGAGAACGGTGATCCCCTCGGGCAGGCCAAGCACAGCGACACTCGCCACGGCGATCAGGTTCTGGATGACGAGAAAGCCGAGCGTGAGCGCGAGAAGGGTCAGCAACGGCCGTCCGCCGGCGATGAGATCCGAAAACCTCGCGTTGAGCCCGATGCCGGTGAAGAAATAGAGCAGCAGCGTATCCCGGGCATCGAGATGAAAATTGACCGAAATCCCGAGAAATCGATGAATGAGCAGCGTGGCCGCCGCCGCCAGCAAGCCACCCGTCACCGCCTCCGGAATGTTCCAGTTTCTGAGCGCCGGAATATGCCGGTTGAGGCCCGCGCCGATGAAGAAGACGACGATGGCGATCGTCAGGCTAAGCAGGCCTGAAACTTCAAAACTATTCACGCCGATATCCCCTTCGTGCGCGTGTCGGTAAAATCGTCAGTGGAGTGCGAACCACCAGGTCGCCAATCCAAGAAATGAAAAATAGCCGGTGCAATCCGTCACCGTCGTGACGAAGGCCGAGGACGCGATCGCGGGATCGGCCCCATAACGGTCGAGCAGCAGCGGCAGCAGAATGCCGCCGAGCGCTGCGGCGACCAGGTTGATGACCATCGCCGCCGCCAGCACTATGGCGAGCTGCATGTCGTGGAACCAGAAGGTTGCAATTCCTCCCATGACCACGGCGAAGAGGATACCGTTCAGCAAGCCGACGCCTGCTTCCCTGCGGATAACACGCGCGGCGTTGTAGATGTCGAGGTCGCCGGTCGCCAGCGCCCGCACGGTGACCGTCATCGTCTGCGTGCCGGCGTTCCCCCCCATCGAGGCGACGATCGGCATCAAAACGGCGAGCGCGATCATCTTCTCGATCGAGCCGTCGAAAAGGCCGATGATGCTCGCGGAGAGTATGGCCGTCACCATGTTGACCGCCAGCCATAGAAAGCGCGAGCGCACCGTGGAGAGGATATTGTCGGAGAGTTCTTCATCGCCCACGCCACCGAGGCGCTTGATATCCTCGTCCGCCTCCTCGTGGATGACGTCGACGACGTCGTCGATGGTCAGGACGCCGACGAGACGCTCGTTTTCATCAACGACAGCGGCCGAGAGAAGGTCGTATTGTTCGAACAGCTGTGCGGCTTCTTCCTGGTCCATCTCGGCGGGAATGGGATGCGTCGTCTCCCGCATGATGGCTTCGATCTTGACCTGGCGCTTGGCGCGCAGGATCCGGTCGAGGTCCACGCTGCCGAGCAGCTTGAAGGTGGGATCGATGACGAAGATCTGCGAAAACGCATCCGGCAGCTCCGCTTCCTCGCGCATGTAGTCGATCGTCTGGCCGACGGTCCAGAAAGGCGGAACCGCCACGAACTCCGTCTGCATGCGGCGACCGGCCGAGCTTTCCGGATATTCAAGGGCACGGCGAAGGCGGACGCGTTCGGTAAAGGGCAGCTGCGAGAGGATGTCGTCGCGATCCTCCTTGTCGAGATCCTCGAGAATGTATACGGCGTCGTCCGAATCGAGTTCGCCGATTGCTGCCGCCAGTTGATCGTTCGGCAGATGCTCGACGATTTCGAGACGAATGGCTTCATCGACCTGGGTCAGCGCCGCCATGTCGAAATCGTCGCCCAACAGGCGCACCAGTGCCAACCGCTCGTCCGCATCCAGCGATTCGAGCAGATGGCCCATTTCCGATTCGTGCAGGCGCGCGACGTTGTGCTCGAGGAAGGCAGTGTCGCCCGCCTCGACCGCCTCGCGGACACCGGTCAGGAAATCGACGCGAACGTTGCCGTCCTCGTCATAAATATCGAACTGATGATCGGATATGGAGGTGCGAACGCGCTCGTCTTCCGGGGTCGTGTTCATCAGCCGCCTCGCATTCCGCCCACGAATGGGCCACGTCATTCACCGCCACCGACAATGACGGCATAAAATCTATTGTCAACAATCAGATAGCTCGAAAACTTCGCATACGCTTGCGTAGATCGACGATGGTTTCCAGCCTGTGTTCTTGCGTCAACAAGCATCGTGCGCCGCCGCCGGATTTAGGGACATTCAAAGCCCCCATGTGATAGTTCTGAATCAGAAGGGAGACGCGATAGGTCTCTCAGTGACACCGAAAGCAACGCCACTTCTCAACAAGGAATCTCCGTGCCCGTCCGCACCATCATTCGATATCCAGATCCTCTCCTTAGGGCCCGCTGCCTGCCCGTCGCGCATTTCGACGCCCCGTTGCACCAGCTTGCCGACGATCTACTCGATACGATGCGCGCGGCTCCGGGCGTCGGCATCACGGCCGCGCATGTCGGCGAGCTTCAGCGCTTGTTCGTGATCGAACTTACGCCCGGCGACGTGCGCGTCTATGTCAATCCTGACATCACCTGGCTGTCGGAGGAGACGGCGGACCATGTCGAAGGCAGTGTGTCGATGCCGGGCTCAACCGAAACGGTCCGGCGGCCCGCGACCGTGCGCTTCCGCTACCAGGATCTGCGAGGAGAAATTCACGAAGAGGAAGCCGAGGGGTTCTTCGCGACCTGCATCCAGCACGAAATCGACCAACTCGACGGGATCTTCTGGCTGCAGCGCCTCTCGCGTCTGAAGCGTGAGCGTCTCGTCAAAAAATGGGAGAAGACAAAGATCTGACGATCCGAACCATTGCGCCTTTCCCGCGTTCTATCGAAGGGCAAACTGGAGACAGATCATGGATCCCAAAGACAAGGAACTCAGCCGCGAGGAAGACTATCGCGACTACGAGGAACGGGACATCGAGGAAGGATGGCCCTATGACGACGCGGCCGGCGAGCGCTCCGCCAAGAAGGCCAACCCGTCGTACGGCGAAGGCGCCAACTTCGACAGCCAAACCAACAAGGGCTACAGGGTCACCGACGCCGACGAGAGCGGCAACGAAGAGCGCCAGGCCGACGGACTGCTTCCCGGAACCTCGGGACGAGAGGAAGACGACGATCTGGAAGAGCGCGTCATGGACGCGTTGTTGCAATCGGACGACACGCAGCCGGAACAGATCGACGTTCGCGTGGAAGGCTCGACCGTTACACTCGAAGGCGATGTCGACGGCGCGGAAGCGGCTCACCGGCTCGTATCGCTGGCGCGGGGTGTCAAAGGTGTCGGCAGGATCCACAACAATCTCAGAGTTTTAGGCGCGGATGCCAATATCCCGGATGAAGACTAATCTCCTCAAACGAAACGGGCGCCTCGTGGGCGCCCGCTCGTTCTTTGCTTCGCAATTCATCAGCCCTTGAGCTTGGTATTGCACAGGCTGTAGTAGCCGCCGCCCTTTTCGATCCACTTCAGGCCGCCAAGAGCATTCTTGGCCTTGGCGTCGTTATAGGCATCGACGCAGGTGTGGAAGCGGGCCTTGCCGGGCGTCTCGCTGGCGTATTTCGTCGAGACGGCCGTTGGGAAGGCCACGCCCTTGGGTGCGGCCATCGTCGGCTTCGCGGGCTCTTTTGCCGGCACGACCGCGGGATCCGGCTCAGAATCAACCGGCTTGGCCGCAGCCATCGACTTCGTCGCAGGCTGGGCAGCGGTGTCGGCAGTGGCGTCCGTGCCGCATTGTGCTGCGCGGAAGTCGTTCCACTTCATGCCGTTGAGCGTGCCGGCCGTCTGCGCGGCTTTATACTTGGCGCTGCATTCCTTCATCGACAACGCCGAAGCCGGTGTCACGAAGGCGAGCGAACCAAGAATGGCGAAAGATGTAAATGACATCAAAACTGCTGTGCGACTGGTCATTCTCAGCTCCTCTTATCCAGGACGGATGTCGAACTATCGATCCGGCGCCCACAATTGTCAATTGAGCGGGCGCCTTGGTTTCTGAGGGGTAACATGTTGCAAAAATTGGAGAAGTCAACGTGCAAACAGGCGCATCCGAGCCAAACGCCGGAGAATGAAAAACCCGCCGAAGCGGGTTTCAACGGTGCGGTTGCGGAGCTCCGCGTCGTTCTGTCGCGGCCCACCAAGCGGATCCCTACATTCGTGCGGCTAGCCGCACGGATAAATTGAAGCGACCTCAAAGGCCGCTCCATGAAAGCGGTGGGTAGGAACCGCCTCTATCCGATGCTCATGAGGCTGGCGTTGCCCCCGGCGGCAGCGGTGTTGATTGACGTCGAAACCTCTTCGACCAGCCAGTTCAGGCTGTAGGCCTCGACATCGCTTTCGATCTCCGCGGTCGACGCCGACTGAACCAACACAAGCGGGCCGTCCAGTTTGGCGATCGCCTGGTTGACCGTCCGAACACGGTCAGCAGCCCCTTCGACCAGGGCAGCAGCGTAAGGCCCATCGGCGTTCCAGTCAGACGACCACGCAACGCGCGCGGCCACGGTGCCCGGAAGGTCCTTGAGGGCTGTTCGAAGTCCAGAACCATTGTCGATGACGATCTGGTTGCCGGTCGCCAGGGCGGCCGCGATCTGACGATAAAGTCCGCGTTCGGTCTCGGGAGCGAGCAGGACTCGGCCGCGGGGATGCAGAGCGTAGAGGTTGCGTTCGCCGACCGGACCTACGAGCTCTTTCTCAAGGCCAACGGCCGAAAGGCTGCCAAGTTCGCGCGCCGCTTCGGCGTCGTCGTTCCTACCCTTTGCGGACAGCCAGACTGCGAAGTCAGTGACCGCTATGTCGATATGAACGGAGCTGTGCTGCGGCGGCACCGGCGCCTTCTGCACGAGTCGACCGATATATAGCGGCCCCCCGGCTTTCGGTCCGGTTCCAGAAAGACCCCGTCCGCCGAACGGCTGCACGCCGACCACTGCGCCAATGATGTTCCGGTTCACGTACAGGTTCCCGGCCTGCACGCGCCGCGTGACGTGTGCAATCGTCTCGTCGAGACGGGTGTGCAGACCGAAGGTGAGGCCGTAGCCGCTGGCATTGATGTCGTCGATCAGTCGATCCATGTCCTCGCGGCGATAGCGGATGACGTGAAGAACCGGGCCGAAAATCTCCTTCGTGAGATCCGACAGCTTCTTCAGCTCGATGATCGTCGGAGGAACGAATGTTCCGAGGGTTGCGCCCTCCGGGAGGGGTAGCTGCTCGACCTTGCATCCTAGGCTTCGCATCTTTTCGATGTGAGCGTCGATCTCGCCCTTGGCCTGGTCGTTGATAACAGGCCCGACGTCGATGCTGAGGCGGTCCGTCCGTCCGATTGTCAGCTCCTTAAGGGCGCCCTTGAGCATGTTCAGGGTGCGATCGGCGATGTCTTCCTGGAGGCAAAGCACGCGAAGTGCGGAGCAGCGCTGACCAGCGCTGTCGAACGCCGACGCGATGACGTCTCCGACGACTTGTTCGGCGAGTGCAGAGGAATCGACGATCATCCCATTCTGCCCCCCGGTCTCGGCGATCAGCGGGATCGGCTTGCCGGACTTCGACAGCCGATTTGCCAGTTGCGCCTGGATCATGCGCGCCACGCCCGTCGAGCCGGTGAACATGACGCCGGCCGTCTCGGGAGCGTCGATCAGGGCTGCGCCCAGGCGCCCGCTGCCCGGCGTGAACTGAAGGGCGCCTCTTGGAACGCCGGCCTCATGCAGAATCTTGACGCTCTCAAACGCGATGATTGGCGTGACGCCTGCGGGCTTGGCCATGACCGAGTTGCCGGCGACAAGTGCGGCGGCCACCTGGCCGGTGAAGATGGCCAATGGAAAATTCCATGGGCTGATGCAGACGACCGGACCGAGCGGCGCATGGGACGGTCCAAGCGTCCGGCGCGCCTGCTCCGCGTAATAGCGGAGGAAGTCGACCGCCTCGCGCACTTCGCCGATGGCGTTACCGGCCGACTTACCCGCCTCGCGCATGATGACGCCCATCAGGGGCTGGATGCGTGACTCCATGATCTCAGCAGCCCGATCAAGGCATGCGGCGCGATCTGCCGGAGGAACGGTCGCCCATTCCCGCGCGCCTTGGGCAGCGAGCAGCGCGATCTTCGCGGCGGCACCGGTTTCGACCTCGGTAACCTGGCCAACAACGTCGCGATGATCCGCGGGATTGAGGACCGGGCGGGTCGTTCCTTCCACAGATTCGTCGGCGAGCAGCGGAAGCGCGTGCCAAGACGTCTTCGTCGTTTCGACAAGGCGCTGCGCCAGCCCCGCCAGCTCGTTCTCGTTCGAAAGGTCGATGCCGGAGGAATTGCGTCGCTCGCTTCCGTAGAGGTTGTTCGGCAACGAAATCAAATCATGCGGCTTGCCGACCGGCAACGTCGCCTCGACCACGTCGACGGGATCGGCCGTCAACTCGTCGATGGATACTTTCGGGTCGGAAATGCGGTTGACGAAGGAGGAATTCGCGCCGTTTTCGAGGAGGCGACGGACCAAGTAGGCCAGCAGCGTCTCATGGGTCCCCACGGGAGCGTAGATGCGGCACGGACGGTCGAGCTTCTGCTTGCCGACGACTTCGTCATAGAGCGGTTCCCCCATGCCATGGAGGCATTGAAACTCGTACTTGCCGACCCGAAAGTCGGGGCCGGCCAGATGATAGATCGTCGCGAGCGTCTGCGCGTTGTGGGTCGCAAACTGCGGAAAGACATCGTCCGTCGCCGCGAGCAGCTTGCGGGCGCAGGCGACATAGGCGACGTCGGTGTGGATCTTGCGGGTATAGACCGGGAAATCAGGAAGGCCGTCGAGCTGCGCGCGCTTGATCTCGGCGTCCCAATAGGCGCCTTTCACCAGACGCACCATTATTCTGCGGCCGGATCGACGAGCAAGATCGATGATGTAATCGAGGACGAAGGGGCAACGCTTGCCATAGGCCTGGACCACGAACCCGAGGCCGTTCCAGCCCTTCAGCTCCTGATCGAGGCTGAGTTCTTCCAGGAGATCAAGGGAGAGCTCCAGGCGGTCGGCTTCCTCGGCGTCGATATTCAGGCCAATGTCGTACTTGCAAGCCAGCAACGCCAGTTCGCGAACGCGCGGAAGAAGCTCTTCCATGACGCGCCTCGACTGGGCGCGCGCATATCGGGGATGAAGGGCGGAAAGTTTGATGGAGATGCCCGGACCTTCGTAGACGCCGCGGCCGTTGGAGGCTTTGCCTATAGCATGGATGGCATTTTCGTAGTCACGATAGTAGCGCTGAGCATCTGCCGCGGTCGTCGCCGCTTCCCCGAGCATGTCGTAGGAGTAGCCGAAGCCGCGGGCTTCCAGCGGACGCGCCCGCTTCAAAGCTTCGTCGATCGTTTCGCCGGTCACGAATTGCTCGCCCATCATGCGCATCGCCATGTCGACGCCACGGCGGATGACAGGTTCGCCGCACCGAGCGATGAGCCGCGTCAGCGCAGCAGAGAGACTGCGATCGTTGACGGTAGACGTCAGTTTGCCGGTTACCACCAGACCCCAGGTCGCCGCGTTGACGAAAAGAGAGCGGCCACCGCCGACATGGGATTTCCAGTCGCCTTCCGAAATCTTGTCGCGGATCAGCGCATCGCGGGTGGCGGTATCGGGAATGCGCAGCAGGGCCTCCGCAAGGCACATCAGCGCCACGCCTTCCTGGCTCGACAGCGAATATTCCTGCACGAGGCCCTCGACGCCCGTGCCCTTGTGTTTCGCGCGCAGCGCCTCAATCAGCTTCGTCCCGGTCGTGCGGACCGAGGCTTTCAGATCACCGGAAATCCTTGCCGCTTGCAATAGCGGGGGAAGGCATTCCGTCTCTGGCCGACGATAAGCCGCTGTGATCGACTTGCGCAGCGCTGACTGCTCCCGGATCGGGGGAGCGAACTGTTCGAATGGCAACGCGAAAGCGGTGTCGGAGTTTGCTTCGTTGACGGCTTCAAGCATTTGCAGGACCTATTGAAAAGAATGTTGAACGTGATCGTGTTTCCGGAGGATTCTCGGACGAAGAGCCGCGCCGCGGGCTCTCTCCGACGCATATCCTTGCAGTCAATCGGGGCTACGTGACTGCAGCCCTGATAAGCGGAGAGACCGATAGGCGGGTACCTTCCGGGTAGGTCGATATCCCGAGTTGGTCGATTGTCGCATGTTTAGCCGCGGACCTCAATTTTCATCACTTCGCAACGCCCGGCCGCCTCGGTGCAGTGGACAGCACGACGGCACGAAGCACGCCCTCCCCGGCTCGCTGATATCGAGTGCGTATCCATGCGCCCTCCTCCAAATTCATCCATAGATAGATAGCATGGACCTGGTTCACCAATCTCACTTGATATGATATCGATTCTAGCCAGAAGCCCCTATTTTTTGCGCTAATGGAAACCGATATGCCCAATGAAGACAGCATCTATAGTGAACTTGACCAGTTCGATAAGAAGATATTGGAAGTTCTCTCAGAAGACGGACGCATATCGATAACCGACCTCGCCGCGCGTGTGGGTCTGTCAAAGACACCTTGTCAGCTGCGCTTCAGGAAGTTGATCAACGAAGGTTATATCGAAGGCTTCAAGGCCATTCTCAATCCGTCGAAGATGCAGCTCGACCACATCGCCTTCGTCGAGGTGAAGCTATCGAACACCCGTGAAGACGCGCTCAAAAGCTTCAACGACGCCGTCAAGAAAATCAGGGAAGTCGACGAGTGCCACATGATCGCCGGCAGGTTCGATTATCTTCTCAAGATCAGGACGCGCGACATAGGTCGCTATCGTCGGGTGTTGGGGGAGCGGATTTCGACGCTTCCGCATGTGGCAAGCACCTCGACCAACGTCGCCATGGAAACGGTCAAGGAAAGTTGGGGCAAGGCCGCATCGAGTTTGGCGTGATGCTAGTCGAGTTCGCACGCCCGCGCGTGCCGCGGGGCTGGCAGTCTCGCTGCCAGCCTCGGTGCATTCCGCCTAGCCGAGGTGGGTGACAACCGCGCGGCCGCTGGTGAGATCGGTTATGGCGCGCAGAATGGCGTCGGCTTCGTCGACGGGCAGGAGAACTTCAAATTCCGCGCCGTCTTCCGTGAACCGCTCGGTTTCGATTGTCACGTCAGGCGCGGCGGTCAGTCGTCCCCGGAGGCGGGCGAGGTCTGAAAAAACCGCGAATATGCGAGCCGAGGTCAGGGCGACAACGACTGCCTTGTCGGCAGTTCGAAGGCAGGTGGCCGCGGTGCCGCCGTAGGCGCGCATCAGCCCGCCGCTGCCAAGCAGGATGCCGCCGAACCAGCGCGTCACGACGACCGCGACGTTGTCGAGCGCCTGGCCATCGATCGCCTGCAGGATGGGTTTTCCCGCCGTGCCGCTCGGCTCTCCGTCGTCGTTGAACCGGTAGGCCTGGCCGACGCGCCACGCCCAGCAGTTATGATTGGCGCCAGCGTCGGAGTGAACGGCAATGAATTCTTTTGCCGCCTGTTCGTTCGCGACCGTTCCGGCCACGGCTCGGAAACGGCTCTTCTTGATCTCCTGCGCGGAGGTTTCGATGCGCTGAAGTGTGAAGAGCGTCGGTTTCATGCTCTCCTCATAAAGCAAACGAATAACCGAATGAAAGTCATTGCGGCACGACGCGCCTTATACATGGAGGTCATTGGTTTTCTTAGTTCATCGAGCACGCAGGGGTCGAGCCACTGCGGTTTCGTGCAGCATCAGCACGGAGCCTGTCACCAGGCAGCACGCGCTGCAGCCGCTTCGCCTCACCAGAGTTCTCGGTCAAGTCTCGGTCTCGCCGGGCTAGGCGAGCATCCCCTGCATCACGTCCGGCGGACGGAAGCGACCAAGATTCGGTGGCTGGAAGCTCTCAATGGTCCGACGCGACCAGCCACCGGTGATCTCGATGACAGTTGCCTATTGGCAAGGAGCCTCGTAGCGGCGACCATTACGGTCCCTATACACGCAGTAGCCCTGGCGCTCATGCGAACGACCGATCAGGTTCCCGACGAGCCCGCCCGCGGCTGCGCCGACAGCGGCACCACCCCAGCTATTGGTGACCGCGCCGCCGATGATTGCGCCGGTGCCCGCGCCGATTGCCGTTCCCTGCTCTGTCGGCGTGCACGAAGCAAGCGCTCCGATCATTCCAATGGCAACAACGAATTTTTTCATGAGGTTTATTCCTTTGCTTGATACTGATCTCGGCATTTCATCACAGGCGCACGCCCATATCCACGGCACACAGTTCAATATTTTTGCAAGGCGTTCAATAGGTGTCCACTCCGACTGCATGCAGGACGCAATCACGAAGCCGTCCTTCCGACCCCCGTTTCTGTGTTCGCTGGGTGCGGCATTCCATGCCACCGAACTAATAAATGCCAAATCGCGCTTGACGGTTGGGTTCTTAAGATTAGTAAGATGCACATACGATAATCTCCCCCGCACGAATACCATTCCTTAGAGCGGGCCGCATGGTCCGAAGGTCATCCATGACAGAGAAAACTTCGCATCGCGGGCTCGTCGTCGTCGCGATCATGGCAAGCATGGCGATGATCGCCATCGAGGCGACGATCGTCTCGACGGCGATGCCGCAGATTGCCGCCCAGCTCGGACAACTTAATCTCTACTCCTGGGTCTTCTCGTCGTTCCTGCTGACCCAGACAGCGACGACAGTCGTATTCGGGAAGCTCGCGGATATTTATGGTCGCAAGCCGATGATCCTTATCGGCATCGCACTGTTTCTGTTTGCCTCGGTGCTTGCCGGATTCGCATGGTCGATGCCGTCGATGATCGCTTTTCGGCTGCTGCAGGGTATCGGTGCGGGCGCCATTCAGCCCGTCGCCATGACCGTTGTTGCCGATCTCTTCCCCGGAAACCAGCGCGGCAAGGTCCAGGGCTATCTGGCAAGCGTATGGGCGCTATCGGCCGTCGTTGGACCACTGCTCGGCAGCCTCATCATTCACAACCTCCCCTGGGCCTGGGTATTCTGGATCAACGTACCCGTGGGGCTTTTCGCGGCATCGGCGTTCCTCTTCTTTCTGCACGAGGAGAAGCGGACCCGGGTCGTGTCCATCGACGTGCTCGGCGCAGCACTTTTCGCCGTCTCCATTTCCGCGCTGATGATTGCGCTCACCGAAATGGAAAACGCAATATCCGGACAAGCCATAGGCGCGCTCGCCGTATCCATGGCGGCCCTTGCTGCCTTCATCTGGCAGGAACGCCGCGCCGAAGCACCGATGATCGCACCGGATCTGTGGCTAAAGCGTCCGATAGCGTTTGCAAACCTGGCGGTCTTTTTCGCAAGCATGGCGATCATGGGCCTGACCACCTTCCTGCCTATGTATGTCCAAACGGTTCTCAACCGCTCGCCACTCGTTGCAGGTTTCGCGTTGACAATGCTGCTGCTCGGCTGGCCCTGCGGCGCGACGATCGCTTCCCGTCAGTTTGCACGCTTCGGTCTGCGACCCATCATGATCGCCGGCAGCCTGTGCATTCCGGTGGGCACATCCCTGTTCGCCTTCCTTACGCCCTCCAGTTCGGCCGTACTGGCCGGCGCTGGTTCGCTCATTATGGGTTTCGGCATGGGACTGCTCAATATCGGGGCTCTTGTCCTCACGCAGGAAAGCGTGAGCTGGTCCGAGCGCGGCAGCGCTACCGCCTCCAACGTCTTCTCGCGTAACCTTGGCAGCACGCTTGGCGCGGCAGTCTTAGGCGCGGTGCTGACCTATGGCCTGACGCACGCCACCAACGGCCAGGCGATAACGCCGGAACAGATGCGGGCTCTCCTGAACGGTACCGGTGCTGTCATCAGTGACGCCGAAGAGATCCGGCTTGCCCTGCAGCAGGCGCTACACGCGACCTTCATAGCAATGCTGCTGATCGCCATCCTGATCGTGCCGGCCTGCCTCCTGGTTCCACCACCTCACAGGCAGCAGGAAACACCGCAGGAAGCATGATTGGCACAGCGCCACAGATGCAAAGGAAAAAAGGCCGGAACGACTTCCGACCCTTTTGAGCGAGAGCATCTACCTTCTCGAAAAGAGACCCGTTGACAGGGCCACCCCCGCACCGGTGACGACAGCGGCCGAAAGCTCTGCCGCACCTATGCTTTCGCCGAGCAGCAGACCGCCGCCAAGCGTCGCGAGAACGGGCGTGATGGCGGTGAAGGCGGCCGCCTGCGTGCCGCCGAGCGCCTTTACGGCAACTCCGTAGGCAAGCATCGCTGCAAGCCCTGAAAGCAAGCCTTGGCTTAAGATTTGCAGGCCGATTTCGGAAACGGGGACCGACCGCAAGGCGCTGCCGAAAACGAGCGCCAATCCCACATGGATGATGAAGGACCAGATGGCGATCACGGCGCTTGCCTGGATGGCGCTCAGTCCGGAGCGGCGGAAGACCTGAGTGTAGACCGCCCAGAGAAGCGCGGCGAGCGGCAGCAGCGTGAAGCTCGTCCAGGACATTGCTTCGCCCGACAGGCTCCGCGCAAGCAGGATGGCAACGCCGGCGACGATGCCGCCAAGCCCTGTCAAGCGCAGGGCGTCCAGCCGCTCGCCGAATGCCAGCACCCCGATCGCGGCCGCGGCAAGCGGCATGGAACCGCCAAGCAGGATGCCAGCGGAGGCGGCGGGCGTATTGTGAATGGCAAAGGTGGCGAGCTGGAAGAAGACGGCACCCGCGCCGCAAACCATCAGCGCCAGGCTAGTGAGCGGAACACCTTTCGGCAGAAGGCCGGTGCGCAGCCAGACCGGCGCAAGCACCAAAGCCGGAATGCCGTAGCGTATGAGCCCGAGATCGATCGTGCCCATCGTCGTTTCGGCGGTGTGGCGGGTGGCAAGGATCCAGTTCGCCCAGATCAGGACGGTTACGATGGCGCCGCTGTAGCCGGCGATGACGGGTGCGCGCTTGGCTGTGAAAAATGCGGTGCCGATCATCACTTTAATCCTCTCTTCGAACGTTGGGATCGTTGCCCCGAGAAGAGAAAGCTAACGCCAATGACCGAGGCATGTCCTTGCTAGTTATGGCGTCAAATTCATGATATAAGCAGTAATCTGCCAATATTTACGTTGGAATTACTCAAAGATGCCAAATCTTGATAGTTTCGATATTGCCATCCTGAAATGCCTGCAGGAGGACGCCAGGGCGACAAACGTCGAGATCGCCGAGAGGGTCAACCTTTCGCCGTCGCCCTGCCTTCGACGTATCCGCAATCTCGAAAAGTTGGGCGTGCTGCGTGGCTACCGCGCCGACATCGACCGCAAGAAAGTGGGCTTGGGGCTCACCGTCTTCGTGGAGATCAAGGTGGGACACCACAGTCGCGAAAACTCGGAAGCGCAGCAGCAGGCGCTGTTGTCGATACCGGAGGTGGTGTCGTGCTTCTTGATCTCCGGCACGGCGGATTTCCTGGCTGAAGTGGTCGTCGAGGATCTGACAGCCTACGAACGGCTGCTCACGGAAACTTTGCTGGCGCTTCCGGGCGTAGCGGACATTCGCTCCAACTTCGCCATACGTCTGATGAAGACCGGTGGTCCGCTAAGGTTGCCGGAGCCGCAATAGCGTTGCGTTTTGGTAGCCCGACGATCTAGGCCCTTATGTTACGGGCGCAATCCGGTGGAGCGGCAGAATATGACCGGGCAGGCACTGGTATCCTTAGCCCTGACCGACGTGCGATAGCCGACCCCGAAGCCGGAGCATTGCACGGAATCCGCCACCGCTCGATCATACAACGAGCCGCCGGGGCCGACGCCATATTGCAGAATGACGGCGCGCTTGGCCTGGATGATCGATTGGATTTGCGCACACGACCGGCCGCCCGTCTGTATCCGATCGATGGCGCCTGCCGGAGAGCCCAACAGGAGCGCGAGCGAAGCAACGGTTAGAAGTCGGGCGTTCATCTGCGATCTCCCTGCAGGGGCGCCCGGCAGCCATGGCATGAGTGCGACGGGTCGGCCAGCGCGTGATCCATTGATACGATTCGATCTAGAGCATCATGCGTGGCTGTCGAGCATCGATGACGCGGCGTTGCAGAGACATACGAATATACAGTGGAATTTAGCAGCTAGGTGCCGAGATCGACAGGCTATCCCAGAAAGCAAAAAATCCCCGCATACCAAAGGCAACTAAGCCACTGATATGCTGGGGATTTTTGGTGCGGTCGAGAAGACTCGAACTTCCACGGGTTGCCCCACAGCGACCTCAACGCTGCGCGTCTACCAATTCCGCCACGACCGCATCGTGGTAGCGCCGAATTGCTCCGGCGGGGGTGCATGTAGCAAAAGCGTTCGGGGGGCACAAGAGCGATATGACAGATTTTTTCATGACTTTTCACAGGCGTTTGAATTGTCGCCCGAAAGCCGCCATATAGCCTTGAGTTCGCCTCCGGGCTGCCCACGCACAAACGGGCATGCGGGCCGGTAGGGCGCAAAGGACTGGCTCATGCTTCGCACCGATCTCGACATCTCCATGTTTCCCCTCGCCGGCTCGCCGCCCGTCCGCTGGCGGATCGCCGACGGCCTGGTCGGCTACGAGGACGCGGTGGCGACGATGGAGAGCGAGGTTGCGGCGATAGCGGACGGGCGAGCGGATGAACTCGTTTGGCTGGTCGAGCATCCGCCGCTCTATACCGCCGGCACAAGCGCCAACGCCGCCGATCTGATCGACCCCGACCGCTTCCCGGTTTTCGCCACCGGCCGCGGCGGAGAATATACCTATCACGGTCCAGGCCAGCGGGTGGCCTATGTCATGCTCGACTTGAAACGGCGGCGGCAGGACGTCCGCGCCTTCGTGGCGGCGCTCGAAGAGGTCATCATCCGCACGCTCGATTCCATGAACGTTCGCGGCGAGCGGCGCGAGGATCGCGTCGGCGTTTGGGTGCGCCGGCCGGAAAGGCCGCTGCTTGCCGACGGAACGATGGCGGAGGACAAGATTGCCGCCCTCGGCATCCGTTTGCGCCGCTGGGTGACCTTTCATGGACTGTCGCTGAACGTCGATCCGGACCTTGGCCACTTCGGTGGCATCGTGCCCTGCGGCATCTCCGCCTACGGCGTCACCAGCCTGGTCGATCTCGGCCTACCGGTGATGATGCCGGATGTGGATATCCGGCTGCGCGAAGCATTTCAGTCGGTCTTCGGGGAGACCGTGAGCGAGCGCGCATGAACTCAATGCGCGACGTCGCGGCTGAGGTTTTTCAAGCGCACATGGTGATCTAGCTTCTCCAGCTGCCGCGCCGTGGTCTCTATCAGCCTTCCGATCTCGTGATGGGCGGTCTGTAGCCGGCCAAGCTCGATCTTCACCGCCTCAAGCGCGCGCTCGTCGCTGACTTCCGCCGGTCCGTCGCCGCCTCCCGTCATCAGCCATAGCGGCGAGACGCCGAGAACGCCCGCCATGCGAATGAGGCGGGAAGGCCGGGGCTCGGAGCGGTCCGATTCCCATGCAAGCACCGTTTCGCGGCGCACGCCGAGCTGGTCGGCCATCGCCTCAACGCTTATTCCCGCTGCGTCACGGGCGAAAGATAGACGTCCCCCGAGCGTGTCGTCGCTCTCTTCCGACAAGACCACCGTCTCCCGTTCCGATTTCAGCATACGACGCTCTCCTCTCGGGGTAGCCCACGCGTGGGCTAGGCTCTTTATTTTTACTGGATCACGCGCCTCAAGATAGGTCTCGAAGCGTCACGTCGCCACTCAGTTATGGCGAAATCAGAAAAATCGCGGGCGATTTCCGCAATATAGGCAGAGCGACCCGAGCCCTCGTCTCCTCGGCTTGATCGCACCGGTCTCCTGTGTTTGATGGCTGGCGAACGCAACGCAGGCCCGCCATGACCGAGATCGCCGCCGCCCCGACGCAACAGAACCAGCTGCAAGGCATGGCTATCATGGCTGGCGCCATGCTTGTTCTGCCCGTCATGGACGCCATTGCCAAATATATGGCAACCTTCGAAGGCATGTCGCCTGGGCAGGTGACGTTCTACCGCTTCTTCTTCCAGCTGCTCTGCACGCTGCCGCTGCTCTTTACCGTCTTCGGCGCCGGGGCGCTTGCGGCCAAACGGCCCTGGATGAACCTCTTGCGCGGCGCAATCCATGGCGCGGCGAGCCTCCTCTTCTTTGTCGCGGTCAAATACATGCCGCTCGCCGACGTCTTCGCCATCTATTTCGTCGAGCCGTTTATTCTGACCGCCATGTCTGCAATCTTCCTTGGAGAAAGGGTCGGCTGGCGACGCTGGCTGGCGATCATCGTGGGGTTCGGCGGCGCACTGATCGTCATCCAACCGAGCTTCGAAATCTTCGGCTGGAAGGCGCTGCTGCCTGTCGCCTGCGCCTTTCTCTACGCCCTCTATCTCTTCATGAACCGCGCCATCGGCGATGCCGATACGCCGCTCACCATGCAGACTATGGCCGGTGTCGGGGGCACTGTCTTCATGGCGGCCGCCCTTTGGGTCGGCAACAACGCCGATGCCGCCAATTTCGCTCCGTCGCTGCCCAGCTCGTGGCTCGGCCTGGTGTTGCTTCTGATCCTCGGATCGATCTCCGGATACGCACATCTGCTGGTCGTGCGCGCCTTTCGGATGGCGCCGCTGTCGCTGCTCGCGCCGTTTCAATATTTCGAAATCATCTCGGCGACCATTCTTGGCTATGCGCTCTTCGGCGACTTTCCAAACCTGTCGAAATGGCTCGGAATTCTCATCATCGTCGGCTCCGGCCTCTTCATCATCTGGCGCGAGCGCGTGCATGCGAGATCGCCGAAATCAGGGTGACCTCCGGATTGCCCGACGTTGAACAGCCCTCGGATTTGTGACTAATTGACGGGAACGATTTGGGGCGGCGATGTTCAAGAAAATATTGATAGCCAATCGTGGCGAGATCGCCTGCCGGGTGATCAAGACGGCCCGTCGCATGGGGATCGCCACGGTTGCCGTCTATTCCGACGCCGATCGCGATGCGCTTCATGTCGAGATGGCCGACGAGGCCGTGCATATCGGGCCGGCGCCGGCGGCCGAAAGCTATCTCGTGGCCGAGAAGATCATCGCCGCCTGCAAGGAAACAGGCGCCGAGGCGGTCCATCCGGGCTACGGCTTCCTGTCCGAACGCGCATCCTTCTGCGAAGCGCTCGAAAAGGAAGGCATCACCTTCATCGGCCCGAAGCCCAAGGCGATCAGGGCCATGGGCGACAAGATCGAATCGAAGAAGTTTGCCAGCGCCGCCAAGGTCTCGACCGTGCCCGGCCATCTCGGCATCATCGAGGATCCCGACCATGCGGAGAAGATCGCCGGCGAGATCGGCTATCCCGTGATGATCAAGGCCTCGGCCGGCGGCGGCGGCAAGGGCATGCGCATCGCCTGGAGCGAGCCGGAGGTGCGCGACGGTTTCGAGCGCGCCCGGTCCGAGGCCAGAAGCTCTTTCGGTGACGACCGTGTTTTCATCGAAAAATTCGTGGTCGAACCGCGCCACATCGAAATCCAGGTGCTTGCCGATGCGCACGGAAATGTCGTCTACCTCGGCGAGCGCGAATGCTCCATCCAGCGGCGCAATCAGAAGGTCGTCGAGGAGGCGCCCTCGCCTTTCCTCGACGAGAAGACGCGCGCCGCCATGGGCGAGCAGTCGGTCGCACTCGCAAAAGCCGTCGACTACCAAAGCGCCGGCACGGTCGAATTCATCGTCGACCGCGACCGCAACTTCTATTTCCTCGAAATGAACACCCGCCTGCAGGTCGAGCATCCCGTTACCGAACTCGTGACCGGCATCGATCTCGTCGAGCAGATGATCCGCGTGGCGGCCGGCGAAAAGCTGCCCTTTTCACAGAAGGACGTTTCGCTGAACGGCTGGGCGATCGAAAGCCGGCTCTATGCCGAAGATCCCTATCGTAATTTCCTCCCCTCGATCGGCCGCCTCACGCGCTATCGCCCACCGCCGGAGGGCAAGGAGGGCGGACGCATCGTTCGCAACGATACCGGCGTTTTCGAGGGCGCGGAAATCTCCATGTATTACGATCCGATGATCGCCAAGCTCTGCACCTGGGCGGCGACACGCGGTGAAGCGATCGAAGCCATGGGCGAGGCGCTGGACGGATTTGTCGTCGACGGGATCGAGCACAACGTGCCGTTCCTGTCGGCGCTGATGAAACACCCGCGCTGGCGCGAGGGGCGCTTGTCGACCGGCTTTATCGCGGAAGAATATCCCGACGGTTTTGCGCCGATGTCGCCGGATGGTGACGAGGAAAGAGTGCTTGTCGCCATCGCGCTTTCCTGCGGCCTGATCGAAGCCAACCGCCGCGAGCGCCATCTCGACCGCCTCAGGCCGGCGGCAGGGCCCCTGCAGGAACACTGGACCGTCAAGCTCGGGGGCAACTACGTCCCGGCGCGGCTGATGGACGGCATCGTCACGATCCCGCTCGATATGCCGGTCGAGATCTCCGGCAGGATCGTCGACGTCGTCACCGACTGGAGACCCGGTGACGCGGTCTGGCGCGGCTCCGTCGGCCGCCGCAAGGTCACCGCCCAGGTCCGGCCTTTCCCCAACGGTTTGCGCCTCGACTGGCAGGGCCTTTCGGTGAAGGCGAAGGTCTTTGCGCCTCGCCAGGCCGAACTCGACAGGCTGATGCCGGTGAAACTGCCGCCGGACACATCGAAGCTCTTACTCTGCCCAATGCCCGGCCTCGTCATGGCCATTGCCGTGGCCGAGGGACAGGAGGTCAAGGCCGGCGAGACGCTCGCCGTTGTCGAGGCGATGAAGATGGAAAACGTGCTGCGCGCCGAGCGCGACCTCGTCGTCGGCAAGATCAACGCGCGGCCGGGAGAAAGCCTTGCCGTGGACGCGGTCATCATGGAATTCGCTTGATGGGATCGCACCCGCTGGCGCGTATTCGTCAGCCGGCGGCGCATGCGGACAAGCATTTGACACTTGGCACAGGATCGCGCCCCTCCCCTTAAAGATGCCGCTAAGCACCTGATTTTTCACTTGAGTGCCGGGCTTCGGCCGTGCAAAAGTCGCGCCCATCAATCACCATGGGAGACAAAACGATGGACGTGCGCGCAGCAGTCGCCGTGCAGGCCGGAAAGCCGCTCGAAATCATGACCGTTCAGCTCGAAGGGCCCAAGGCCGGCGAGGTGCTGGTCGAAGTCAAGGCAACCGGCATTTGTCACACCGACGACTTCACGCTCTCCGGGGCCGATCCCGAAGGCCTGTTTCCGGCGATCCTCGGCCACGAGGGTGCGGGCATCGTCGTCGATGTCGGTCCCGGTGTCACCTCGGTCAAGAAGGGCGACCACGTCATCCCGCTCTATACGCCGGAATGCCGCGAATGCCCCTCCTGCCTGTCGCGCAAGACCAATCTGTGCACTGCCATCCGCTCCACGCAGGGCCAGGGCCTGATGCCTGACGGCACTTCGCGCTTCTCGATCGGCAAGGACAAGATCCACCACTACATGGGCTGCTCGACCTTCGCGAACTACACGGTGTTGCCAGAGATCGCCGTCGCCAAGGTCAACCCGGACGCTCCCTTCGACAAGATCTGCTACATCGGCTGCGGCGTGACGACCGGCATCGGCGCCGTGATCAACACCGCCAAAGTCGAGATGGGCGCAACGGCCGTCGTCTTCGGGCTCGGCGGCATCGGCCTCAACGTCATCCAGGGGCTGAAGCTCGCCGGTGCCGACATGATCATCGGCGTTGATCTCAACAACGACAAGAAAGCCTGGGGCGAGCGCTTCGGCATGACGCATTTCGTCAACCCGAAGGAGGTCGGCGAGGACATCGTTCCTTACCTCGTCAACATGACGAAGCGCGGCGCGGACCAGATCGGCGGCGCCGACTACACCTTCGACTGCACCGGCAATACGAAGGTCATGCGCCAGGCGCTGGAGGCTTCGCATCGAGGTTGGGGGAAATCGGTCGTCATCGGGGTCGCCGGCGCCGGCCAGGAAATCTCGACCCGTCCCTTCCAACTCGTCACCGGCCGCAGCTGGATGGGCACCGCCTTCGGCGGGGCGCGCGGCCGCACCGATGTGCCGAAGATCGTCGACTGGTACATGGAGGGCAAGATCCAGATCGACCCGATGATCACCCACACCATGCCGCTCGAAGACATCAACAAGGGTTTCGAGCTGATGCATTCCGGCGAGAGCATCCGAAGCGTGGTTCTCTACTGACGTCGAGGAAGTCCGGCGTTTTGAAAGCCGACGCGTAGCTTCCACCGGCGCGCGGCCATGGCTCAAAGGCCGGAACGGAAAGCGATTTTTCTGTTCCGGCCAACATGGAATTGCTACACTTTGCGCAACAGCGCAGCGTTGGAGATCGATTTATGGCGCAGCATCCCGTGGTACCTGTGACCGCGCAGCAAAAAGAGATGATTGACCACCTCGTGCGGTCCGGCCGCTTCAGCGGTGCCAGCGACGTCATTGCTGCCGGCCTGGATCTGCTGAAAGACCGTGAACAGCGCGCTGCGGCGTTCGTTGCCGAAATGGAGCAAGAAGTGGCCGCCGGCCTCGCCAGCGGACCGACCTCCGAGATGGAGACGTCTGAGGAGCTGCTGGCTCAGTTTCGCCGTCAGATTTAGTCTGATGAGTGGTCTGATTACGCGGAGACCGCAGTTCGTGGAGGATATTCGCAGCGTCTGGGCGTTGATTGCCGAAGACAGCTACGAAAGAGCGGATGCATTCGTCGTTGAATTGGAAAAGCGATATGCAGCGCTCGCGGCATCCCCTTTCTTGGGGGCAAGCCAATTTCCAAACTACCCTACCCTTCGCATGTTTCCATTTCGCAGCTACATCATCATCTATGAGCCGCTGGAAGACACTGCGGGCATAGAATTGGTGCGCCTCCTTCACGCGGCGCGGGACTACCATCGCTTTTTCGATGATTGACCACTGGCGCCGGCAGGCGTCTCGCGGTAGCAGGGCGTGAAAATCAAGAGTGTGCAAATGATCTATGTCGATGCCGATGCCTGCCCGGTGAAGCCGGAGATCCTCAAGGTCGCCGAGCGGCATGGCATCGAAGTGACCTTCGTTGCGAATTCGGGCCTCAGACCGTCGCGCGACCCGATGGTGCATAACGTCATCGTCTCGAGCGGTTTCGACGCCGCGGACAACTGGATCGCCGAGCGTGCGACGGCTGGCGACGTGGTGGTGACCGCTGACGTTCCGCTTGCCGGGCGGTGTGTCGCCACAGGTGCGTTGGTGACAGGGCCGACCGGCCGGATCTTCGACAACACCAACATCGGCATGGCGACCGCAATGCGCGATCTTGGCGCGCACCTGCGCGAAACCGGCGAGAGCAAGGGCTATAATGCCGCGTTCTCGCCCCGCGATCGCTCGACCTTTCTCGAAACATTCGACCGGCTCTGCCGGCGGGCGAAAGCCGTTATCCCTCCGACCGGAGACAGACCATGAAAGTCCTTTCCCAGAACACCGCCTTCGGCGGCATGCAGGGCGTGTTTTCGCACGAGTCGGAGGCGTGCCGATCCGAGATGACCTTCGCCGTCTTCGTTCCCGCGAAGGCGACCAAGGAGCGCTGCCCGGTCGTGTGGTATCTCTCAGGCCTCACCTGCACCCACGCCAATGTCATGGAGAAAGGCGAATATCGACGTATGGCGGCCGAGCTCGGCCTCATCGTCATCTGCCCCGACACCAGTCCGCGCGGCAACGATGTGCCCGACGAACTCACCAACTGGCAGATGGGCAAGGGCGCCGGCTTCTATCTGGACGCCACCGAGAAGCCGTGGTCCGATCACTACCGGATGTATAGCTACATCACCGAGGAACTGCCGGCTTTTGTAAGCCAGCACTTTCGCATGGACATGAGCCGGCAGGGTATTTTCGGACATTCCATGGGCGGCCACGGCGCCATGACGATCGCGCTCAAGAACCCCGGGCGCTACAAGAGCTGCAGCGCCTTTGCCCCCATCGTCCAGCCGATGACGGCGGACTGGTCGGCGCCGGCCTTCGAAAAATACCTGGGGCCGGATCGGTCAGCGTGGCGGAAGTACGATGCCTGCGCTCTGGTCGAGGATGGCGCACGCTTTCCCGAATTCCTGATCGATCAGGGCAAGGCAGACAGTTTTCTGGAAAATGGCCTGAGGCCATGGCTGTTCGAAGAAGCAGTTCAAGGCACCGGCATCGATCTGACGCTGCGCATGCACGAGCGTTACGACCACTCCTACTATTTCATCTCGACTTTCATGGACGAGCATCTGAAGTGGCATGCGGAACGGCTTGGGTAAGTCGCGCCAGCGCTGCTATCAGCCGACGTCTGTGGGGCCCGGATCCTTCGGACCCGGATTCTTCGGGGCACGCTTCTTGGCGAGCTGTCTTGTGCTGGCCTTCGCTGCCCTGCTGACCTTCAGGGCGCGATTGGCGGCCTTTGCCTGCTCGAGCATCATCTCGACCTGTATCTGCTGGATCTCGGTCAGCCGCTCCCATTGGCGATTGAGCAGATGGTCGACCTTTTCGTGCAGGTGGCGGATTTCCAACTCGGCCTTGAGGTTGACCTTGTAGTCGTTGAGCGCCCGCAGGCGGTCCTTGGACTCCTGGCGGCGCTGGCTCATCATGATGACCGGCGCCTGCAACGCGGCGATGGTCGAAAGGATGAGGTTCAGCAGGATGAAGGGATAGACGTCGAAGGCGTTTCTTTCCCCGAGCGCCAGATTGATCCCCATCCATACCGCCAGAAAGAAGCAAAACGAGATGATGAAGGTCCAGCTGCCGCCGAAACTTGCAACCACGTCGGCTACGCGATCGCCTATGGTTCGGTGGTCCTGATAATCCTCTTCGATGTTTTCGGCGAGCGTATCGTGGGTCTTCAGGCTCTCGACCACTTCGTCTTCAAGGTTCGAAAGCTCACCACGCTCGTCTCTCAAGAGCACCGCGATATATTCGCCGCGATAGTCATCCACGAGCTTGCGGCTGATATAGTCGTCCGAGCGAATGTCCGGATGCCGCTGACGCACGAATTCGGCAAGAGAGGGCCGAAGATCGTCGAAATGCACCGCCTCTTTCTTCCTCAGAGAGGCGCCGCTGATTGCATCGACAAGCTTCACCGACTTCGCTTTCGCCTGGGCGAGGCTCGCGGTGTAGTCGCCCATCTCGACGGTTGCGGGCTCCCCCTCTCCGGCGTCGAAGTCGACAATCTTGTCCGTCGTCTCCAAGCTTTCCGAGCCCGCCATCGGTGTATCTCTCGCTGAGGTATCTGCCTGCCTATGCTCCGATCACAACAGATTTATGTCAGGCCGTCGACACTCCCCTGCGGCTTTTTTCCCGTAAACACCCCCGCGCTGGAACAGCCCTCGGGGCTACTCCGTAGGCCGGATGGACGGTTTCCTCTCATAGTCCTAATATAGTGTCGCCAGCTTGAGGCGTCTGAAAGAAGCAACAAATGCCTATATTCATGGACCGGCACGACCTGGCGGGAACCTCCGCGGCCGACGTTGCCGAAGCTCATCAGAGAGATCTCGCCATTCAGGACGACTACGGCGTGAAGTTTCTCACCTATTGGTTCGACCAGCGGCGCGGAACCGCCTTTTGCCTCGTGGATGCACCGGATGCCGCAACGGCGCAGTGCGTACACCAGCACGCGCATGGGATGGTGGCCGGCGAAGTGGTCGAAGTCGCCTTGTCAGCGGTCGAGGCGTTTCTGGGGCGCATCCACGATCCGGAAGCGGCTCCTGGCCAACCTACAGGTGACATGGATGCCGGCCATCGGGCGATCCTCTTCACCGACATCGTCGGCTCGACAGCCATGACGTCCCGTCTCGGCGACCGCATGGCAACCGAGCTGATCAGGGCGCATGACGCGATCGTTCGCCGTTGCCTTGGACAATCTTCAGGCAGGGAGGTCAAACATACCGGCGACGGCATCATGGCTTCCTTCGCGTCGATCGTTGCCGCCGTGGACTGCGCGATGAACATTCAGCAGGAGTTCCGAAGGTACAACGCAGGGACGCCCGAGCCTATCCATATTCGCATCGGCTTGGACTGCGGCGAGCCGATCGAGGACAGCAACGATCTGTTTGGATCCACCGTGCAAACAGCGGCGCGACTTTGCGATGCTGCCTCAAGCGATCAGATCCTCGTGTCCGAGAACATCTTTCGGGAGTACGGCTCCGCCGATCTTTTCGCCAACGCCACGCGCCATCAGTTGAAAGGCTTTTCCAAGCCGGTCCTTGCCTTCGAGTGCAGTTGGGCCGACACGACCTGACCGGTTGCCCGGCCCCGCCACGCTACCTTCTTGACATCACGCGGGCGCATCTCATATCGATCGTGTACCGCGGACGGCCGCGGCGGCAAGCATTTTGAGGCTGCCGAACGTGTCGCGGGGACGGCCTCGCTCTTTTGAACGGAGCATCACGTGGCCTGGTTCCTGCTTTTTCTCGCCGGACTGTTCGAAATCGGTTGGGCGGTCGGATTGAAATATACCGACGGTTTCACACGCCTGTTGCCGACCACGCTCACCGCAGTGTCGATGGTGATCAGCGTCGTCCTTCTCGGACTTGCCGTGAAATCGCTGCCGATCGGTACGGCTTATGCGGTCTGGACCGGCATAGGTACGGTCGGCACCGTCATTCTCGGCATTTACCTGCTGGGCGATCCGGCCACAGCCGTACGGCTTCTCTGCATCGGGCTGATCGTCGCTGGCATTGCCGGGCTCAAGCTTACCGCCTGAGCCCGCGCGATTCGGCGCTGAGTGCTCTACGCCTTGCGGTTGTCCAACGCGAAGCGCCCTGCTCCTGCGAATACCAGATACAGGAAGACGAAGCAGAACAGGATGGCGGCGTCGCCGCCGTTGTTGGCCGGGAAGAAGCTTCGCGGCGCATGCGCCATGAAATAGGCAAACGCCATCTGGCCGGAAAGAATGAAGGCAACGGGCCGCGTGAACCAGCCGATCAAGATGAGAAGCCCGCCGAACGCCTCAAGCACGCCTGCCAAGAGTATCAGCGCCGTCATGCCACCCCCGCCGGCATTGGCGCTTGCGGGAAAGCTGAAGAGCTTCTGCGTTCCATGCTCGATGAACTGCAGCGCCGTGACGATGCGCAATACGCCAAGCGCGTAGGGCTGAAATCGATTGAGACTGTCCGAAAGTGCCATTTGAATCTCCAGTTTAGCGTCAAGCCCAGCGTTAACGGGCGTCAGTCGCGAACTGAAGAGCAAACGCCCGCAATCCCCATCAAATCTTCGTGCGAAATCCGTGACTTGATCTTAAAGCGGGATGTTGTCGTGCTTCTTCCAGGGATTTTGCAGATCCTTGTTGCGGAGCATCCTCAAGCCCCGTGCCAGCCGGCGCCGGGTCGAATGCGGCATGATGACCTCGTCGATATAGCCGCGTTCCGCCGCCACGAAGGGCGAAAGGAAGCGATCCTCGTACATCTTCGTATGCGCGGCGATCTTTTCCGGATCGGCGATATCCTTGCGGAAGATGATTTCCACCGCGCCCTTGGCGCCCATCACCGCGATCTGCGCGGTCGGCCAGGCATAGTTGAGGTCGCCGCGCAGGTGCTTCGACGCCATGACGTCGTAGGCGCCGCCGAAGGCCTTGCGCGTGATCACGGTCAGCTTCGGCACGGTGGCTTCGGCATAGGCGAAGAGCAGCTTGGCGCCATGCTTGATAAGGCCGCCATATTCCTGCGCGGTGCCTGGAAGGAAGCCCGGCACGTCGACGAAGGTGACGATCGGAATGTTGAAGCAGTCGCAGAAGCGCACGAAGCGCGCAGCCTTGCGCGAGGCGTCGCTGTCGAGCACGCCGGCCAGAACCATGGGCTGGTTGGCGACGAAACCGACGGTCGAGCCCTCGATACGGCCGAAGCCGCAGACGATGTTCCTCGCGAAGCTCTCCTGGATCTCGAAGAAGTCGCCCTCGTCCACCGTCTTCAGGATCAGTTCCTTGATGTCGTAGGGCTTGGTGGCATTGGCCGGCACGAGCGTATCGAGCGACATGTCGGCATCGGTCACCGATTGGAAACACTCGATCTCGGGTGCAGGCGAAGTGTTCGACAGCGGCAGGAAATCGACCAGCCGGCGCATCTGCATCAATGCATCGACATCGTTGTCGTAAGCGCCGTCGGCAATCGACGATTTGGTGGTGTGTATCGACGCGCCGCCGAGCTCTTCGGCGGTCACCGTCTCATTGGTCACGGTCTTCACCACATCCGGCCCGGTGACGAACATGTAGGACGTGTCGCGCACCATGAAGATGAAATCGGTCATGGCAGGCGAATAGACGTCGCCGCCGGCGCATGGGCCCATGATGACGGAGATTTGCGGAATGACGCCTGAAGCCAGCACATTGCGCTGGAAAACCTCGGCATAGCCGCCGAGCGCCGCCACGCCTTCCTGGATACGCGCGCCACCGGCATCGTAAAAGCCGATGATCGGCGCGCGGTTCTTCAGCGCCATGTCCTGGACCTTGACGATTTTTTCGGCGTGCGCTTCCGACAGCGAGCCGCCGAAGACGGTGAAATCCTTGGCAAAGACGAAAATGGTGCGGCCGTTGACCGTGCCCCAGCCCGTAACGACGCCGTCGCCGGCGACGCGGCTCTTCTCCATGCCGAAATCGCTCGAGCGATGTTCGACGAACATGTCGAATTCTTCGAAGGAACCCTCGTCGAGAAAGATCTCGAGCCGCTCACGGGCGGTGAGCTTTCCGCGACCGTGCTGCGCGTCGATGCGGGCCTGGCCGCCGCCAAGCCTGGCGATTTCGCGGCGGCGTTCCAGTTCTTGCAGGATTTCCTTCATGATCCCCCCATTCCTCCCCTCGCTTAGCACGAGGGGCGTCGGCTTTGAAGGCCCGGGGCTGGTCAGCTAGCGAGACGCGGCGTCTTCAACCCGAAGGTGGAGCGGACCCTAGCGGCGATATCCTCGGCCATCAGAGCGTCGGCAACCGAGGGATCGGGGGTGACGGTCGTGGTTTGAAACGATGCTATGCCGATGACCGACCCGGTATCGACCGATGTCGCGTCGATATTGATCTTTGCGGTGTTGCGGTCCTTGTTGAACCCTTGGCCCTTCTCGACTTCGGCAACCCGGATCGTCAGGACCACCCGCGGCAGCGGCGTCTCACGCGTGGTCGCGGCGATGGCCGCATTGACGCGATCGCTGGTGGCAGTCAGGAGCGCGGGCGAGACATTGGGGCCGGAGACCACCACGGCACTGCGCACGTCGTAGACGGGATCCGGCGGCGGCTTCATCGCCGAAAGCGACGAACACGCAGCCAGCGCCAGGCAGCCCAAAAGGACTTTCCACGCGCGCAACGTCAGCCAAGACATGAGTCGATTCCCGAATTTCCCCTCGCGAGCGACAGGTTTCGCGATAGTGGATTGGAAATCAATCGCTTTCAGCTGCGAAGCGCTGAAAAAACGTCCGTTGCCGCCTGATATTCAACGAAACGATCGGCGCGGCGCTGCTCGGCCTCCGCATCGCTGCCCCAATGCTCGATCGTCCAGTCCTCGTCGAGGTGGGCGAGCGACCAGATGTCGGTGAGCGGCAGGTGTCCTTCGGCGAAAGCGAGCGCGAGGATGGCCGAGCCGGTGAGCGACGTGATGGTGTGCAGGCAGGCAAGCTCTATCGGCGTGTCGTACTTGCGCACGGTGACCGCAAAGGCAGCGATTGCCTCGCGCGGCTGTTCCTGGTGCATGACGCCCTCGGCGAGTATGAACCGCGCGCCGAGCTCCTGTGCCGCCCAGTCGATCACCGGATCCCAGCTTTCGGACTGGCGCTCCACCAGCCGCTCGGGTCCTTCGGCGCGATAGCAGAGCATATCGCTGGAGGAGAAACGCAGGATATCCTCGAAGACCGCCTGCGGATCGGCGGCAATGCCGTCGAGCGCGGTATTGATCAGCCGCGTGGCAGGCATCTTCGCGGGATCGATGACCTCCGCCTGCCGTTGCCACTCCCCCGCGATGAGCGTCGCCAACGCCTCGGTCGGCACGACAAGCGGCTGGCGCGCCGGCGTCTTTACCGGCTTGCCGTCGAGTTCGATGGCAAAGCCACCTTCCCGCTCGCCGACGGACGCCTCTTTGTAGAAACGCTTTGGCAGCGGTTTTTTCATCTGGATCTGCGCGCGGCGGATCGGATCGGGATGGCTCAGACCCTCGGAGAGGTCGTTCAGAAGGTCGCGCATGGCGTCACCTCAGGCAATGTGGCTCAAAAGATCGTTCGGATGATGCGCAATCGCATCGGCGCCGTGCTGAAGCAGGTCGTCGACCGACGCATAGCCCCAGGCTACGCCGATCGCGGTTGCACCTGCAGCCTTGGCCATCTGCATATCGTAGATCGCGTCGCCGATGACAAGGGTGTCGCGCGCATCCATGCCGGTCTCGGCGCAGCATTCCGTCACCATCGCCGGATGCGGCTTGGAAGGGCAGTCATCCGCCGTCCGTGTCACGATGAAATGGGGCGCGAAACCGTTGTTGTCGAGGATTTGCGTAAGTCCACGGCGCGATTTTCCGGTGACGGCGCCAATCAAGAGGTCATCATGCGTGGCAAGCGTCTCGATCAGCGGCTTGATGCCGTCGAAGAGCGGCGTCTGCATCCCCGGCAGGTCCCGGACATCGGGATAGATGGATTTATAGTGCGCCATCATCGCCACCGCCTCGTCGTCCACATGCGGCTTGCCCTGCATGCGGGCGATCGCGATGTCGAGCGTCAGGCCGATGATCGCCTTGGTGGCAGCAATATCGGGACGCGGATGGCCGAAGGCGACGAAGGTGCGCGCCATAACCTCGTGGATCAGGCGTGCGCTATCGACAAGCGTCCCGTCGCAATCGAAGAGAACCAGTTTCATTCGTCATCCATTTCCGCGCTGGCGAGATCGAAGCCAAGCAGGTTCCAGGTCTGGACCATATGCGGCGGCAGCGGCGCGGTGACGCGAAGGCGGCCGCCGCTCGGATGCGGTATGTCGATGCGGCGGGCATGCAGGTGCAGCCGCTTCTGGACACCGCCCGGAAAATCCCAGTTGGGATCCTCGATGAAATATTTCGGGTCGCCGATGATCGGGTGGCCGATGTGGAGCGCATGGACGCGCAACTGATGCGTGCGCCCCGTATAGGGCTCCATTTCCAGCCAAGCGAGGTTTTGGGCGGCGGTCTCCAAGACGCGGTAGAACGAGACGGCGTGATCCGCCCCCTCCTCGCCGTGCTTGGCGATGCGCATGCGATCGCCGTCCTCGGTTTGCTCCTTGACCAGCCAGGTCGAAATCTTGTCCTCGTGCTTGCGTGGCACGCCCCTGACCAACGACCAGTAGGTCTTGTGCGTATCGCGCTCGCGGAAGGCCGCCGTCAGCTTCTGCGCAGCGCCGCGTGTACGCGCGACGACGAGAACGCCTGAGGTGTCGCGGTCGAGGCGATGCACCAGGCGCGGCTTCTCGCCTTTCGGGCTGGTCCAGGCCTCGAGCATCTTGTCGATATGACGGTTGACGCCGGAACCGCCCTGGACGGCGATGCCCGCCGGCTTGTTGAGCACGATAACCTTGTCGTCCTCGTGCAGCAGCATGCGCGCCAACAACTCGGCATCGCCGGAATGCTTGAGATCCTTGCTGGCGATCGGGCCGGTTTTTACGGCCTTGGCATCGACATCGAGCGGCGGCACGCGCACCATCTGGCCCGGCTGCACGCGGGCATCTGTCTTCACCCGCCCGCCGTCGACCCGCACCTGGCCGGAACGCAGCAGTTTCTGCAGCTGGCCGAAGCCGAGGCCGGGAAAGTGGATCTTGAACCAGCGGTCGAGCCGCATGCCGGCTTCGTCCGCGTCGACCTTTATGTGCTCAATCCCGGCCATACCTGTTCTTTCGATGATCTCAGCGCAAACGCTGCGCCCTTCGAGGTCGCTTTAGAGCATTTTAGCCCAAAGTGGAAACCGGAATCGGCATTGGCCGCCTTTTGGCACCGCGTGTCGCCTCTTTGGCTGTCAGGCGAATGTCCGTACAAGCGTAGCGCCGCCGAAGACGGCAGCCAGGGACACGACGACACTGCTCGCAATATAGAGGAGCGCCGCCACCGTCTCGCCGCGCTCGAAAAGCACCAGCGCATCGAGCGAGAAGGCCGAAAAAGTCGTAAAGCCGCCGAGAACGCCGGTGATGAGGAGCAGCCTCAGCTCCACCGACCCGCCAAATTTGCGGCTGATCAGTTCCGCCAGCACGCCGATCAGAAAGCAGCCGACGAGGTTGACGGTCAACGTACCCCAGGGAAAGCCGGGACCGGCCACCCTGAGAGACCACAGGCCGACACCGTATCGCAGCAGAGAACCGAAAGCGCCGCCGACGGCGACCAGAAGAGCTTGCGTCATGACGCATCTCTAGCGCGCGTTTTCGACGCTGCCAATCTCTTCCGAGCGGTCGGCAGCATTTACCAACATCTCTAAAATGCCGCTGAATAAATTAGCGGGGTTGCAAATCCCGCGACATAGGATCGAAGCGATATCCGCTTTGGAATGAACCACATGGTCGAAGTCGTTACCGTATCCGCCTACACCGCCGCCTGGGCGATGGACGCCGCCAAGCAGCCGGCGCGCGTTCCGACGGCCATTGCCGCCCGCGAGGCGCGGCGCATGGAGCTTCGCCAGAAGCGTAGGGAGGCGGGCGACGCCGAAGTCGAAGCGATCGTGCCCGCCGTCCAATCCACTGCACTCGCCCTCGAACTGATGATCGAAGGCGAACGCCAGCCGCAGTCGACCATGCAGCAGGCGATCACCTCTTACGAAGAAAACAGCTAGTCGCCGCGCGGACGCGCAGCGGCTGGGCATAGCGTAGCGAGCTACGTCCTCAGTTCCCCTGCGCAGACAGCACCGGCAGCATCAGGTCGACGGTGCCCGCCTTCTCGAAGGTCAACGTGATCGCCACTGTTTCACCCTTCTTGAAAGGCGTCTTCACCTGCCGGAACATCAGGTGCAGGCCGTTCGGCGCCAGCGTCACGGTGGAGCCTGCGGCAACGGCGATGCCGTCCTTCAATTCGCGCATCTTCATGACGTTGTTTTCCATGGTCATTTCATGGAGTTCGACCTTCCCGGCCGCAGCCGAGGTCACCGAAACCAGCCGGTCGGCGGCGCTCCCGCCATTGTGGATCGTGAGATAACCGCCGCCGACGGGCTGACCGGGCAGCATGGCCTTGGCAAAGCCGCCGCTGATCGCGATGTCGCCGACCTTGGATGTGTCTCCCGCCGGTGCGGCACTGCCGCTCATGTCCATACCCGGCATGCCGTTCATGTCCATCTTCATGCCGGCCATATGGTCATGGGCCACATCACCGGCCACCTTCAAAACGGGAGCCGGGCTTTTCAGGCCGTGTGCATCGCCGTCTATCGCTACCTGATCCCAGTTTTCCACCGCGTCGCCGCAAAGCTGGCGTACCGGAAAGGCAAGCGACGTCCCCGCGCCGACGCCCGAGACTTTGCCGCGAATGACGAAGGTGTCGTAGAAATCGTCGGAGAGATTGCCACCTTTCCAGCGGATCTCGACGGCGCCCGATTTGACCGCCTCGCCGTGGTTGTCGTAGCTCTTGCGGTAGTCGCCCTTGATCACCTCGACCTCCCAGCCGGCCTTGGGCTGCGGCTTGGCGAAGACGAAGCCTTCCGGCAGCTTGACCTGCACCTCGGTGGTCGCCTTGCCGTCGCAACCGTGCGGGATCTGAAGGGTGGCGAGTATCGTGCTTTCCGGCGCCGCAACGTCGTCGAGAAAGGTCACGTGTGCTTCAGCGCCGGCAACGGCGGCACCGCAAAAGAGGGCTGCAAACCCAAGCGTCTTGATGGTTTTCATTTATTGCTCCTCGCCGGGGCCGTTTCTTGGCGGGCTCGCCGGCATCATCTGTCGTTCATTCGATGGCTGAAGATCAGACGAGCGCAGGCGGCGCGCGGGAATTCGGGCGCTCGACCGCACGTGGGACAAAGAGGACGGGCACAGTTTTTGGCGGATTACGGAGCGAGGCGAAGTCGTGGACGACCCAGGCGCCTGTGTCGGGCGTCGGAAGAATCACGCTGGCCGATAGGCGGCAAACCTCGCAATTCGGCTTGAAGGCGGCGATCGGCTTGCCGCTGTCATCGGTGACCGTGACGCAAAGCGACGCCTCAGTGCCATCAGGCAACACATACGCCGCGGCGCTATAGCCCCCCCGCTCGCGCATCTCCGGCGGCTGGTGGCCCAATCCGAGAAATAGGATCGCGACGGCGCACAACATGCGCAATGTGATCGCCGCTCTTAGCCCTGCCCGCATCGGATCCTCCGCAACAACGCCATAAGGCGTTTCGGTGTTTTTGCAAAGTCCGAGTTGGACACGAGTGGAACATCGCGCCCCCCGAGGGGTTTTCGCAACACCTGGAAACGCGACATGGAGAACGAAGATGCCGGCAAAATCCAAGGCGCAGCAGAAGGCGGCGGGTGCCGCCCTTGCCGCCAAACGCGGCGACATAAAGAAATCCGAACTCAAGGGCGCATCGAAGGAAATGGTCGACAGCATGTCAGAAAAGCAACTCGAGGAGTTCGCCTCGACGAAGCGCAAGGGCCTGCCGGCCCACAAGAATGGCAGCTGAGCCAAAGGCGGCGGCGGCGATCCGGATTCCCGTCCGGGTCGCCGTCACGACAAAAATTTATTTCACGGCGACATTTGCCCCTTGCCAAGGTCGGTTGCCGCCGGATAATTGCGCCGACCCAGTTGGGAGAAACCGGCATTGCCGGTGCCGAAGGAGCAACCGCCCCGGAAACTCTCAGGCAAAAGGACCAGCGGGGGCAGACGGAACTCTGGAGAGAAGCGCTTCCACGCGCTCGCCGAAGGGATAACAATCTCAGGCGCCAAGGACAGAGGGGGCTCAAAGACCTGGGTGCGACCGCGCCTTCGAAACTGAGCCCGCGCTTGCACGCCAAGCGCAAAAACCGGAGGCGTCACTTGGACGAGACCGCTGCCCTTAGGAAGACCCCTCTTCATGCCCTTCACGTTTCGCTCGGCGCGCGCATGGTGCCGTTTGCCGGCTATGACATGCCGGTGCAATATCCCGCGGGCGTATTGAAGGAACACCTGCAGACCCGCAGTTCCTCTGGCCTTTTCGACGTATCGCACATGGGGCAGGTCCTCGTCCGCGCACGTTCGGGCAAGGTCGAGGATGCGGCGCTCGCGCTCGAAAGCCTCGTCCCGGTCGACATTTTGGGGCTAAAGCCAGGCCGCCAGCGCTACGGCTTCTTCACCGACGAGAACGGCGGCATCCTCGACGACCTGATGATCGCCAACCAGGGCGACCATCTGCTGGTGGTCGTCAACGCCGCCTGCAAGGACGCCGACCTTGCCCATATGCGCAAGCATATCGGCGATAGCTGCGACATCACCCTTCTCGACGACCGTGCCTTGCTCGCCCTGCAGGGACCGCGCTCACAGGCTGTCATCGCCGAGCTCTGGGCCGGGCTGCACGACATGAAGTTCATGGACGTGCGCGAGGTCAGCCTGCACGACGTGCCTTCGGTCGTCTCGCGCTCCGGCTATAGCGGCGAAGACGGCTTCGAAATCTCGGTCCCCTCCGACAAGGCCGAGACCGTGGCAAAGTGGCTGCTGGAGCATCCCGACGTGCAGCCGATCGGGCTCGGCGCGCGTGATTCGCTTCGCCTGGAAGCCGGCCTCTGTCTCTATGGCAACGATATCGACACCAGCACCTCACCGGTGGAGGCGGGGCTCGAGTGGGCGATGCAGAAGGCGCGCCGCAGCGGCGGCATCCGCGCCGGCGGTTTTCCGGGCGCATCCCGCATCCTTCGCGAGCTGGAATCCGGTGCGGCCCGCCGCCGCGTCGGCCTGAAGCCGGACGGCAAGGCGCCGGTTCGCGGCCACGCGAAGCTTTATGCGGATATGGAAGGCCAGACCGAGATCGGCGAAGTCACCTCCGGCAGCTTCGGCCCCAGCGCCGATGGCCCGGTCGCCATGGGCTACGTGCCAGTCAGCCACGCAGCACCCGGCACGCGGATCTTCGCGGAGGTACGCGGCAAGTACCTGCCCGTCATCGTCGCGACGCTGCCTTTCGTGACGCCGACCTACAAGCGCTAAAGGCCACCCCGCGAGCGGGGCGAAGGTGCCGGCACCCGAAATACGTCAACACCGAGAGAGGAACAAACACATGCTGAAATACACCGAAGAACACGAGTGGCTGAACATCGAGAACGGCGTCGCGACCGTCGGCATCACGGCTTATGCGGTCGAGCAACTCGGCGACCTCGTGTTCGTGGAGCTGCCGGAAGTGGGCGCGAGCTTCGCCAAGGGCGGCGATGCCGCAACCGTCGAATCCGTGAAAGCAGCGTCCGAAGTCTATTGCCCGCTCGACGGCGAAATCACCGAGATCAACGAAGCCATCACCGCCGACCCATCGCTGGTCAATTCCGATCCGCAGGGCGCCGGCTGGTTCTTCAAGTTGAAACTCAAGAATATCTCCGATGTCGATGCTTTGCTTGACGAAGCTGCCTACAAGGAGCTCACGGCATAATGAATACGCCCACCGAATTTACGTTCACGGACTACCAGCCCTACGACTTTGCCAACCGCCGGCACATCGGTCCGTCGCCGTCCGAAATGGCCGACATGCTGAAGGTCGTCGGCTTCAGCAGCCTCGACGGGCTGATCGATGCGACGCTGCCGCCTTCCATACGGCAGAAGGTGCCGCTGACCTGGGGCGCGGCCATGACCGAGCGCGAAGCGCTCGACCGGCTGCGCGAGACCGCCAACAAGAACAAGGTTCTGGTCTCGCTGATCGGCCAGGGCTATTACGGCACGATCACGCCGCCGGTGATCCAGCGCACCATCCTGGAAAATCCCGCCTGGTACACGGCCTATACGCCCTACCAGCCGGAAATCAGCCAGGGCCGCCTGGAAGCGCTCCTGAACTACCAGACGATGATCACCGACCTCACCGGCCTCGACGTCGCAAACGCATCGCTTCTGGACGAGGCGACGGCTGCGGCCGAGGCCATGGCCATGGCAGAACGCGTCTCGAAGACCAAGGCTCAGGCCTTCTTCGTCGACGCGGAATGCCATCCGCAGACGATCGCTCTCATCCGCACCCGCGCCGAGCCGCTCGGCTGGTCCGTGATCGTCGGCGATCCCTTCAAGGATCTCGATCCGGTCGACGTCTTCGGCGCGATCTTCCAGTATCCGGGCACGCATGGCCGCATCCATGATTTCAGCGGCCTGATCGCCCGCCTTCATCAGGCCGGTGCGATCGCCGTCGTCGCCGCCGACATCCTGGCGCTGACGCTTCTGAAGTCGCCCGGCGAAATGGGCGCCGACATCGCCGTCGGCTCGTCGCAGCGCTTCGGGGTTCCGGTCGGCTATGGCGGCCCGCACGCCGCCTATATGGCGGTCAAGGATGCACACAAGCGCTCCATGCCCGGCCGTCTCGTCGGCGTTTCGGTCGATGCGCGCGGCAACCGCGCCTACCGTTTGTCGCTGCAGACCCGCGAACAGCATATCCGCCGCGAAAAGGCGACCTCCAACATCTGCACCGCGCAGGTGCTTCTCGCGGTCATGGCTTCTATGTACGCCGTCTTCCACGGCCCCAAGGGCATCAAGGCGATCGCCCAGCAGGTCCACCAGAAGGCCGTGCTGATGGCCAAGGGGCTGGAGAAGCTCGGCTACATCGTCGAGCCCGAGACCTTCTTCGACACGATCACCGTCGACGTCGGCCACATGCAGGGGCTGATCATGCGGGCGGCGGTCGCCGAAGGCGTGAACCTCAGGAAGGTCGGCGAAACGAAGATCGGCATGACCCTTGACGAGCGCTCGCGCCCGGCGACGCTGGAAGCCGTCTGGCGCGCCTTCGGCGGCAATTTCAAGCTCGCCGATTTCGAGCCCGGCTATCGCCTGCCGGAAGACCTGTTGCGCACGAGCGACTACCTCTCGCATCCGATCTTCCACATGAACCGCGCCGAGAGCGAGATGACCCGTTACATCCGCCGCCTCTCGGACCGCGATCTTGCGCTCGATCGCGCCATGATCCCGCTCGGTTCGTGCACGATGAAGCTCAACGCCACGGCCGAGATGCTGCCGATCACCTGGCCGGAGTTTTCCGATATCCACCCCTTCGTGCCTGAAGATCAGGCGCTCGGCTATCGCGAGATGATCGACGACCTGACGGAGAAGCTTTGCTCGGTGACCGGCTACGACGCCTTCTCGATGCAGCCTAATTCCGGCGCTCAAGGGGAATACGCAGGCCTGCTCACCATCCGCAACTACCATATCGCCAACGGCGAAGGTCAGCGCGACGTCTGCCTGATCCCGACCTCCGCGCACGGGACAAACCCGGCCTCGGCGCAGATGGTCGGCATGAAGGTGGTCGTGGTCAAGGTTCGCGACAACGGCGACATCGACCTCGACGATTTCCGCGCCAAGGCGGAACAGCATGCGGAAAATCTCTCCTGCTGCATGATCACATATCCCTCGACGCACGGCGTGTTCGAGGAAACGGTGAAGGAGATCTGCGACATCGTCCACGGCCACGGCGGCCAGGTCTATCTCGACGGCGCCAACATGAACGCCATGGTCGGTCTCTCCCGCCCCGGTGACATCGGCTCCGACGTTTCCCACCTCAACCTTCACAAGACCTTCTGCATTCCGCATGGCGGCGGCGGACCGGGAATGGGCCCGATCGGCGTCAAGGCACATCTGGCACCCTACCTCCCCGGCCATCCGCAAACGGACGGACGGCCCGGCGCCGTCTCGGCGGCCGCCTTCGGCTCGGCTTCGATCCTGCCGATCTCCTGGAGCTACTGCCTGATGATGGGCGGCGAGGGCCTGACGCAGGCAACCAAGGTGGCGATCCTCAACGCCAACTATATCGCAGCCCGCCTGAAGGGCGCCTACGACGTGCTTTACAAGTCCGAGACCGGACGCGTCGCGCATGAATGCATCATCGACACGCGCCCGCTGGTCGATAGTTCAGGCGTTACCGTCGACGACGTCGCCAAGCGCCTGATCGACTGCGGCTTCCATGCGCCCACCATGAGCTGGCCGGTCGCGGGAACGCTGATGATCGAGCCGACCGAGAGCGAGACCAAGGCAGAACTCGACCGCTTCTGCGAAGCGATGCTGGCGATCCGCGAGGAAGCGCGCGACATCGAGGATGGTCGGATGGACAAGGCCAACAATCCGCTGAAGAACGCCCCGCACACGGTGGAAGACCTCGTCGGCGAATGGGACCGCCCCTACAGCCGCGAACAAGCCTGCTTCCCCCCGGGCGCCTTCCGCGTCGACAAGTATTGGTCTCCCGTAAACCGCGTCGACAACGTCTACGGCGACCGCAACCTCATCTGCACCTGCCCACCGGTTGAGAGTTACGCGGAAGCGGCTGAGTGATACTTTGCCCAAAACCCTTCCCACTCGTGGGGAGGGTTCTCGCCCGCATAGACGAAATAATGAAAAGGCCAAATCCAATGCCCACGGACCAAAGCGAAGCCAGAATGCAAGCTCCCTGGTCGAAACCGGTTCTGCTCGCCCTCGAAGAACCCGGAAAGTACGAGACCATCGCCACCACCCAGGCCGCGTCCTGGGTGATGATCGAGGACTGGCCGATCGAGGACGGCCCCGCCCTCGACCGCGCCCTCCTGATCTGCGCCGACGTCATCAAGGGCAAGCGCACCGGCGAGGAGGCGCGCAAGGCATTCATCGAAGCCGCGATCGAGGCGGGCATCGAAATTCAGACCTGATCGGCGCGAAGGCGAATAAAGCCGACGCCGCCTGTTGGCGGTCAGCCGGAAACCCACTTTATCTCGGGCAAAACTACGCGTGTGGGATCAGTTGCGCCTCGCCACCCAGCGAATGCCGATGACGACGGCGAAGGCGAGAAGGGGCCATACAGCCCAGAATGTCCCACTCCACGACAGAAGGTTGATGCAAACGATCCCCACGCCGACGGCGGCTAGGGTGGCGATGTTCGGATCGATGCGGTTCTGGCGCCTCGTCCAGATCATCGCCCAGGCGAAGGCGAGCGCGAGGACCGGCCAGGTGGCCCAGAATTCGCCTTGCCAGGTCAGCAGATTGACCGCGACCAAGGCGACGGCAACCACGGCAAGCACACCAAGTTTTCCGCGCATGCCGGCGATTGCCCGGCGCGTGGATTTTGCCGGAGCCGGACGCGGCTCCTCCGGTGCCGGGTATCGTGCAAACCCGATGTTTTCACCGATCCGCACGGCATAGCTCGGGACGGCATCCTCGACGTTCTTCACCTTCAGGGGGCCGAGGAATTCGAAGCCGACGGCGATTTTATTGCGGACCTGATCATAGACGGTGTTGGAGATGACGATCCCGCCGGCGGCCGCCGTTGCCTGCAGGCGTGCGGCGACATTGACGCCATCGCCGTAGATATCGTCGCCTTCGACGATCACGTCACCGAGATTGATGCCGATCCGAAACAGCATGCGTCCTTCAGCCGACCGCGCGCCGTTCAATTCCGCAAGCTCGTTCTGCACGTCCACGGCCGTGCGCACCGCTTCGACCACGCTCGGAAACTCGGCGATCAATCCGTCGCCCCACGTGTTGATCACGCGTCCGCCATGCGCCCCGATGAGGCGGGACATCGCATCGCGATACCGCTTGAGCGTCGCAAGGGTGCCTTCCTCATCGGCCCCCATCAAACGCGTATAGTCCTGAACATCGGCGGAGAAGATCGTCGTCAGCTTGCGCTGCGTTGTGTTCATGATGTCTCGACCCTACCTGAAATTGGCCAGCAAAGGCGATCAACCGTCTGAAGCACCGCCACGCGCACCAAATCTATGCGGCAATGGCCTCGTCGCGAAGAGGAAATCTTGGTTCGGCAACATCGGCGAGGCGGCGCGATCTTGTCTTGCGCATCAGCGCCGTTTGCGCAAACCATGTCACTGACGTCGCACGTTGCTCGAAATAATTTTACGTCAACAGAGATTTACCCCTGTCGGATTGGCAATGCTTCGCTCGTCCTTGGGTCGTCCATTTCATCAATTCAAGGGATCACGACCATGCCCAGCACCATACGCCTTCACCGCGTCCTGGCCACCAGCCCGCAGAAAATCTATCGCGCGTTCATCGAGGCGGACGCGCTTGCCAAATGGCTTCCGCCCAACGGCTTTGCCTGCACCGTGCATCACCTGGAACCGACCGTCGGCGGCACGTTCAGAATGTCGTTCCGGAATTTTACGACGAACCAGAGCCACGCCTTTGGCGGCGAATATCTTGAACTCGTCCCAGGCGAACGCCTGCGCTACACCGACAGGTTCGACGACGCCAATCTGCCTGGCGAAATGGAGGTCGTGGTGACCCTCAAGAAAGTTTCGGTCGGGACGGAAATGCATGTCACGCAGTCCGGCGTGCCTGATGTCATTCCACCGGAGGCTTGCTATCTCGGCTGGCAGGAGTCTCTGAAAAATCTGGCAAGGCTGGTGGAGCCGGAGATCAACGAATAGCGCCTGGCGATCGCGGATGGCGCTTTCCCTGAGCAGCCAGTAGTGCGTTGCGAGCGCCCATAATGGCTGGCATCGGTATCAACGGAGGCAAAATGCTTGCGAGGATAGGAACCAAGACCAAGCTGCTGCTTTCGGTGACGGGTACGATTGAGGCCGCGACAGGCATAGTGCTGCTGGTGGTGCCTTTGCCACTGGTCGAACTCCTCCTCGGAGCAGCGCCCGATGCTCCTGTCGATCTAGCGGTCAGCCGAGTGGCCGGCGGGGCCATACTCGCCCTCGGCGTGGCCTGCTGGTTGGCGCGGGAAGATGCCGAAGCGAAAGCCGCAAAAGGATTGGTCGTGGCGATGCTCCTCTACAATGTCGCCGTCATCGCCGTCCTGGCTTTCGCTTGGCTCCATGGTGTCTCGGGTATCGCCTTATGGCCTGTGGTCGCTGGCCACGTGGTGCTGGCGGCCTGGTGCGCTGCGTGCGGGCTAGCGCCAACCCGCGCCGTGCCGCACCACTGAACGAGATCGTCTGGCTCAAACGTCTGCTGTCGGCGCAAGCGGCCGAGGTCACCTGCCGGTCCGAAGCGGATGCCAGGAGTGATCTGATGGCGCAAAGACGCTCATTGACTTGCTCTGGGACTTGCTCCGGCATCCAATCCTGCCCGCAGTTTACGACTGGCCTGCATTACCGTCTCGAAGACTTTGGACGGCGTTGTGATCCCAAGAAACTGGGGAACTGCATCAAGCGACGGGACCCAAGCTAACATCGAGCGGTTGCCTGCAAACAAGGCGGATGGTCCAAATCGAATATGCCCCCTGGGATTGCCGTCGCCGATCAAATTGATTTCTGGCAGGCGATCCAGATCAATCGATGTGACGCTCGGGAAAGGTGCCGACCGGACAATGAGAATGCGTTGATCGGTTACAGCATAAGATGTCCGGCTCCTGAGCCAGGCATCGACTATAAAGCGACCGGCGAGCAGAAAGAGCCCCATGGCAACGAACATCGCGCCCCACAGTCGAAAGAAAATAGGAGCGCCCGTTGCGACGGCGGTCCCTAGCCAGAAGATAGTGAATGCAAGCCAAAGCATACTGAGAGGGATCAAAAAAGCATCTCGCCCGGTGAACAATAGGCCTTGAGCCGGAGAACCCGCCCAAAGAACGCATTCTCCGGACATCAATCTGTTCTTCACGCCATCACCGCTCATTGCACTCGCCCTCAGAAAATCTTCAATCGAAGATAGCAGCCAGGAATTAATGCCTGCCTAAGTCGATATGTAGGTTTTGATGACATGTCTTGCGCGAGCGGATGTGTATTCTCGGCCCAAAGCGGCCGTTGATACCGCGAGTGGTACAAGAATACGACCGCATCGGGCGTAGGGCCTCGAAGTCGTCTTAGAGTTCGCCAGATCAACCGCCTGCCAGGCCGTTGCGAGACTGCAAAACTGACTATAGGTTTTCGTCATCCAACCTCGACAGGAGCAGAAAATGCAAATCGATCTCACTGGCAAGAGGGCGCTGGTCACAGGCTCGACGGAAGGCATCGGCTACGCAATTGCCCGCCAGCTTTCAAGGGCGGGAGCGGATGTCGTGATCAACGGCCGGTCAGAGGACAAGACCGCAAAGGCCGCCGAACGTCTCAAAGGCGAAGGCGCCAGAGGCAGTGTCAAATCCGCCGCCGCCGACCTCTCAACCGCCGAGGGGTGTGCGGCACTTGTCGCCCAAATTCCTCAGGTAGACATCCTGGTCAACAACGCCGGCATCTTCCAGCCGATCGACTTTTTCGACGCCGGTGACGAGGTCTGGGATCGTCACTGGCAGGTCAACGTCATGTCCGCCGTCAGGCTCTCCCGCGCCTATCTTCCAGGTATGCAGAAATTGAACTGGGGCCGCGTGATATTCCTGGCCTCCGAATCCGGTTTCAACATTCCGGTCGAGATGATCCACTACGGCGTCAGCAAGACCGCCGACATCGCCGTCGCCCGTGGTCTCGCCAAGCGCATGGCTGGCACGAATGTCACCGTGAACTCCGTACTCCCCGGCCCCACGCTTTCCGAAGGCGTGGAAGCAATGCTTGCCGATGAGCAAGCGAAAACCGGGTTGCCGCTGGAGGAGATCGCTGCCGCCTTCGTCAAGCAACATCGCGGCACCTCGATCATTCAACGTGCCACGAGCGTCGAGGAAGTCGCGAACTTAGTGACATATCTTGCGTCGCCCTTCGCTTCCGCGACCACGGGAGCGTCCGTTCGCGTTGACGGCGGGGTCATCGATACTCTCTGACAGCAGACTTTTTCACTGACATACCGGGTTTGAACGACCTAGACCTGCAGGCAGCAAGGACAGCGCGCTTGATCGGTGAAACGCGACGATTCCATGGTTGCCGGTCCCGGTGTTCCGCGCCTCCAATGGCCGCCTCGTGCCATTGGCGGCGCAAACCGGACCAGAGCTCTCTTCCGCTGTCGGCCCTAGGCGGACAGCGCATAGATCGTGGCGGCCCGGCCCCCTACTCTCAGGGAGTCAGCGAACCGAGGCTGCCCACGTTGCGCTGGCGGCCCGGTGTGCTGCGACCGCCCTCTCCTGCCGCCCCGAAGCGGCGTGCCGGCGCCCGTAGTTACTGTAACGTACTTACCCGGTTGCTCGGCTTACTTATGCTTTCGTTCAGATCGTCAAACACCTGTGCCGCAAGCTCAACTCAATCGGCATCGGCTCACATTCGACGACCAGATCGGCAACACCTACGTCGCGGTGACGAGTAACGAGCGGCGGTGATCACCTTCCGCGAGCAACGAGGGAGCAAACCAGCATGAACATAGCGAAACTTCGCGCCTTCGTTTTCCAGACGGCGGTCATCGCGGCAATCCCGACCCTTGCGCTCTCGCAATCCGTGTTGTCAAAAGCGGTCCGTACCAGTGAAAGCGCCGAACCCGCCCTGGTGCATACCGACCAACAGGCGGCGGCCCAGCAGAAGCTTGACGCGCTTTACCGCCATTTGGGCAGGCGGCCCAATATCGTCTGGCTCGTCATCGACGACATGGGTTGGGGCGACCCCGGCGCCTATGGCGGTGGCGCTGCGATCGGGGCGGCGACGCCAAACATCGATCGCCTCGCTCGCGATGGATTGAAGCTCACCTCGACCTATTCGCAGCCGACCTGTACGCCAACCCGTGCAGCTATCCTGACCGGACGGCTTCCGGTGCGCACCGGGCTCACCCGCCCCATCCTCGCCGGCGACAAGCTGACCAAGAACCCGTGGGCGGATGAGATCCCGCTGCCGAAACTGCTCGGCGAGGCGGGCTACGCTACCATCCTCTCCGGCAAGTGGCATGTCGGCGAGCAGGTCGGTATGCGACCCCACGACGTGGGGTTCGACGAATTCTACGGGTTCTACGAAGCCGAGAAGGAAATCAGCCAGGGCGTCGACAAACGCCGTTACCCCGATCTCGTGCTGAACCCCGAGCGGCTGGCCATGCTGCGCGCGACGGGATCGAGCACCGCGCTCGTTCATGGTTTCAAGGGCGGTGAGACAACCGAGGTGGAGCAGATCGACAGCATCGAGAAGATGGCAGAGGGCGATCGGACGCTGAAGGAATTCACGGTCGCCAAGATAGCGGATCTCGCCAAGGGCGACAAACCGTTCTTCCTGGAGCACTGCTTCATGAAAGTGCATGCCGACAACTTCGCGTCCAAGGCGTTCGAGGGAAAAAGCGGCAGCAAATATCCATACAAGGACGACGTGGTTGAGGTCGACGCCTATGTCGGCGAAATCGTCGATGCGCTCGACAAGGCCGGGGTGCTCGACAACACTTTCATCTTCGTCACTTCCGACAACGGACCGCAGCTCGATAGCTGGCCGGATAGCGGCTACACGCCGTTTCGCGGCGCCAAGGGCTCGGCCTGGGAAGGAGGAGTGCGCGTGCCCGGCATCGCCTATTGGCACGGCACGATCGCGCCGGGTCGGGAAAGCGATGAGATTTTCGATCTGATGGATCTTTACAACACATCGCTGGACCTCGCCGGCATCAAGGATAAGATTCCGGCTGACCGCTACATCGACGGCATCGACCAGACTTCGTTCCTGCTCGCCGACAACGGCAATTCGAACCGGGAGAAGGTCTACATCTGGAACGAGGCCAACCTGATGGCGATGCGGATGTACGAGTACAAGATCCACATCAAGATCGTCGAAGAAAAGGCGCAGTGGCTGAACATCGACATGACCACCGTCTCGGACGTGGGCCTCGCGCCATGGCTTTTCAATCTCTACATCGACCCGAAGGAACAGTACCCGGTCGGCCACCGGATGAACGCTTTCCTGGCGTCCATGGCGGCGGAAATGAAAGCACATGCGGCGACGTTCAAGAAATATCCACCGAAGAACATCGGGCTTGGACAATAGGCTTTGAATAGAGCGACTGCGGGTCCGCCGATGGCGCCAAGGGGCGTCGCGTGACGTGGCAGGGGAAGGGGATCGACAGACGTTCATGTCGCAAACAGGATAACAGCCGGGCATGAAACGAACGTCCGATCACGCAAATTCAATCACTTAATCATTTTTTCATCCCCCTTGCTCGCAGCCATGCCACAATCCCTCCGTCCCGCCATCGGATACACCGCGAGGCGTCGCGGCGAGGCGGGATCGGCGCTTGGGGTTGGGGAAGGACGTAAGCCCTTTCCTCGGGGGTCCGCAGAAAAAGGTCTCCCTCCGGAGACGGCGGCGGCGTGGAGACGCGTTGTCGGGTTTCGCTCCGGACGTGCCTGTGCGGCACACATGGTTTCTCGCTGCCGATGGAGGTGGCGAGGGTCGCAGAGAGAC